>NZ_CVSS01000062.1 GCF_001180185.1 Candidatus Pelagibacter communis | reverse complement strand
ATACTTACGTTAAACAGTCTAAAATTGATGGTTATAGAGCTAGGTTACCCAATAAATTAATTCTTACTCTAGTATGATCACCATGATAAATCACTTCTTCAATTTTCCCTTTGTGAATATTATCCATTTTATCGTCTGGGTTAATCAATGCCCTTTCAGGTCTTAAGGATACAGTCGTGCGTTCCCCTTTTCCTTTTACAGAAATAGGATTAGCTAATATTTCTGAATTAGATAATTTTACCTTACATTTTCCATCAGAAATATCCGAAATCTCTCCAGCAAAAGTATTATTTTCCCCAATAAATTCTGCAACAAACGAATTGACAGGTTTTTCATACAATTCATCAGGACTAGAAAGCTGTTGTACTTTACCATCATTAAACACTGCAATACGATTGGACATGGTTAAAGCCTCACTTTGATCATGAGTAACATAAACAACTGTTACACCAATGCTCTCATGAATATGTTTGATTTCATACTGCATGCTTTCTCTTAAATTTTTATCAAGAGCACCAAGAGGTTCATCCATTAAAACTAGTTGTGGATCAAAGACCAATGATCTTGCAACTGCTACCCTTTGTTGTTGTCCACCTGACAATTGACCTGGCATCCTTGCGGCAAAACCTTGTAGAGATACCATTGATAACGCTTTATCAATTTTTTTATCAGCTTCGTCTTTCGGAATTTTTCTCACTCTTAATGGAAAAGCTAAATTTTCATACACAGTCATGTGCGGGAATAAAGCATAATTTTGAAATACCATTCCAATTCCTCTTTTGTGAGGAGGTATACTGGATATAGCTTTACCATCCAAATAAATTTCACCGTTAGTTGGTGTTTCAAAACCTGCTAACATCATTAAGCAAGTTGTTTTACCTGAGCCAGAGGGTCCTAGCATCGTTATGAACTCACCTTCTGCAATATCTAATTGAAGGTCTTTTACAACTAAGACTTTACCGTCGTAGCTTTTATCGACTTTATCAAATTTAACAAAATCTTTTTTTGAGACCATAATTAATGGAACTTTAAAACATTTGTGTGACTAAATATCAACCTTAAATAATTAGCTTTTAACGTGAAGTTCTTTAGACATATTGCAAAATAATTCCGCTCCTTTATCTGTCACCCTAATTGCCTCTGAAGCTTCTACACCCCAATTTCCAAACTGCATTACAGCAATCATATGAAAACAAACATTAGGTTTTAAAAGTGTCATGTCTCCTTTATATATATTAAGTGTATGTTCACCCCAATCTGGAGGATAACCAATACCAATCGAATAGCCAGTTCTAGATTTTTTTTCTATCCCGTATTTATCTAATACTTTCCAGAAAGCTTGAGCGACGTCATCAACTTTATTGCCAGGTTTTGTAGCATCTATTCCTGCTTGAAGTGCCTCAATTGTTTTTTTCATCGTATCAATTTTTAATTGATCAGGTTTTCCTAACAAGACTGTTCGAGCCATTGGAGCATGATATCTTTTATACACTCCTGATAGCTCAATAATTGTAGCCTCACCCTCTATAAATTTATCTTGTGTGGCAGTTAGGTGTGAGGCTGAAGTTCCTTTTCCAGTTGGTAATAAAGTTGCAATACTTGAATACTCTCCACCAAATTCAGGTGTTCCATAAAATAGTGCTTTTTGTATTTCCCCAACAGCATCACATTGTCGAACACCAGGTTTAATTACATCAAAAGCTGTTTTCATTCCTATTTCTGAAATTTTTGCTGCAGATTTCATATAATCAATTTCGGTATTAGATTTTACTAATCTTGCCCAATTCACTAATCTTTCTGAGTCTTTTATTTTTGCATTTGGCAAACCTTGTTTAATTTTTTCATAGCAAAACGCTGTGAAATAATGGGCATCCATTTCTAATCCTATTGAAAGTTTATCCCACTTTTTATCCTTAATTATTTTAACTAAATAATCATAAGGATGTTTTGGCCATGTATGAATATAGTGTTCATCATAAACAATTATATTTTCTTTTTTTAGATAAGTTTTAATAAAAGCTCCTCCTGCATCTTGATCCCTCACAAAACATATTGGCTCATCAGCATTAACATGTACTATTACACATTGTGCATAATAAAAGGACCATGCATCATAACCTGTTAAATAATTCATATTATTTGTATCGTGAGAAATTAGAATTTCGATGCCTTTTTCTTGCATCATTTTTTGAACTTTTAAAAGTCTTTGTTTATATTCCTCTTCGCTAAATAGCATAATTAATTTTTAAATAATTCCCCATAACCTTCAATTTTATTTTTATATTCTATTTGATTAAGCGTCTCCCAAATCAATGTCTGATTACTTGACAACACTATTTTTCCAAGTTTTTTTTCTAAATCTTTAATTATAGATAAGACTGGTAATGCTGTGCAAGAAACAAACAGTGCATCACTTTTTGAAAGATCTTGTTTACTCAACACATCATATAAATGATCAGAATCGACTTTTCCGATATCTATATCCGATGCTATATCAAAATAAGATAGTTCTGAAATTTCTATATTTTCTTCTTTAAAATATTTTATAACAGACTGGTTAATTTCGTCTGTATATGGAGTGAATATTGATAATTTATTTATCTTAAGATTTTTTAATGCATTGATTGTTGATGTAATTGGTGTGGTTACTTTAGTATTAGGTTTAGCTATGTTTACTTTCTCATAAATAGATTTATATCCTACAGCTATAGTTCCTGAGGTACATCCATATGCAACACAATCAAGTTTTTGTTCTGGCAAAATTTCCTTGGTCACATCAATGATATCATCAGCCATTTTTTTTAAAGTTTCATTAGTAAGTGGATTATATGATTTAATTCTGTTTGAATACAAATCTATATCTTTTCCATAAATTATATTATTAAAATCTTTTTCAATTCTAAAATCGCTAGCTAAGGTGATTAAGCCAATTCTTGGATTAGAAGAAGTTTCGTATTTTGGTTTAATTTTAGTAAGTTTCATTTAAAAATTAATAGTAATTACCTATACTTTAAATTATTAGTAAAATAAAATTTTGAATTTTATATGTAAATAATTACTGTATAACAATAAATAATGAAATACCTGATAAATTTTAAAAAAACTTTGTTATATAAAAAATTATTATCAATATTTGTATGCCCTGTTTATGAAATATTTTGGCAATATTTCATTAATTTTGACAGAAAAATCATTTTTATTATGTGGAAATTAAAACACTTAAGAAATTCAAATGAGCACAATGAGGAATTGAAAAAAAATTTTTGTAAATTAGTCAATAAAGATAATGATTTAGATGTTTTAACTCAATCTATTAATAATGAACTTAATGAAAACGACCTAAAATTATCGAAAATAATTGATGATGAATTTTCCAAACTTAAAAATGAAACACGATATAATGTAACAAATTCTGGCAATCAAACTTATAAAATTGAAATTTTTGATTTTTTAAGCTCTAAGCTTAAACAAGATATTTTGAAGTTTGCTATATCAGATAAAATGATCTCAATAAGCACTGATTATTTAAAAGTTTTTCCAATTTTAAATCAAGTAAAAATTTACAAAAATTATCCAACTAAATTTCCTAAGAGAGGAGCCATGTTATGGCATAAAGACGATTTTGGTTACAAAAGTTTAGATTTGTTTATAAATGTTAGTGATGTTGATCACGAAAATGGGCCTCTACATGTTATAAAAAAGAATAATCCTCTAGGAGTTTTTTCCAAGTCTGCTCATGAAATTTCTAATCCAGTTATTGGTGAAAGAGGTAAGATAGACGATAAGTACATAGATGAAAAAAATAATTCAGAAAATATTTCGATAGTAAAAGGACAAGGAAATGGAGTCTTAATTGACTCATTCAGGGTTTATCATAGAGGCGGCCATTGTAAGAAAAAAAATAGAATTATGATGAGATTAAGTTATCAAACTAAAGACAGTTTAACCTTTAAAACGAAAGAAAATAAGATAAATTTGATAGAAAATTTAAATGATATTGATTTAAAAAAATTTTTTATCAAAGAATTAGTTAATTATAAACCTGGTGTAATAGTAAATAATCTAAAATTTATTCTAATGAAATTTTACAGGATTTTGCACTATAAAAATCAAAACATCTTTAAAGTTTGAATGAATGCTTGTCTGTTGGAAATTTTTCATTTAACACTTCAGTCTTAAATTGGTTTATAGACTTGTTAATTATTTTTTTCAAATTTATATATTTTTTAACAAATCTAAAATTTTGATTTGTTAGTCCTAATAAATCATCAGTAACTAATACTTGACCATCACAATTTACTGAGGCTCCAATGCCAATGGTTGGTATCTTTAAATTTTTAGTTAACTCTTTTGAAAGTTTTTTTTCAATACATTCTAAAACAATCGAAAAAGCTCCTGCTTTTTGTAATAAAATAGCATCATTTATAATCTTATTTTTTTCTGTCTGTTTTCTACCTTTAAAGAAAAATTTTTTATCTGTTTGAGGTAAAATACCAATATGGCCCATCACTGGGATTTTGTTTTTAATTAGAGTTTTTATAATTGGAATTATTTTCTTACCACCTTCAAGTTTTACTGCGTCACATTTAGTTTCTTTTAAAACTAATTTTGTATTTTTAAGAGCTTCCCTTGGGTTTCGATATGTTTTATAAGGCATATCAACTACCATCAAAGCTTTTTTTAGTCCAAGCTTTACACTTTTTGAATGATTTATCATGTTATTTAGGGTTACTTCTTTTGTGGATTTATAATTATAGAGAACAGATCCAAGTGAATCTCCTACCAACACAATATCACAATGTTTATCTAGGATTGAGGCAATATTTTTGGAGTAAGCTGTAAGACAAATTATTTTTGATTTATTTTTTTTTTTAAGAATTTTTTTTATCTTTTTATTCATTCTTACTCTAGCTCAATAGTGCTTGGAGGTTTTGAAGTTATATCATAAACTACTCTATTAATACCTTTTATACTATTCACAATTTTGTTTGAGATTTCCTGAATAAATGGTTTTTTAAATTCATAAAAATCAGCAGTCATGCCGTCCTCAGAGGTTATAGCTCTCAATAAACATAAATACTCGTAAGTTCGATTATCACCCATTACTCCCACTGTTTTAACTGGTAGTAACGCAGCATAAGCCTGCCAAATTTTATGATAAATATTATGTTTTTTTAAAGCTTCTATAAAATAAAAGTCTGCTTCTTTTAGAATATTAATTTTTTCCTTAGTAATTACACCTGGCATTCTTATTGCCAAGCCTGGTCCTGGAAAAGGATGTCTTTGAATAATTTCTTTATTAAGATCTAATTCTAATCCCAGTTTTCTTACCTCGTCTTTAAATAAAAACTTTAATGGCTCCACCAACTTTAGTTTCATTCTTTTCGGTAAACCTCCGACATTATGATGGGATTTAATTTTTGATGTTTGACTTCCAGTGACTGATCTGCTTTCAATCAAATCTGGATAAAGTGTTCCTTGGGCAAGATATTTTACATCTTTAATCTTTTTTGAGTATTTTTCAAAAATTTTAATAAATAAATTACCAATTATTTTGCGTTTTTTTTCTGGATCTGAAACATTTTTTAAATTTCTAATAAATTCCCTCTCGGCATTTACATAAATTAAATTCATCTTCAATCGTTGTTTAAATGTTTTTATGACCTGATTTTCCTCATATTTTCTTAAAAGACCTGTGTTAACAAAAATACAGTATAATTTTTTACCTATTGCTTTATTAAGAAGTTGAGCAACAACACTGCTATCTACTCCACCAGATAATGCACATATTACTTTATTTGATCCAACTTGAGATCTAATTTGATTAATAAGTTGAATTTTTTGATCTTTGAGAGACCAATTTTTTTTTATCTTGCATATCCTAAATGTGAAATTACTAATTATTTTAAAACCATTATCTGTATGAGTAACTTCAGGATGAAATTGAACACCAAAAAATTTTTTATTTGTATTTTCTATAATTGCATATTTTGAATTTTTACTTGATGCAATTACTTTGAATTTTTTTGGTAACCTGTAAACTTGATCTGAATGGCTCATCCAAACTTTATTTATTTTTTTATTAAAGAAATTTTTTGTGAGTAAACTCTCATTTTTTTTAAAAATTCTTGCTAAACCAAACTCTCTATGTTTGGATTGTTTTACTCTTCCACCATTAAATTTTGAGAGAATTTGATGTCCAAAACAAATTCCTAAAATTGGAATTCCAAGTGTCAAAATTTTTTTGTCAAATAAACGATCATTTAATTCATAAACATTTAGAGGCCCTCCTGATAAGATAATGCCTTTTACAGACTCCTTAATATGAAAATTTCTGATCTTTTTATGGCTAACTAGTTCTGAAAATACACCTAGTTCTCTTACTCTTCTTACTATCAATTGTGTAAATTGGGAACCAAAATCAATTATTAGGATTTTGTCTAAATTTATATTAAGACTCATTATTTTTTGGTTCTAGATTCTTCAAGTCTTTTAAAATTTTTTTATTTTCGTTACATAGTTTTTTACAAACTTTTGTAAATCTTTCAGATAACTCTTTTACCTTTGAATAGTTAGTTTTTTCAATACCAATTTCCATAAGCATCAAAATCGCATCCTCATTAGATGGATCTATTAACAAAGTTGCCTCTAAATTTTTTTCTTCATTTTTTTGATCTTTTTCTTCTTTGTAAATTTTTGCTAAATATAAATATGATTTTGCATGTTTAGGATTGAAAACAATACTTCTTTCTAACAAAAATTTTGCATCTTCATATTTCTTCTCTTGGAATAATCTTAACCCTTCATCAAAAAAATTTTCTTTGCTATAGGATGTGTTTAAAAATCCAAGAATTAAGAATGTTATAATTGATATTTTTATTAATTTAATCATCAGTACTTTTTTTCATTTTTAACAATATCTACATTATGAACCATGCTCTCGTAAAATCCTGCTTTTGTTATTTTTACAAATTTTGGCTTATTTCTTAAATATTTTATTTGTTTAGATCCCAAATAGCCCATGGAAGATCTTAATCCACCTATCAGTTTATGAACAATGTTTTTAACATCACCCTTATATCTGGCAAAACCCTCAACACCCTCTGGAACATATTTAGAAATATCTTTTTGTTTAGTTTGAAAATATCTATCTGCTGATCCTTTGTTCATTGCCCCTACAGATCCCATGCCTCTGAAACTCTTAAACAATTTTCCATTTCTTTTTATAATTTTTCCTGGAGTTTGATCTGTACCAGCAAATAAAGATCCTATCATTACTGCGTCAGCACCAGCAGCAAAAGCTTTGGCTAAATCTCCTGAATATTTGATTCCGCCATCAGAGATAATCTTAACATTTTTATTTCTAACTCCATTTCTGACAGAAAGAATTGCACTTAATTGAGGTACTCCTATACCAGCAACTAATCTTGTTGTACAAATTGAACCTGGCCCAATTCCAACTTTGATAATATCGACACCTAATTTTAACAAAAATTTTGCAGCCTCAGGAGTTGCGATATTGCCTGCACACAAAGCTGTCTTTTTAGGCTTTAATCTTTTAATCAACTTAACTATTTCTGAAACTTTCTTTGTATGTCCGTGTGCAGTATCAACTACTATTAAATTCACTCCCTCATTAATAATCGCTTTAGCTCTTTTAAGCTCATTCGGACCAGCTCCAACTGCTGCTCCTACAATTAGTTTGTTTTTTTTTACCTTTTTAATCTCATCAATTTGTTTTTTAATTTCTAAATTTCTATGAATCACGCCAATTCCTCCTACTTTAGCAATTGCAATTGCCATTTTGCTCTCTGTCACTGTATCCATTGCAGATGATAAAAGAGGAATTCTTAATTTAAGAGTATCTGTGAGTTTTATACTTGTATCAACTTCTGTTGGTAATATCTCAGAGTACTTTGGTACAAGAGTTACATCGTCAAAGGTTAATGCTTCATTTATAGGAACCATAATGATTTATATATGATTCCTTTTATTTTTAAAGTGTCTAAAGTGTCGTTCGGATTTTTTTGCAAATTATAAAGCTTTCTTTTGAGTCTTTTCTACTAGATTTAGGTTTAAACACTTTAACTTCTTTAAATATTTTTTTTCCAAGATCTATTATCTCATTAAATGACCCACCCATAAAAATTTTAGAAATAAAATATCCATTGTTATTAATTACATTTTTTGAAAAATTCATTGCCTCCATACATAATTCTCCTGTCTGAATTGAATCAATATTTTTAATACCAGTTGTATTAACAGCCATATCAGACATGATTACATCTGATTTATTAATTAATACTTTTTTAATTTTGTCTTGTGTAATTTGTTCTGTAAAATCTCCTTTTATCTGAATTGTATTAAAAATTGGTGTCATCTCTTTTAAATCGACAGAAATAATTTTACCATTTTTTACAACTCTTGAGGCATACTGAGACCAACTTCCTGGTGCTGCACCGATGTCAATTACAGTCAGCCCTCCTTTAAAAATGTTAAATTTTTCATCAATCTCAATTAATTTATATGCTGACCTAGCTCTATAACCATCAATTTTAGACTGTTTAACGTAAGTATCTCTACGTTGTTTGTTAATCCAGTTTTTTGAAATCTTATTTTTTTTCAATTAATTTTCAAATCTTAAACTCTTTTCTAAAAGCTTACCCTCAAGATTTTCTATTTGTATTTTAACTTCTTTATTTGTTCGCATATCTTTTCCATCTTTCCAGATACCTGCTGCGAGATGCATAATTCCAATTTTATTGTTTGGTAAAAAAGGTTCTACAAAAGTGTTTTTATTCTCATCAAATTTAGGCAACAAATTACTCGTAATCCAATTACAATTAAGAGGAAGAAACTCCGTAATGAGTTCGTCTATATAAACCGACATGTTTATTGCTAATCCCTCTGATCCAAAAATATTTCCAGCCTTTAATGTTTGTATTAGATTTTTTTGCCATATTTGCCAACCTGGAGAATTTTTTTCCATTGAAAAAACTCCAATATTAATATGTGGTGCAAAGGCTAGTTTTCTTGCTTTTGCATAACCTATTTTGGATTTTATTGCGTGTTTGAAATTTTGTGATTTAATAATTGCAAGCTTTCCAAATAACCAGTTTACTTTTGATGTAATTCTATAACCTGGTCCTATTGTTTGTGTAATTCCAAGTTTTCCATTTTCACATGCTTTAAAGTAAAGCTCAACGCAGTCCCAGTCGTTAACCCATGCATCACAATCAATCCACAAATACTTTTCGTAATTAGGAAAATATTTTGGTAGATATGCTCTTGATACTTGGCTTTTAAGCCACTCTTTATCTTTAACCTTATAAGCAGGAACATCAATATCCCATTCTGCTGTTTTAATTTCATCAACTTTTTTAGCTAATTCTTGTCTCTGTTTTTTTTCTAAACCCGCATCTAAAATACAAATCGAAAAATTTTCACTTTGTTTAAATTTTCTTATTGAATTTATCAATTCATCTAAAAGTGGATAATAATTGGCATCAGCTAATGAAACAATTACATTTTTTTTCATCAAAGAACATCCTCAAGATTATCATCATCATCTTGGGTTTTTTCATTGCGATTTTTTTTATTTAATTTTTGATAATGTAAAAAACTTATTGGTAAAAGACCTAAATAAATAAATGAGCTAATTGCAATAACATTGAAAGTATAAATCAGTAATAGACCAAAGAATAAAACAATACCAAATAGTAAAAAAATTGTAGTTTTTCTTGGAATAACAATTTTTTTAAAAGAATAACTTGGAAATTTACTAATAAGTAGAAAAGAGATGATTATAAAAAAAGTTGGAACTATGTAGTCATAATTAATTTGAACTAAATCAAATCCACTTAAACTATAGATTAATGGAGTTAATACTAAAATTCCTCCAGCAGGAGAAGGTATGCCCTCAAAAAAATTATCTTTCCAAGATGGTTCTTGGTTTGAATTTATATTAAATCGAGCAAGTCTTAACGCTACACAAATTACATAGATCAAACATAGTAACCAACCAAATCTTCCTAAACTATTTAATTTCCAAAAATACATTATAAAAGCTGGCGCAACCCCAAAACTTATCATATCTGTGAGTGAATCTAATTCTTTTCCAACTTTTGAAGTTCCCTTTATCAATCTTGCGATTCTTCCATCCAATCCATCAATTAAAGCTGCAAAAATAATTGCGATTATAGCAAACTCAAATTTTTCATCTAACGCAAAACGTATAGAAGTTAATCCAATACATACACCTATAAGTGTAAGCATATTCGGCAATATACTTCTTGCGCTTTTTTTGTCAGTTATAACTTTAAAATTATCTTTTTTAAGTTGCTGCATATTATTTTTTTGCTAAAAGTGTTTCTCCTGAAATTGATCGCTGACCAATTTTTACTAAAGGTTTATAATTTTCATAATAAACATCTGCTCTACTTCCAAATCTTATCATTCCAATTCTTTCTCCTTGCATTAATTCCTGATCTTTGCTTGTTTCGCAAACTATTCTTCTAGCAACTAATCCAGCTATTTGAACTATTATAATATTGTTTCCATGAACATCTTTAATTCTGTAATAATTTCTCTCATTTTCCTCGCTTGCTTTATCAAAAGAGGCATTAAAAAATTTTCCTGGTTTATATAAAATTTCTTCAACTGTTCCCTTACAGGGTGTTCTATTTACATGACAATCAAAAACATTCATAAATATACTTATTTTATGAAATCTTTTATTTTCTAATCCTAGATCTTTTGGGCCTTCAATTTCTTCAACTTTAATTACTTCCCCATCTGCAGGACTCACTAGATAATTATCATCATTAATTATTACTCTTTCTGGATCTCTAAAAAAATAATAAACCCAAACACTTAAGAGAATTCCTATTAAACCTAGAAAGCCACTAAAGTTATAAAGAATAATCGTTAATACAACTGCGATTATAATAAACTTATAACCTTCAGAGTGGAGTTTTGGAAAAATTTTACTAAACATGTTCTTATATTTGATAATTTTTGATTAATATGTATATAAAACTACGAAATTCAATTAATAAGATATATTTCAATTAAATGAGTAAAATCAAAGTAAAAAACCCTATAGTAGAGCTCGACGGCGATGAAATGACCAGAATAATCTGGGACTTTATCAAAATCAGATTAATTCTACCTTATCTAGATCTTGGCATTGAATATTATGATTTAGGCATGAAAAGTAGAGACAAATCTGATGACCAGATAACAATAGACTCAGCGAACGCAATTAAAAAAGTTGGTGTAGGTATTAAATGTGCAACTATAACCCCAGATGAAGCAAGAGTTGAGGAATTCAAATTAAAGAAAATGTGGAGATCTCCAAATGGTACAATTAGAAATATTATTGGAGGCACAGTATTCAGAGAACCAATTATTTGTAAAAATATTCCCAAATTAGTTCCCTCATGGACTGATCCAGTAATAATTGGAAGACACGCATTCGGCGATCAATATCGTGCAACAGATTTTAAAGTTCCAGGAAAAGGAAAAATGGAGGTCAAATGGACATCTGAAGATGGAAAAAATGAAATTAAATACGAAGTGTTTAATTTCACTGGTCCAGGTGTAGCTTTATCAATGTATAATCTTGATAAATCTATTAAAGATTTTGCGAGATCTTGTTTTAGTTATGGATTAATAAAAAAATGGCCAGTCTACATGTCAACAAAAAATACAATTCTAAAACAATACGATGGTAGGTTTAAAGATATTTTTCAAGAAGTTTTTGACAAAGAATACAAAAAAGAATTTGATAAAAATAATTTGACCTATGAACATAGATTGATCGATGACATGGTCGCATGTGCAATGAAATGGAGTGGAAAATATATTTGGGCTTGTAAAAATTATGATGGGGACGTCCAATCAGATACCATGGCCCAAGGTTATGGTTCTTTAGGTTTAATGACTAGTACTTTATTAACACCAGATGGGAAAATTATGGAGGCTGAAGCTGCTCATGGCACTGTTACTCGACATTATAGAATGCATCAACAAGGAAAAGAAACATCAACAAACCCAATTGCATCAATTTTTGCGTGGACAAGAGGTTTGGCGCATAGAGGAAAGCTTGATGCAAATAAAGAATTAATAAATTTTGCTAATACAATTGAAAGTGTTTGTATTGAGTGTGTTGAAAGTGGTGCTATGACCAAAGACTTAGCTATATTGATTGGACCATCAAGTAAATATTTAACTACTAATCAATTTTTAGATGAAATAGATGGTAGATTAAAAAAAAAATTAAATTAAAGATTTAATTTTTTCAAATGCTTCATTGATCTTGTTTGAATCTTGTCCACCAGCTTGAGCAAAATCTTTTCTACCACCACCTCCTTGTCCACCAATAATTTCGGAACTCAATTTAACAAATTTGACAGCATCAAACTTATCAGTCAATTTATTTGTTACACCAACTGCAACACCCACTTTATCGTCTTTAAAAGCAAAAACTACAACAATTCCCTCACCTAATTGTTTTTTACCATCATCTACAAGTTTTCTTAATTCTTTAGTAGGAAGGCCATCTACTTTTTGAAATCTAATTTTTGTACCTTTAATTTCCTCATCCTTAATTTGATTTTTTGTCTTATCATTTAATATAACTTTAACAGACAAGGTTTCTAATTGTTTGGTCAAGTTTTTAATTAACAACTTTTGATCTGATTGATCTATATTTGGTTTGCCACCCAATCCAATTATTTGTTTTGTAAGATCCTTAATTAACTCTTCATTTTTCTCAGATGATTGATTGAGTAATTTTTCTTTATTCTTTAAAAAATCCTCTAATTGTTTATCTCTTAAAGCTTCAACTCTCCTTATTCCTGCTGCAATGGAAGACTGACTAGTAATTTTAAATTGACCAATTTCACCTGTATTTTTGACGTGAGTTCCACCACAAAGTTCAGTAGAAAAATATTTTCCATCATCATCACCCATTGAAAGAACTCTTACCTCTTCTCCATATTTTTCACCGAATAAAGCTAAAGCGCCATTTTCAACTGCTTCATCAGGTGTCATTAATCGTGTTTTAACGTCTGTTTTTTTAGATACCATTAAATTTACGAATTTTTCAATTTTATTGATTTCATCTTCTGAAATAGGTTTCATGTGGCTAAAATCAAATCTCAATCTACTTGGCTCAACTAAAGATCCCTTTTGAGTTACGTGTGTACCCAAAACTCTTCTCAAAGACTCATGTAATAAATGTGTTGCTGAATGATAAGCCCTTGTATCATTTCTTCTTGTTTCGTTTATTTTCATCTCAACACTGTCATTCAATTTTATTGATCCACTAATTACTTTTCCATAATGAACAAAAAGATCTCCTAATTTTTTTTGTACATCTGTTACTTCAAATCTAAAATCTCCAGAAATAATTTCTCCGGTATCACCAACTTGACCGCCCGACTCTCCATAAAAAGGTGTTTGATTGGTTATAATCATTCCTTCATCATTTGATTTTAAGTCTTTAACTTCTTTGTTATTTTTTAATAATGATAAAATTACACCTTCAGCTTGATTTGTTTCATACCCCAAAAATTCCGTTGCACCTAATTTATCTTTAATTCCAAACCAAATATCCTCTACTGCAGCATCTCCTGATCCTTTCCAATTTTTTTTTGCAAGTTCTCTACTTTCTTGCATTAGCGATTGAAATTTTTTTGTATCGATAGATAAAGATTTATTTCTTAAAATGTCTTCTGTTAGATCTAATGGAAACCCATAAGTGTCATATAATTTAAATGCAACATCACCAGGAAGAACTTTATCTATTTTAGAAATTTCATCATTTAATATTTTTATTCCCCTATCTAAAAGAATTAAAAATTTTTCCTCCTCCATTTTAAGTGTTTCTTTAATCAATGACTCTGCTCTATTTAATTCAGGATAGTTTCCTGACATTTCATTTTTTAATGTTTCGAATAAATTATAGAAAACTGGGTTCTTTGATCCTAACAAGTGAGAATGTCTCATTCCTCTTCTCATAATTCTTCTAAGAACATAACCTCTTCCTTCATTAGATGGCAAAACTCCTTCCGCGATTAAAAATGAACTTGCTCTTAAATGATCTGCAATAACTCTAAAACTTGAAAGATTGTTTTGGTCTGGTTTTTTCTTGACTATTTCTGAAGTCGATAGAATTAGTTTTTGAAAATGATCTGTTTCATAATTATCATGTGTGCTTTGAAGTAAAGCTGCAATTCTCTCTAATCCCATTCCTGTATCTACCGAAGGCTTTGGTAAATTAATTCTTTTATCTTTTGAAACTTGTTCGTATTGCATAAAAACTAGGTTCCAAATTTCAATAAATCGATCTCCATCTTCATCTTTAGAACCAGGTAAACCACCTTTTAAATGGTCTCCATGATCATAAAAAATTTCTGAACATGGGCCACATGGTCCAGTTTCACCCATGGACCAAAAGTTATCAGATGTTGAAATTCTTATAATCCGATCATCACTAAAACCCGCTATTTTCCTCCAAAAATTGAAAGCTTCATCATCCTCATGAAAAACAGTTACATAAAGCCTATTTTTATCTAAACCAAAATCTTTAGTAATTAAATCCCACGCATAGTATATTGCTTTCTCTTTGAAATAATCACCAAAAGAAAAATTTCCTAACATTTCGAAAAATGTATGATGTCTTGGTGTGTAACCAACATTTTCTAAATCATTATGTTTTCCACCAGCTCTAACACACTTTTGCGAAGTAGTTGCTCTTTGATAATCTCTTTTTTCTAAACCAGTAAATACATTTTTAAACTGGACCATTCCAGAATTAGCGAACATTAGGGTTGGATCATTATTTGGAACTAAATTACTAGACTCAACAATTTTATGATCATTTTTCTCGAAGTATTTGAGAAAAGTACTTCTTATTTCATTTAATGATTTGTCTGCCATATTTTTAAAATACAGCTTTTTTGTTCTATGTCTAGATAACGATAAGGGGGAAAGGCGCTTATAATAAGCGCCTTTATAATTTAAAGATGACCTTTAATTCTAGTTCTTTTTAGTAGGAGTAGCTTCTTTTGTAGCCTCTTCTTTTTCAGCTACTTTCTTCTCCTTTTCAATTTTTTCAGGACTTAATGGATTTCCTTCAATTTTCTTTGAAATTACACCAGCTTTTTCTCTAATTGCCATTTCTATTTCAGCTGCAACTTTAGGGTTTTGAGCAAGATAAGATTTTGCGTTCTCTCTACCTTGTCCTATCTTTTCACCCTTGTAAGCATACCATGCTCCCGATTTTTCAATAATATCAGCTTTAGCACCTAGGTCGACCAATTCACCCATTTTGCTAATTCCTCTTCCATACATTAAATCAAACTCAACAACTTTGAATGGTGGTGCAACTTTATTTTTAACTACTTTTACTCTTGTAGTATTTCCAATAATTTCATCTTTATCTTTAATTGCACCAATTCTTCTAATGTCCATTCTTACAGATGAATAAAACTTAAGTGCATTTCCTCCTGATGTTGTTTCAGGACTTCCAAACATAACTCCAATTTTCATTCTAATTTGATTAATGAAAATCATCATTGTATTTGTATTTGAAATTGAACCGGTTAATTTTCTTAAAGCTTGACTCATTAATCTTGATTGAAGACCAACGTGATGATCTCCCATCTCACCTTCAATTTCAGCTTTTGGAGTTAGAGCTGCAACTGAGTCGATTACAATAACTGAAATAGAGCCTGATTTTACTAACGTATCAGCGATTTCTAAAGCTTGCTCACCAGCATCTGGTTGAGAGATTAAAAGCTCTTCAGTATTTACTCCTAATTTTTTTGCATAAACAGGATCTAGAGCATGTTCCGCATCAACAAAAGCACAAATTCCACCAGCTTTTTGAGCTTCAGCGACAACTTGTAGTGCTAATGTTGTTTTTCCAGATGACTCTGGTCCATAAACTTCAACAATTCTTCCTTTAGGTAAACCACCTATTCCTAAAGCTAAATCCAAACTTAAAGAACCTGTAGATATTGACTCAATATCCATAGCTCTTTTTTCACCTAGCTTCATAACTGAACCTTTTCCGAAGTTGTCAGTTATCTGGCTAATTGCAGCATCTAATGCTTTATTTTTTTCTTTAATATCCATTTCTTGATCTTTGGTAGATTTAACTACCTTTAAATTATTTTTTGTCATTTTTTGCCTCTTTTCTTGCTTTTTTTAACATTCGAATCATACTTTAAATGTACACATTTTGTTCTCATTAGCAAGAATAATTTAATTAGGGCTAAAAAATCAGATATTTAGTTAATTTTTAAATATTCGCTGTGAAGCAAGCCAACCGACTTTAATAAATTAAACTTTGAGAGAATGAAATTTCTCTCTGAATTAGCAAGTGAGATCTGGGCATTCAAAAGAAGTGAATTAGATTGAATTACCTCCAAAGTAGTTCTTCCCGCTCCACTATTATATTCAGCAGAAATCCCTTCATTTGCAATCTCTGCAGCTCTAACTTGCAATCGAACGGAATTTAATAAACTTTTGTTAGATTGATAGTTAGACCATGCGCTAGCAACGTTTGTTTGATTTTGTTTTGAAACACTATCCAAAAGTAATCTCGATCTTGTTTCTAAACTCGAGTTTTTATTTAATGTGGCTAAATTTTTTCCACCTGAAAAAAAAGGCCAAGTAACAGTTGCTTTAAGAGTATCTTTCTCTCTTTCATCATATGTTGCACTTAAATCATCTGAATAAGATCTTTCTAAAGATAAATTTGCTGTTGGAGCGAGATCTGATTTTGCAATAGATTTATCTTTTTGAGCTTGTTCATATTCTAATTTAGCAATAATTAAATCAGGATTATTTTTTTTAGAAATCTCAATTGCCGAATTAAGATTATCAGGTAATGGATATTCTTTAATTGATTTTTTATCCAAAGATTTTACATCGCTTAAAGATCCAATTATATTTTCATAATTAAGCTTACTAGTTAAAAGTTCATTTTCAGCTTGAATTAATTTTGCTTGTGCTTCGGCTAGAGAAGATTCTGTTTGAGATACATCAGATAAAGTTATTTGCCCTCTTGCAACTCGGATCTGATCTGTTTCTACTTGTCTGCTTAACAATTCAACATTATCTCGATTAATCTTTAATTTTTCATTAGCTAAGGCTAAACCTGTGTAAGCTTCAGTAGTTTTAAATAAAATATCTTGTTCTTTTTTTAAAAGTCTTGCTTTTGCTAAATCTAAACCAATTCTACTTTTGGATAACTCTGCACCTCTTCCAAAATCAATTAGTGTTTGAGAAATTGAAATAGATCTAGTGAAAGTATTTACATCGTTTATAGATGCATTACTGCCTGACTGGTTTGTAAGTTTATTTGTATCTTCCTGACTTTTAGATCCAGATAAAGTAACTGTTGGCAAATAATTTCCTTGTGAAATTTTCAATTCTTGTTCAGAAATAATTATATTTTCTCTCTCAGCATTAAGTTCAGAATTATTCTTAAAAGATTTAGATAAAGCAGTAGAAAAACTTTCTGCATTTGAGTTTGTAATAATTGCTAAAAATCCAATTAATATAAATAAAATTTTCTTCATTTCTTTTTATATACAGCAGATTTAATTTGATGGTTACTATTTAAATTGAATATAACTGATGCATATTTTGGCATATTTCTAAACATGTTTTGAGTAATTCTTTGATAAGTTTGCATAAAATTTAATACATCCCCTCTACTCATTATTTTTGATTTCACTTTACTTTTGATCCAAAGTTTTCTTTCTTGTTTCATTCTCCATTTTTGTAACAAACTAAAATTTTTTGCTTTTAGATAAATCAAACAATTTAATTGTGAATATAAATTTTTATATTTTGATTTTAATTGATTATTAACATATTTTCTCCAAATCTGTTTTTGATCTTTTGCTTTTTCCAGAGAATTAATTGTTTTTTTTAAAGTAGTATTTTTTTCTGATTTTGCACCAACACACCATCCTTCAAAAATAACTACATCCGGTCTCTTCTTTAAATCGTACCATTTTTTTTTATTAAACCTATCATCAATAGCTTTATTAAATGTTGGTAATTTTAGTCTTTTGAATTTCTTACTTTTTGATTTTCTGAAGAAATTCAGCATCATATTTATATCATGTGTTCCAGGAACTCCTCTTATTAAAAGCATAGGATGTACTCTTTTTGATAGATTTATTCGCTCTTTTCTTGTTTTATAAAAATCATCTATTGAAATCCTAAAAACATTTAATTTAAAGTATTTAGTTAAGATAATTCTGATTAATGAACTAATTGTAGTTTTACCAGTTCCTTGCCCTCCTGCTAATCCTACAAAATATGGTCTTTTATTTTTAGCTTTTTTACTGATCCAAAAACATAGAGGAATTAAGAAAGATTTAATCATTCTTTCTTTATTTTTAAATTTATCGGCTTTTGTCTCTTGAGATTTAATAAACTTTAAACAATCTTTTTTTACCTTACCAAAGCATAAGCTGAATTGTTGCATGAAAATTATTTTTTATCTAATGGATGATTTTGACCATCGTTTACTGGAACATCTTTGATATCAAAAGTATTTACTTCATCAATACACCCAACATTAAATCCTGTCATCGCTGGATTTATTCTTGGGATGTGATGGGTATAAATTCCACAATCTGAGCAAAAGTAATGTTTGGCAACTTTTGAATGAAATTGATAAAGTTTTAATTTATCTTGGCCTTTAACAATTTTAAAATCTTCATTTTTTACCATAGACATAATTGCTCCTTTTCTTTTACAAATAGAACAATTACATTTTATTACTTTGGCTAAGTCTCCCTCTAAATTTATTTCAGCCTCTATAGCACCACAATGACACGATAGTTTTTTCACTATTCTCCCCATTTTCCATGAAACTCATAAACTACTGCAGGTTTATCACCTACTACCCAACCATCATGACCTGGTTCTATTGAATATGCATCACCAGCCTTATAAGTTAATTCAGTTCCATCATCATGTTTTGCGCAAACTGCTCCTGAAACAATTACACCTAGATGTTTTGCTTTACAGCTATCTGTGCCAACTGTTGGCTTGATGTCTTGTGACCATTTCCAACCTGGTTGTAAAACTAATCTCATAACTCTTTGATCTCCTACTTTCACAATATCTATTTTAGCATTTTTAAAATTCGTGTTACTTTCGTCTGGATTGTCAAAAGTTTTGACTTCAATTGAACTCATTATTTTTCTCCTTTTATAATTAAATTAGAATTTAAAACTATCCTTGGTTGAAGTTATCCACAAGCATACAAAATATAGTTTTGATGTTCACGTTTTGATTCACTTTTGATTCAATTACGGACTCAAAATACAACCTCTTGCGTGCATTGTATAAATGGGCTATAAATTAGAACAAAACAAGAACATGAAACTAACAGTCCCTTATTATCTACATAAAGCTGGTGCTGGTTTCCCATCACCTGCCACTGATTATATCGAAGAAGATATCGATCTGAACATGCATTTAATCAGAAATGTTCCAGCCACTTTCATTATCAGAGTGCAAGGAAAATCCATGGTCGATGTTGGGATTAATGATGGAGACTTATTGGTGGTTGATAAAAGTTTAAAGCCAAAAAACTTTTCAACAGTTATTGCAAATGTTCATGATGAACTTGTAGTTAAAACTTTAGTCCAAGAAAGAGATAAAAAATTTCTAACATCTGGATCTAAAGATTTTTCAAATAGAATTTTAATTAATGAAGAAGAAGATGTTTTTATTTGGGGAGTTGTGACTTATGTCATCCATTCAACGTACTAAAAAAATAGGCTTAGTTGATTGTAATTCTTTCTACGTTTCATGTGAAAGATTATTTAATCCAAAAATAAGAAAAAAACCTGTAGTTGTTTTGTCCAATAATGATGGTTGTATCATTTCTAGATCCAATGAGGCAAAAGCTTTAGGGATCAAGATGGGTGAGCCTTACTTTAAAGCAAAAGATATTATTGTTAAAAATAAAGTTGAAGTTTTTTCATCAAATTACTCATTATATGGAGATTTATCTAGAAGAGTAATGAGAACTCTAAAAAGATTTAATACTGAAATAGAGGTGTATTCAATTGATGAAGCATTTATAGATTTGTCCAATTTTCCAGATACTGAAGTTGAAAAAGTTGGAAGAGAAATTAGAGAAACAGTTTTACAATGGACTGGTATTCCAACTAGTATTGGTATCGCTAAAACTAAAACTTTAAGTAAAGTTGCAAATCATATTGCAAAGAAAAAACAATCGGGGGTAACAAGCTTAATTGGAATAGAAAATTTAGATCCAATCTTAGAAAAAGTTGAAATTAATGATGTGTGGGGTGTTGGTAGACAACTTACCAAGTTTTATCAGAAGAACGGAATTTATAATGCAAAACAACTTAAAAATAAATCTAATACCTGGATCAAAAAATGTTCTAATGTTTTAAGTTCTAGAACTGCAATGGAACTTAGAGGAATACCATGTATTGGTTTAGAGACAACACAAACGAAAAGAAAAAGCTGTGTAGTTTCAAGATCATTTGGGAAAAGGATTGAAAAATTTCAAGAATTAAAAGAAGCAGTTGCAAACTATTGTTTAAATGCATCTGAAAAAATTAGATCAGAGTCTTTAGTTGCAAAAGCAATTACAGTTTTTGTGAGAACTAGTCCTTTTCAAAGAGATTATGGTTATTATTCAAATGCAAAGACAATTGATTTTCCAATTGCAACAAATAATAGTATTGAAACTGTTAAAACTGCAGTTTCAATTTTAGAAAGTATTTTCAAAGATGGATATCGATATCAGAAAGCAGGTGTCATGCTTACAGGACTACGTAACGATGATGGTAGAAAAAATTTATTTTCTTCAGAAAAAGATGAAAAGATAAAAAGTTTGATGAGATCAATTGATAATACTAATTATAGATACGGAAGATCCACTTTAAGTCTTGCAAGTGCAGGTGTTCATAAAAAATGGAGCATGAGAAGACAATATTCTTCTAAAATAGATACAGCTGACTTTTATTGTCTACCAACTATTAGAGCTTAATTTATTGACCAAAAGCTACTTGGCTCGAATAATGAACATAACAACCTTCTTTATTTTTATCAGTACACTCTTTCATTCCTTGTTCGGTCAAACTTTTTTTATCAAAACCTCTAAGTTTAATTAAAACATTTTTATCAATTTTATTTTTTACAATAACAATATATTCTTGTTGTTGATGTCTAAATACACTGAAAGGTCTAGTAACATCATCAGATTGGCTCTCTAAATTTTCACATGAGTAACCTAATCGTTCTAATTCAAGATCTTTACACTTCTTTTTAGCCCATATTTCATCATAAAACATGACCGTAGGTGTATCTTTCATTTCCTGTAATGTGCCTGTTTTTCCTTTAAAAGTTTTTGCTTCTTTGCTCTGATAAATACCAAATTGCATTACAGTTAAGCCAACATCCCACATAGATTGACCTTCATAGTGTAATTTTTTTTTTCCATTAACAAATAGCTCAATCATACCTTTATTTTTTTTATCGTCAGATGCACGTTTATCCCAATTCGCATGTATTACTAAATCAGTCCATTTTCCTAAACTATCCTCAAGCTCATCAGGACTCATAATTAAATAATCTAGTGCCGCTTTTTCACAATAATTTATTTCTTGCTTAACACTTCCTCCACATGCATTTTCTCTATCTTCATATACTCCCTCAGAGGTACTAATTTTGGCCATTAATCCTTCCCTCGGAAAAATTTCTAAATGAAACGGTGGGTGATAAGGTCCTTCACTTGAGTGAAATTGAAATACTGATTGTTTACGATAAAATTTATGCTCCTTTGGAAAATAAAATGAAGCTGTGTACCAATAATCTTGTTTATGTTTAAATCCTAAACTTACATCTGAATTCTGACCTTGACCTAATTCGACCCGATGATGAGGTGTTGATCTAATACAATCTCTTTCTTTTCCATCTTTAAATAAAAAACCACAATCATCATAGCGAAGCTCAAACCTAATTGAAGTATCACCATATCTAATTGGAAATCCATCAGAGGGTTTTACAACTTTAATTCCATATTTTGTCCAACCATAATTCTTTTTTACAGAATGTTTAAAGGCTTCAATTTTTGTAATTGGTTTAAGTTTAATTCCTTGGATAGTGGTATCTTTCTTGTTTAGCCCTAAATTATAACTTTCACTTTTAAATACCATTTTTTTAATCTCTTCTTGGTTAGCAAATACATTATTCGTTAAAAGGATAAAAATTAAAATAATAATTTTTTTCATTTTATTTTGTAAAGTGACAGTTAGCTTCAACTACCGTCCAAGAAGCTGAACCAAAAGGTCTATTACCAATATTTAAATAATGATGAACTATATCCCACTGATAACTATTAAGTTTATTTTTATCTTGAGACCATTGTTTTAATCTTCGTACATTTTCATGATCAGGAAATCTTGAAGCATAGGCATATAACCATCCCCAATTACTACTTGAACGACTATTGAGATCTTGTTTTTTATAATTTTTTGCAGGCCCTGGGTGCTTCATGCTTTTTGCATACTTAAAAACGATTTCATTATTTTCAGTAAAATCTATAAAAAACTTAACAATGTTATGATAATTTTTTCCTTTATGCTCATAATCCCAAATATTATAACCTTGGTTTTCTGCTAACGTAGCAATAACAGCTAGCGCATTCATAGCTCTTGCTTGATAAAACATTGCTCTCCCACCTCTTCTTGTTTCAATAGGCATGCTTCCATCTTTTCTTTGATATTTAATAGCTGCTTCAAAATTTTTAAATGCAGTTCTAAATAACTTATTATCATTTAGTAAAATTCCTAATTGCATATGACTCATTGCAGATGATAAAGCATGATTATGTGCTCTTTTAGGTGTGCCAGCTGCACCAGATCCTGATTTATAGTTTGAATATTCATACATTAAATGTTTATTTTTTTTGACAATCTTTTTAAACCAATCTTTGATAATTTTGTCTTCAGCTTCTGTAACGTCAATAACTTGTTTGGCAAATGAATATGCTGCCATCATTGGTGAAGCTATATAAAGATTAACAGTTAAAGTATCGTTCCAGTGTCTTCCTTCTCCATCAGAAGGTCCAGTTCTTTGGGCAGCATTAGCTTTTGCCCATTCTAAAATAACTCTTTTTACATTTTGACATGCCTCTATATTTCCACTACCACATGGAAAACTAAAATCTTCAAATTTACTTAAAGCATAATCAAATCTATTATCGAGACCGTATCCAGAAGGTGCTTCGACTTTTAATACAGGCAAAACATAGTTCTTGTCTGGACTTACATATAAATCTTTAATGCATCCTTTTTTGTCTTTTTGAATTGGAAAAATAATTTCTGGTTGATTAACTGTTGCTTTTTTTTTTATTTTCTTAAAATTTGCTTGAGAAATATTTGAAATAAAAAATAATACTATAATTGATAATATAAATTTTTTAAAATTCATTTTATATTATCAATATTTTTAATATTTTCTAAAGATTTTTCAAACTCGTCCATATTTTCTCTCAATGATAAACTTGAGATAGAATAGATCATAACTAATAATAATATCAAAGGTATTGCAGTTATAATTGAGGCATTACTCTTAATCATCAAAATATAAACAATTATAAATAAAGCAGATCGAATTAAAACTGTCATTCTAAAAACACTAATAATTGATAAAGAGTGTTTTACTAAATTTGAAAAGCTCATTTTAGACGGACCAAAATATCTAATGCCTCTAGTCGAAGGTATGGCTATTAAGTTATTTTCTATTTTTCTTAATGAACCTGAAAAACTATTCCATGTTGCTTTTTCATTTATCAATTTTTCCACAGTTAATTTAGGTAAGCATGTAAAATTTCCAAATTTGATCGACTTTCCAGTAAAAGTTAAAGTTATTAATTTATGAAGCTGGTAGAAGATCTTAAACATCAAATTTTCTGATCTTTTTACTCTTTCTCCAACTATAGGTCTATTGTTTGAACTTCGTATCTGGCTTATTAATTCCTCAATTTCTTCTGGTCTATCTTCGCCATCACCATCCATTGGAATTACATAATCAAACTCATCTTTTTCAAAGATATATTTTAGTCCTGTTGCAATACATCTTGCATGACCTTGGTTTATTTTCATATTCAAAATTTTTATAGAATAGATATTTTCAAATTTTTTTTTTTCATCAAGACGGTCATGTGTCGATGCATCATTAACAATTATTACCGATATTTCATTTTCTATACCTGATAATTTAGAGTTAATCTCATCTAATAATTTGAATAAAGACTGCCAATCATTATAAACTGGTATCAAAATTTTGATTTTCATAATTTCTTACTTTGTCCCAATCATACAATAACCCTGTCTATCAATTTTTCCAAAATCTCCAGGGCATATTTCTTTTAAAATTTCTGCGTTTCCAACATATATGATCCCTCCATTAGGATCTAATTCGCTGGTTTTCTTATTTAAATCTAAAAACCATTTAGGTCTTGAGCTCATATGATAAGATAAGTTTCCTGCATACCATTCATCGCCAACAACATACAATATCTCATTAGAAAAATTTTGACCCCATCTTCTTTCGACAAGTTCTGCTATTTCTTTTCCAAAATAATCAGTTCTCTTATCTGTTTCATTGATCGAAATGTAAGAATATAAAGCTGGTGAAAGAAAAAATAGAAAAATAAATCCATATAAAAAAGAATTAATTTTTTTAAGATCAATTTGTAATTGCAAAATATAAACTATTAATAAACCAAAGAATAAATAGAAAGGTGTCATCCACATAGTTCTTATTTTAGATCCGGTAATTAAAGAAGTAATGAAAATTAAAAAAATTGGAAAAATATTTATGAAAATCAAAAAAATTAAATCTTTATCTTTAGGATTTAATCTTAATTTAATTTTTTTAACTAATAAAAATATCAAGATAAAAAAAGGTGTTAATAATCCAAATTGTTTAGCAATGAAAATTATTGGATATTTTAAATGATCTATAAAAATTGAGTTCTCAAGATCTGTTCTATTTAATCCATAAGTAAGGGTAATAAAATCATTATTATTTAACCAAATTAAATGTGGAATTAGTAATATTATAAAGACTTCAAAAATTATGAAGTATTTAAATTCAAACTTCATAGTTTTTTTAAGAAAGATAAAATAAAAAAATAAAATAAAAATAGAAAATAGCAAATAGATAAAAAGATATTTTGATAAGAAACCTATCGAAGCAAATGATCCGACAATTAAACAATCTTTAAATTTTATATTTTTATTCTTAAATATTTTCCAGCTGTAATAAACCACAATTGACCAAAATGGTAATTGACATACATTCACATTAAACTCGGGAGTAGTAAAATTATAAAAAAATATAGATTCTAATAGAAGGACTGAAATTAAACTTAATACAGGATTTTTTAAAATTTCATTTGATAATTTGAAGACATAATAAAAGGAAATTATTACAAAAATTTGACTTAATAAATAATATGACCAATCTTGTGCACCAAAAATTTGAAAAAATATTTCAACAAAAAAAGCGCTTGCTGGTGGGTGTTTATTGAATCCCCAATCCAAATTACTTCCCCATGCCAGCGCTTCAATAGTATCAAGAGGTAGATTTTGATTTGTAATAGTTGGTACCAAGGTCCAAATTATCAAGTGTGACAATACAAAAATAAAAAAAATATTATTAATATTTCTTTTAAAAACATTCATATTTAAACATTTACATCAATTAACCAATGTTGACACCTTTATTTTGCTGAATATACTGCCCCGCTATTAAATTGAAATAATGCCTAAAACTACAAAATCAAAAAGAAAAGTAACCAAATCAAAAACTAAAAAAATTAGCAAGGTTAAGACTGTAGTAAAAGCTCCAATTAAAATCTCAAAAAATTATGTACCTAAAGATAGTGAAAAATATATGTGTGATAAACATAAAGTTTTTTTTAGGATAAAATTACAAGAATGGAGAAAAGAGTTGGTTAAAGCTAACAATGAAGCTTTATACAATGGAAGCATGGATGATAATAGTATCTCTGCAGATATAGTTGATCAAGCTAGTTCTTACACAGACAAAAATGTTGAGATGAAAGCAATAAACCGACAAATAAAATTAATTTCTGAAATAGATAAAGCACTTATAAGAATTAAAGATGAAACATATGGTTATTGTTTAGATACAGCTGAACCAATTGGATTGAAAAGGTTAATGGCAAGACCTGTGGCGAAATATACGATTGCTGCACAAGAAAAACATGAGAAAAACGAGAAAGTTCATGCTGATGACTAAAAAAAGCAATAAAATTAAAAAAAAAAAATTGGTTGGTAATCCAATAACATATAATTTTACAAAAAAGTACATTTACTTTTATTATGCTTTTTTTTGGATTTTATTATTAGTATTTGTGTTTAGCAGATGAATAAAAGCTTTATATTAATTATTATAATTATTATAGCTATAGAATTATCTGGTCACGGAATTTTTGCATCATTATTTAGATTATTAAGCTCGATGAGCTAATTAAGGTTTAGGTGGAAATTCATCTTTTTTCATAAACTTAAAACCTTTTATCACGGCATCACGTTTTGAAATTTCATTATACCATCTAGTAAGATTCTTATATTGTACTAAACCGATATCGTGCCATTCATGACGGGCAATCCAAGGAAAAGTCGCAATATCTGCAATTGTATATTCCTCACCAGATAAAAATCTGCAATTTGACAGTCTTTGATCAAGCTCATCATAAATTCTTTTTGATATTTTAAAATATCTGTCTTCACCAAATTTACTTTTACCGGGATTATAATGATGAAATTGATGATGTTGACCTAACATAGGACCTATGTAGCCCATTTGAGCCATCAACCATTGGTTTATTATTAATCTATCTTTAATATCATAAAA
The DNA here is from genome assembly GCF_001180185.1 of Candidatus Pelagibacter communis. GTDB lineage: Bacteria > Pseudomonadota > Alphaproteobacteria > Pelagibacterales > Pelagibacteraceae > Pelagibacter > Pelagibacter ubique_F. The sequence continues at coordinate 14,006 of NZ_CVSS01000062.1, read as the reverse complement.
TTTTCCACTTTGCTCAGCTAGATATATTAGTATTGCTCCTGACTCAAAAACAGTTATATTTTTTTTATGGTCGATAATTACTGGAATTTTACTAAAAGGACTAATTTTTTTAAATTTTTCTGAAAATTGTTCTTTTTTATCAAGATCTATTTTAGTAACTCTATATTCATAGCCAATCTCCTCAAGCATAATGCTAATTTTTTTTCCATTTGGAGTATTAGCTGTAAATAGTTCAATCACTTTTTACACCAAGTCGATTTTTAATCGTTTTTGATGATGTAGTAAATTCAAACCTGTATTTTTCATTTGGTCTAGCTAATTTAAAACATGCTCTCGCAGCTAAAGCACCTTCATGGAAACCTGATAAAATTAATTTCAATTTTCCAGGATAGCTACATATATCTCCAACTGCATAGATTCCCTTCTGATTTGTTTCAAACTTTTCTGTGTCTACTTCTATTGTTTTTTTATCAATGTTTAGCCCCCAGTTTGCTATGGGGCCAAGCTGCATAATTAAACCAAAAAAACCTAGTGCATAGTCAGTTTTTATTTTTTTTATCTCTTTATCATCACTTTGTATCTCTATATTTTCTAATTTATCTTTACCCTCAATTGCAATCATTTGATACTTGGTAAAAAGATGAATTTTCCCCTCCTTTTCTAGCTGTTTTACTTTCTCAACAGTAGCTTCTGCCCCTCTAAAATCATCTCTTCGATGAACTAAATTTACTTTTGAATTTTTAGATAATTCAACCGCCCAATCTAGCGCGCTATCACCACCACCAAAAATAGTAACTGTTCTGCCCTTAAATATTGTTTTATCTTTTATTGAATAAAATACAGAAATATTTTCAAATTTTTCAGTATCCTTTACTGGAAATTTTCTAGGTTCAAACGAGCCTACACCGCCAGCAATTATTACATTCGGTGTTAAAAAAATCTTGCCCCCACTAGTTTTTACAATCCACTTTTCATTCTCTTTTTTAACTTCCTCTACTCTCTCACTTAAATGAAATTTAATTTCAAATGGTTTTAATTGATTTATCAAATTATTTGTTAAATCCTCCCCAGTGCACTCAGGAATTGCAGGAATATCATAAATAGGTTTATCAGGGTAGAGCTCAATACACTGACCACCAATTTTATCCAAATTATCTACAATCTGGCAGTCAAGTCCAATTAATTTTAATTGATGCGCCGTAAATAAACCAGTAGGTCCAGCTCCAATTATTAATGCATCTGTTTTTATCATTTTAACTTTGTTTAGAAGGTAAGTTGACTATTAAACCATCTAGTTCATCTGTAACTGTAATTTGACAACTTAGTCGACTATTTTTTTTTGGCTCAAATGCCATATCCAGCATATCTTCTTCACCATCCTCTTTGGTTGGAATTTTATCAAACCAATTTTCGTTAACATAGACATGGCAAGTTGCACAAGCCATGCCTCCTCCACAATCAGCATCTATTCCTGCAATATCATTTTGAATAGCACCCTCCATAACAGTCAGTCCATTCTGAACATCTATGGTATGGGTTTGTTGATCATGAGTTATGTAAGTAATTTTAGCCATTAATATTATATATAATCATACAAAAAAAAAGGGCAAGTATGTGAAAACATACCCGCCCTTTAATAATTATATTTTAGTTATTATCTGCTTCTTGCAGCTCCAGAACTAACTGCAGCAGCCCAGATTACTAGACCGAATGCAATTTTATTAATGAAGTCTGCTAAGTTGTAAACAACGTTTAATGAGTTTGCATCTACACCACCAGTTAGGTAACCAAATACATAACCTAATGGATAAATAGCCCAACCAACGGTTACAATCATTCTCATTGCACCGAACGCAGTTACTAGAGCTTTATTTCCGCTCTTGCCAGCAGCTTTTCCAGCTTCACCTGAGAATATTTCATAAAGAATGTATACCCAACCTGCCATACCGATAATGAAACCAAGTGTAGCGTTGATGTATCCAGCTTCTCCTAAATATCCACCGATTAACATTACTAATGAACCGATTAACAATCTCCAGAATATTCCAGAATTTGCTTTTCTTACAGCTACTAGAATTAAATAAAACTCTATCATCTGTAATGGCACAGTAATTAGCCAGTCAATATATCTGTATACTGTTGGTGAGTCACCAGTCATAACCCATACTTCTCTCATGTACATGTAGTGAATGAAAGCAATACCAGTTACAAGACCTGCAACAGTTACTGATGTTTTCCAAGCAGGATTAACTGTACTTCTTTCCATAAAGAAAAATGCAGTCGCAGCTAACATACCCATTGAAATTATCCAAAAAGATATTCCAACGAAGTCATCCTGGGCTAACATCGTAGCGTCTGCTGCATGCGCAATTCCTGTTAAACCCGTTAAGGCAACAACTGCAAGAGCAAACATTTTAAGTTTTTTCATAAAAAACTCCCTCTTTAGTTAGTTTTTACTTTTAGTTTATATAAACTAGGCTTAAGCTTCCCTAAGCCAAAGTTGAGCGTTAATTACCAAATTAAAGGACATTATAGAAGACTTAAATGGCATTAATTTACATTGATTTTATTGGTTTTTTAAAATTAAATACAATTTATAAGTTAAAAATCAAAAAAAATAAGGAATTCGAATCAAAATTTTATGTCTAATAAATTTCAAGAAATATATGAGCAATCTATTAAAAACCCAGAAAAATTTTGGCAACAAGCCTCTGAAGATATATTTTGGTTTAAAAAACCCACTAAAATTTTGAATAAATCAAATCCTCCGTTTTATAAATGGTTTGAGGATGGCATTACAAATACCTGTTATAATGCTTTAGATATACACATTGATCAAGGCAGAGGAAAAAAAACCGCTTTAATTTACGATAGTCCTATAACTGGTAACAAAAATCATTTTACGTATGAGCAGCTAAGATCAAAAGTTTCGAAATTTGCAGGAGCTTTAAAAGCTCAAAATATAAATAAAGGGGATAGAGTTATAATTTATATGCCAATGATCCCTGAAGCGGTTATTGCAATGCTAGCTTGTGCAAGAATTGGTGCAATTCACTCTGTTGTGTTTGGTGGTTTTGCCTCTAATGAACTTGCAAGTAGAATAGATGATAGTAAAGCAAAACTTTTAGTTACAGCTTCTTGTGGTTTTGAACCAGGCAGAACTGTGGAATACAAACCTCTTGTAGATGAAGCAGTTAAACAAGCCAAACATAAGATTAGTAAGATGATTTTGTTTCAAAGAGAAGGTCATGAAGTTAAATTAAATGCTCCAAAAGAAATAAGTTGGGATGAAGCTCATACAGACTCAGAGGAAGCAGATTGTGTTGAAATGAATTCGAATGAATTTGCCTATATTCTTTATACATCAGGAACTACCGGGACTCCTAAAGGTATAGTAAGAGACATTGGTGGACATATAGTGGCTCTTAAATGGACGATGAAAAACATCTATAACATAGATGAAGAAGATATTTGGTGGTCAGCAAGTGATATAGGATGGATAGTCGGTCACTCTTACATTGTCTATGCACCATTGTTCAAAGGATGCACTACTGTGCTATTTGAAGGAAAACCAGTAGGGACACCTGATGCTGGAGCATTCTGGAAAATTATTTCTGATTACAAAGTAAAGTCTTTATTTACAGCTCCAACAGCATTTAGAGCTATTAAAAAAGAGGATCCAGAGGGAAAATTTTTTTCAAAATATGATTTAAGTAAATTTGAGAGTCTTTTTCTTGCAGGAGAAAGAGCAGACCCAGATACTATCAAGTGGGCTGAAAATTTATTAAAAGTGCCTGTGATTGATCATTGGTGGCAAACTGAAACAAGTTGGGCAATAAGTTCAAATTGTACAGGAATTGAAATGATGAAAACAAAATACGGTTCAGCATGTAAAGCTGTGCCTGGTTATGATGTCAAAATCATTAAACCCGATCAATCTTTGGCAAAGCCAAATGAGATGGGGGATATAGTTGTTAAATTACCACTTCCACCAGGAACTTTTCCAACACTGTGGAATGCTGATAAGAGGTATAAAGAAAATTATATGAGTAACTATGAAGGTTTTTATCAAACTTATGATGCAGGTCATATCGATGATGATGGTTATATCTGGATTATGTCTAGGACAGACGACATAATAAATGTTGCTGGACACAGGTTGTCTACCGGTGCAATAGAGGAGGTCTTATCAGAACATCAGTCAGTTGCTGAATGTGCAGTTCTTGGTATCGCAGATAAATTAAAGGGACAATTGCCTATTGGTTTAGTAGTTTTAAAAGCTGGTGTTGAGAAAAGTCATGAAGATATTTCAAAAGAATGTATTCAAATGGTTAGAGATAAGATTGGTCCAGTAGCCGCTTTTAAAGTAGCAATTGTAATAAAGAGGTTACCCAAAACTAGATCAGGTAAAATTTTAAGAGGAACAATAAGAAAAATTGCAGATAAAGAGGAATATAAAATGCCACCAACAATCGACGACCCGGCTATATTAGACGAAATAAAAACTGATCTTATTAATAATAATATAATTAAATAGTGATAAAAACTTATTTATTTCTTGTTGGTGCAATTTTTTGTGAAGTAGCCGGAACAATGTTGTTACCAGTATCACAAAATTTTACAAAATTCTTACCGACTTTTGCTCTTGCAATTTTTTATTTGACTGCCTTTTATCTTTTAACTTTTGTAGTTAATAAACTACCAATAGCGATTGTTTACGCAACATGGAGTGGACTTGGAATTTTCACAATAGCAATATTAGGTTATATATTCTTTAAACAAACATTGGCCTGGCAAGCGATCGCAGGACTATTTCTAATTGTTATCGGAGTTATATTAGTAAATAGTTTTGCAGGAAAAATTAGTTAAATTTCAAAGGTGTGCCTTCAGGTTCACCAATAATTTTGCCGTCTTTCATTTTCATTTTACCCTTAATTATTGTTGAAACTGGTGTTCCTTTAAATTCAACTCCATGAAAAGGTGACCATCCACATTTACTCTCAATATTTTCATTTTTGATAACAATTTTTTTATTCATATCTACTATCGTAAAATCAGCATCATAACCCTCTTTAATAAATCCTTTATTCCTAATTCCAAAAATTTTAATTGGATTTTCACACACAAGATTAATTAGTTGTGTGAGTGATAATCTTCCTGCATTAACATGATTTAACATCACAGGCATAAGTGTTTGAACACCTGGCATGCCCGATGGAGAATTTGGATATTCTTTTTCTTTATTTACTTTTAAATGTGGAGCATGATCTGACCCAATAGTATCATTCAAATTATTTTTTACTGCATACCATAATCTATCATAATGAGACTTATCTCTTAAAGGAGGATTCATTTGGGCGTATGTTCCAAGTTTATTATAACAATCGGGTGCATAAATTGTTAAATGTTGAGGTGTAATTTCAAAAGTAATATTACCTTTATGTTGAGATAAGAAATCTATCTCCTGTTTTGTAGTTACATGTAGCACATGAGCTTTTTTATTATACTTCTCAGCAATTCTTACAATTCTTCTTGTAGAAGACATTGCGCACTCTTCACTTCTCCAAATAGGATGAGAATGCACATCTCCAGCTTTAATTAGTTTTTTATTTTTAATTAAAATTTCTTCATCCTCAGAATGGACAGCTACAACCTTGGAGCTATTTTTGAATACTTTATCTATATCTTTTTCTTCTGCCACTAAAAGATTACCAGTTGAAGATCCTGCAAATAATTTAATACCACAGCATCCTTCTAAATCTTTTAATTCAGCTAATTGACTTACATTATTTGCTGTTGCTCCAAAATAAAAAGCGTAGTTGCAGTACATTCTATTTTTTGCAAGGTCCAATTTTTTTTGAAATTCTTTTAAATTTGCGGTCGGTGGGTTAGTATTTGGCATTTCAAATACCGCAGTAATTCCTCCAGCAACCGCAGCTCTACTTCCAGAATGAAGGTCCTCAGTATCTGTTGAACCTGGCTCTCTAAAGTGTGTTTGAGTATCTATACATCCCGGCAACACAATTTTACTTGAGGCATCATAAACCTCTTTTGCGTCTTCAGACACTTTGCCAATTTTAAATATTTTACCATCTTTAACAGCAATATCCTTATCTTCTAACTTTCCATCAATATAGCACTGTCCATTTTTGATAATTATATCTAACATTTATTGAAAAAGTTATTATATTAAAATCAGACTTCAATCAAATATGAATAACAGTGTTTATATATTAGAAGATAGAGCTATTCTTTATGTGAATGGTGAAGATGCTCAAAGTTTCCTACAAAACTTAATTAGTAATAACATTAATAAAGTTAATGATAATTCAAGCTGTTTTGCTTCATTGCTTACTCCTCAGGGTAAATTTCTTTATGAATTTATAGTTATCAAACATAAATCAGGTTACTTCATTGATTGTGAAAAATCTCAATCTGAGGAAATTTTTAAACAATTGAATTTATATAAAATAAGATCAAAGGTAGAAATTTTAAATCTTAGTAATGAGTTTGTGGTTGCAAGTTTTGGATATAAAAAATATCTATCTATAGAAGGTTCAAAAGATATTTTAGGTTTTACTTTTAAATACAGAGAAGACCCAATATTATTAGATCCTAGAAATAAAGATTTAGGTGCTAGATTGATTATTAATTTAGAAAAACTTTATTTATCTTTAAAAAAACTTGAATTAAAAAATGAAAATATCAAAAATTATTATAATGAGTGTCATAAACTTGGGATTGTTCCAAAAAATTTAGATAAGTTAAAAAATAAATTATTTGGTATTGAGTGTAACTTTGAGGAGTTGAATGGTATTGATTTCAAAAAAGGCTGTTATGTTGGTCAAGAAAATACAGCAAGAATAAAATTAAAAAATAAACTTTCAAAGAGATTATTGCCGATTAAGATAATTGATGGAAAGCTATCTGAAGATGAGAAGATCTTTTGCAATGATATAGAAATTGGAAAAGTTTTAATTAACGAGGAATATCCATTTGCACTAGTAAAATTTTCTGATGAGAATTTTGATAAAGATTTTCTATTTAAAGGTAAAAATGGATCTTTTAAAATTTTTATTCCTGAGTGGCTTAAAATTTAAGATTTTGGTGCGGCTAGAGAGACTCGAACTCTCATGGACTAAGTCCACACGGCCCTCAACCGTGCCTGTCTACCAATTTCAGCATAGCCGCAAATATGACCCACATTAATTCAATGACAAGTAGGTTTCAAATTGATAAATTTTATTATGGATTTTAATCAAGAAGTAAGAGAGGCAACAGATCGCATCTATCAAAAAATATCAAAGGTTATGCCTGAGATTGAGTGGTCTATACACGCTCCTTACATTCATAAAATAAATAAACTTAAAAAAGAAAAAAATGCAGTTATTCTTGCTCACAATTATCAAACACCTGAAATCTATCATGGGATTGCGGATTTTTCAGCTGATTCTTTAGCCTTAGCTGTAGAAGCATCAAAAACTTCAGCAGATATTATTGTAATGGCTGGAGTTCACTTTATGGCAGAAACAGCAAAGTTAATGAGTCCAAATAAAAAAGTTTTGTTGCCAGACATGGATGCTGGATGTTCTCTCTCATCTTCAATTACTGGAAAAGATGTAAGATTGTTAAAAGAAAAATATCCCGGAGTACCTGTTGTCTCTTATGTAAATACATCTGCTGATGTTAAAGCTGAAACTGATGTTTGTTGCACCTCTGCAAATGCCATCAAAATTGTTAAATCATTAGGAGTTAAGAAAGTAATATTTCTACCAGATGACTATTTAGCCAAGTATGTTGCGTCTCAAACAGATGTTGAAATAATTTCTTGGAAAGGAATTTGTGTTGTTCATGATCAGTTTAATGAAAATGAAATTAAGAATATTAGAAAAAATAATCCAGGGATAAAAATAATTGCTCACCCAGAATGTCCTCCTGAAGTAATTAAAGCTAGTGATTTTGCTGGCTCAACATCAGGCATGATTAATTATGTGAAAGATAATCAACCAAAAAAAGTTATGATGGTAACTGAATGTTCAATGAGTGATAATATTCAAGTCGAAAATCCTAACGTGGAGTTTATTAGACCCTGCAACATGTGTCCTCATATGAAAAAAATTACCTTACCAAAAATATTAGATTGTTTAGAAAATGAAACTGGTGAAATAACTATGGATCAAGAAACTATTGACAAAGCTAGATTATCAGTAGAAAAAATGGTTGCAATTGGTAGATAAGACCTTGTGTCAAAAATTAAATTAAGTGAATCTTTTATAAAAGATAGAGTTAAGCTCGCATTAACAGAGGATTTATATCCTTATGGAGATATAACCTCTTCTTTATTAAGCAAAAATAAAGTTATAACGGCAAAACTTGTGTCTAATCAAAAAGCAGTTGTAGCAGGATTGTTATTTGCAAAATACACATTTAACCAAGTTGATAAAAAAATAAAATTTATTACAAAAAAAAAAGAGGGATCATTAGTAAAAAAAAATTCTTTAATTGCGATAATTAAAGGGAATGCTAATTCTGTATTGATTGCAGAAAGAGTTGCTCTAAATTTCTTGTCTCATATATCGGGTATTGCAACTAAAACCAATCAGTTTGTAAAATTAGCTGGAAAGAAATGTAAAATTTGTTGTACAAGAAAAACTTTACCAACTTATAGAGTTATTCAAAAATATGCAGTTAAATTAGGAGGTGGCACAAATCATAGATTTAATTTAAGTGACGAATTTTTAATTAAGGACAACCATATCGCAAGTTCAAATTTAAAAGAACTAGTTAAACTTGCAATTAAAAATAAGAAAGGGAAGAAAATTACTGTCGAAGTGGATAGTTTGAGACAGCTTAGGGAGATAATTGGTCTAAAGTTTAATACTGTTTTATTTGATAATATGAATATTAAAAATTTAAGAACAGGTATAAAACTTGCAAAAAAATACTATGAAACTGAAGCTTCCGGAAACATAAATCTTAAGAATATTAAGTCTGTAGCCTCAACTGGTGTGAATAGAATTTCTGTTGGAAGCATTACTCACAGTGTTTCAGCTGTTGATTTTAAATTAGAAATTTAAATCAACTAACAAATTTAGAAAGGTTTGGCTTAAAGTAATTTGGTCCTTTCATTACTTTTCCATGTTCATTATAAATAGGTTTGCCATTATCATCTAATTTACTCATATTTGAATTTTGAACTTCATCAAAACACTTATCTAGATTAATACCAAATGCATGCCCTGCTCCGTAAGTAACATATAGTATATCTGTTAAAGCATCAGCTACTTCTAGCAAATCTTTTGTGTTCATTGCCTCTGTTAGTTCAATAAGTTCCTCTTTAATCAAATCAAGCCTTAATTTGTTAATTTTATCTGTGCTAAATGATGGTCTTGTTTTGACTTCTTGCCCAAAAGTTTTCATAAAAGTTCCTACTTTATCGAAATTTGTCATTTTGCTCCTGTAAGTTTAAATAAAATTAATATATATCTATTGTATATACTTTAAGAAATAATATTCATGAAATTTAGAAAAGAATTTGATAGCATTGGGAAAATAAGTGTTCCAGATGACAAATATTGGGGTGCCTCAACTCAAAGATCAAAAAAGTATTTTGATATTGGTGAGTTTTTAGTAAGACCTACTCTTATTAAATCAATTGCAATTATTAAAAAAGCAGCCGCAATTACTCATAGTAAAGATAAACAAATTTTACCTAGAATTTCAAAAGCAATTATAAAAGCATCAAATGAAATTATCTCAGGAAAATTAGATAATCATTTTCCTCTGAAAGTTTGGCAAACCGGGTCTGGCACTCAAACAAATATGAATGTTAATGAAGTTATTGCGAATAGAGCAATTGAAATTTTAGGAGGAAAAAAAGGTTCAAAAAAACCTGTTCATCCTAATGATCATGTAAATAAATCACAGTCTACAAATGATGTATTTCCGACTGCAATGCACATTGCAATAGCAATTGAAACTAACAAAAAACTTTTACCAGCACTTGATTTGCTAAATAAAGAACTTAAAAGGAAGATCTCACAATTTAAAAAAATAGTTAAAGTTGGAAGAACTCATTTGCAAGACGCAACTCCTTTATCTCTTGGTCAAGAATTTTCTGGTTACCAGTCCCAATTAAATGATTGTATACAAAGAATAAAGAGTGCGTTGAAAGAAATTTACATGTTAGCTCAGGGAGGTACTGCTGTAGGAACAGGTATAAATAGTAAAAAAGGTTTTGATAAAAAAATTATTAAAGAAATTAGAAAAATTACTAAACTTCCATTTAAACCAACAAAAAATAAATTTGCTGCTCTAGCTGCTCATGATGAAATAGTTAACTTTTCTGGTACCTTAAATACTACTGCAGTTTGTTTAATGAAAATTGCAAATGATATTAGATTTTTGGGATCAGGACCAAGAGCTGGTTATGGAGAATTAATTCTCCCAGCTAATGAACCAGGTTCATCAATTATGCCTGGCAAAGTTAATCCTACTCAATCTGAGGCAGTAACCATGGTATGTGTTAAAGTTATAGGAAATCATAACGGTATAACAATGGCGGGATCACATGGTCACTTTGAATTAAATGTTTTCAAACCATTAATTGCGCATAACATTCTACAATCGATAGATCTACTAGCTGATAGCTCAAAAAATTTTGGAAAGTACTGCATAAAAGGATTAAAGGCAGATAAAGAAAAAATTAAATTTTATTTAGATAATTCATTAATGCTTGTAACGGCGCTTGCACCAAAAATTGGATACGATAAGGCTGCTCAAATAGCTAAGTCAGCTCTAAAAAATAACACGACTTTAAAAACTGAAGCTCTTAAGTCAGGTTTGATTAATGAAAAGGATTATGAGAAAATTGTTAATCCTAAGAAAATGATTAATCCATACTAATTATTTTAAAAAAATCTTTTACTGAGTTTCTTAAAACAATTTTGTTAAAAATTATTTCTTTTTTAGAATTAAAATCTTTTATTAAATCATTTAGTTTTTGATTTGTATTTCCATCAATTTTCAAATTTTCAATTTCAATAAATTTTTCATCTAAATGAAATAAAAAACCAAAATTTACTTTTTTTATATATTTTCTATCTTTAATTGATATTTGAAAATGTTCAAAAAATTTTTTAACATCTAAAAAATCGAGTGCCACATAACCTGCAAGATTAAGTTTATTATTATCAACAATTAGCTGTGTATCATCCAAATCAATTCTAATAAAATTATTAAAAGTTGTCTTAAAATCTTCTATAAATATATTTCCCTCTTCTAATAGTATAATAAATTTTGTTTTTTCAAAAAAATTAACACCTACCATATCTTTAATATTAAAAGTTAATTTTCCATTTAAATTATTATTATTAAGAATCTCTGACTTCAGAATGTTAATCAAAATTGAATCATTTTTAGAAATATTCTTAAAATCTATAGGAGACAAATTCAATTCAGTCGACAGAAAAAAAGGTTTTATATTTATTTTACCTTTAATTTTTTTATCGTTAGTATTAAATTGAAGAAAATTATCTTTAAAAATATAAGAAATTTTTTTATTTTTATTAATTATAGTCAAATCTAATTGACCATCAAATTTTTCGTTATCAAAGTTTGAATAACCTTCTAAACCTAATCTTAATGGATGCGAATTAATTTTTGTTATGATCTTCTTATTTTCTTTATCTAACTCAGAAATTATATTTATAGGAATATTAAAAATTTTAATCTTTGATTCAAGTTTTTTTAATGAATTTTCTTCAAATGAAAAATTTAGATTTTTTATATCTGAAAAAAAAATTACATTATCATTTTGATCTATAAAAAATAATTTACTATTTAAAAAGCTTAACCGTTTTTTATTTTTAATGTTTTTTAATTGGTCGGTGAAAAATTTGATATTGGTGCTATCAATTTTAAAATCTGTTTTTCTAAATCTTAAATTTTTTATTTTTAAATTACTAAAAGAAAAAAGATTATTTGAAAATATTGAAACTTTTAGATTATTTGATTTTGCTATTTCATAAGAGTTGTAACTGATAATCGTATTTTCTGAATAAAAATGTGGTTTTGGTAATAAGCCATATTTCAAAGAGCTTCCTAATTTAACTTCTAAATTGTATTGACTAAATATTTGGTTTTCTATTTCAGCTCTCAACTTATTTTTATCGTAGAACGCTGGTATCGAAAAATAACTTATAAAGGTGATACAAATTATCGCTAATACTAAAAATATTCTTTTATCGATTGTCTTTATACTTTTTGATATATTTTTTTTATAGAAAAATTTTTCTCTAAAAAAGTTAAAAAAACTTTCAATTGTGTTAGTAATAGATAATACTAATTTATTGATTTTTTTTTGAAAAATATTTTTTTTTTGCATAAAGGAAAGTTTATAAATAAATAATTGAAATGGTAAACTCAGATTATTTAAAAAATCTCAATGAGGCACAATCTCAAGCAGTAACACATTTGGATGGTCCATTGCTAATCGTTGCTGGGGCTGGCTCAGGCAAAACTAAAGTGCTTACAAGTAGAATAGCTCATTTAATTGCAAAGAAAAAAGCGTATCCTAATCAAATATTAGCAGTAACTTTCACTAATAAAGCAGCAAAAGAAATGCAAACAAGAGTGAGTAAGATAATTGGGGCAGATGCTATAGGTTTATCTTGGTTAGGTACTTTTCATTCAATATGTGCAAAATTATTAAGAAAACATGCAGCTGCGGTGAATCTAAACTCAAATTTTACAATTATTGATACTGATGATCAAATTAGACTAATCAAAAATATTTGCAAAGCCGAAAATATAGATGTTAAGCAGCTATCACCTAGATATATTCTTGCAATCTTAGATAAATGGAAAAACAAAGGTCAATATCCAAATGAAGTGGTAATCAATAAAAAAGATATATATGAAAAAACAATCTTACCAGTATATAAAATTTATCAACAAAAATTAATTGATTTAAATTCATGTGATTTTGGAGATTTGATTTTACATGTTGTAAAAATTTTAGAAAAAAATAATAATATAAGAGAAATATATTCAAAAAATTTTAAATATATCTTAGTTGACGAATATCAAGACACAAATTTCATCCAAAGCAGATGGTTAAATTTACTCGCACAAAAAAATAAAAATCTTTGTTGCGTAGGAGATGATGATCAATCAATTTATAGTTGGCGTGGAGCTGAAATTAAAAATTTTTTAGAATTTGATCAAGTTTATAAAGACACAAAAATTATTAGACTTGAAGAAAATTATAGATCAACAAAAAATATACTTTCAGTTGCATCTCAATTAATTTCAAATAACCAAAACAGAGTGGGCAAAACGCTAAAGACGACTTTAGAAGAAGGAGATTTAATTAAATTAAACTGTTTTAAAAATGGTAAAGATGAAGCTACTGGAGTTTCAGATGAAATAGAAAAAATAAAAAAAGATTTTAGTTTAAATAATATTGCAATACTTGTTAGAGCAATATTTCAAACAAGAGAATTCGAAGAAAGATTTTTGAAAATTGGTTTACCTTATAGAATCCTAGGGGGAACAAAATTTTATGAAAGAGCAGAAATAAAAGATTGTGTTGCATATCTAAGATTAGTTTATCAAGATAAAGATGATTTGGCTTTTGAAAGGATTGTAAATAATCCTAAAAGATCTATTGGTGATGGCACACTTAAATCAATCCATGAATTTGCTAAAAAAAACTCTTTATGTTTAGAAAATGCATCAAAAAAAATGTTAGACGAGAACCTGATTAAACCAAAAACCAAAATTGGATTATCTACATTTTTAAATTGTTTATCTAAGTGGAGAAATGATATTAAGCAAAAAAAAATAAATCATATCAAATTATTGCAAACAATTCTAGATGAATCAGGTTATTCAGCAATGCTTAAAAACAAAAAAGATCTAGAAAATGAAAATAGATTAGAGAATATTAAGAGAAAAATTCATCATTTTTTGGAACTATATACCCATCTAGATTGTAATTTGAA
>NZ_CVSS01000061.1 GCF_001180185.1 Candidatus Pelagibacter communis | reverse complement strand
ACAAATAAGTACCCTTCCAGGGATACTGTAAAGATGTAATTTCCAACAAAAATCAGTCTCAAAATAGACAGTGATAAAATATCAAGACCTTTTATTTTAAATGAAAATCTTTTTGTAATAAAAGATAATGCTATTATTAAATTAAATTGATGTTTCTTAAGTTATTAGAAAAACTTGGCCGTAAAAAAATTGTTTTTGATCGTGGCCCTTCCCACCCCAGATATGATTTAGCAAAACCTTGGATGAATCGATATTATTTAATTTTCAGACATAGACCAAAATGGTTTCCATTTAATATACTTATTCATGAAATGTTAGCTGACGATCATGGTGATGGAATACACAATCATCTTTTTCCATACATTACAATTGTGATTAGGGGTGGTTATTGGGAAACAACTAAGAAAGGAAAATTTTGGAGAAGACCGGGTTATATTGGATTTAGATCTGCCAATACATATCACAGAGTTGATTTAGAGCCTGGAACTAGACCAATGACTATTTTTATTTCTGGTCCATTTGGTTTGAGAAAGGGTCCAAGATCAGAATATGGCATTGATTTTAAATCAAAAAAAGATTGATGCCAAAAACTCTTGAGGAAAAATTTAGATCATTTTGTAGTTCAAAAAATTTAGAGATTAATCAAAATCAAATAACTACAATGAAATTACTACAAGATTTTTATAATAAAAATTTTCATTCTTCGATCTTGAATTTTTTTAAAAAAGAAAATTATAAAAAAGGTTTTTATCTTCACGGGGGTGTTGGTGTTGGAAAAACGATGATATTAGATTTTTTTTATGATCTTATTTCTAAAAAAAAATTAAGACTTCACTTTAATGAGTTTATGTTAAATTTTCATGATTTTGTTCATGAAAATAAGAATAAAGGAGATGAAAATATTATTAATTTATTTGTAAAAGATTTAAAATCAAAAGCTTTGTTAATTTATTTTGATGAGTTTCAAGTTACCAACATAGTAGATGCCATGATACTAGGTAAATTATTTGATAAAATATTTAATGAGAATATAAAAATAATTGTCACCTCTAATATTCAAATTTCTGACTTATATAAGGATGGTCTACAACGGGATCAATTCAAACCTTTTATTGAGATTATGAAAAAAAAGACAGTCGAGCATGAACTTGTTATTGAAGATGATTACAGAAAATCAAAAGAGAATCAAAATGATAGATACTTCTTTCCACTAAACCAAGAAAGTAATTTTAAAATGAATAAATTTTTTAGAATTATTTCAAAGGATAAAAAAAAAACTACCCAAAAGCTTGATATCAAAGGAAGAGAATTTTTAATTAAAGAATTTTATGAGGGCGTTGTAAGGTTTACATTTAATGAGTTATGTGACAAAAATCTAGGCGCTGAAGATTATCTTGAAATAGTTAAGGTTTCTAAATTTATGGTAATTGATCAAATACCAAAGTTTGACGACATTAATTCTAATCAGCAACACCGTTTCATAACCTTGATTGATATAGTTTATGATAAAAAACTACCAATTGCTGTCACAGTAGAAAAGAGTTTAGATGAATTGACATCATCTAAATCACTAAAAGAACCATTTAAACGTACAATTAGTCGTTTATATGAACTAACATCTTTAAACTTTAATTTATGATACAAAAATTTAATAACTTTAAAATCAGCACTAATGGACAAAAATTATACGAATTCACTGATCAAACAATTGATTGGATAAAAAAAAATAAATTTAAAAATGGTATTCTTAATCTTAGCATTCAGCACACCAGTGCTTCTTTAATCATTCAAGAAAATGCAGATCCAGATGTTCAAACTGATTTGATTAATTATTTTAATAAATTAGCTCCAATGGATGATAAGTTATATATTCATACTACTGAAGGTAAAGACGATATGCCCGCGCATATAAAATCCAGTTTAACCAATAACCAAATTTCTCTTAGTGTTGAAAACGGGAATTTATTAATTGGAACTTGGCAAGGTATCTATTTATTTGAGCACAGGTTAAACCCACAGACAAGAACTATAATTCATCATTTTTTAGGAGAAGATTAATTTTTTTTTTAAACTTTGAAAAGCTTTTAATGCAGAAGCTCTTGCTTCTTCATGTATCACTATT
>NZ_CVSS01000060.1 GCF_001180185.1 Candidatus Pelagibacter communis | reverse complement strand
ATTTATTTGGAATTAAATCTGATATTGAAAGCTGGTTTTTTTTTTCAGATACTTGTGTTTCAATTTCAGCAGCTTTTTTTAATATCGCAAATTTGATTTCATTGTTTGTTGAATTATTTAGTTCATTTATTACACAATTGTTGAATGTTTTACATTCCCTTTTATGAATTATAACTTTAATTGCATCAGATCTTATTTCATTGGTTAAAAATCTCACAGCAATCTTTAACTCTTCAGTGCTTTTACCATCACTAAACCAATCAGTAATAATTATACCACCTCCATAATCTACAACTCCTAGAGGAGCAAAACTGAGTTTTTCCATAGTTGCTCGCCACATTGGATTTGATGATGCAAACATAAAATCCCCACCATTTTTATTAATAGTGCCTAATCTAAAACCTCTACCTTCATTCATATTTTTTTGAACACGTTCATTTGCGTTAACAGGAACCTTTCTTGCATCAGCTGGTCTCCAGACCCCGCATGAACTCAACATTATTGAAATTAGAATAAATATTAAAATGTTTTTCATTTATTTAACTTAATAGTGCTTAAAAGCCTTAATTTAAAGCCGAATTTAAATAGTGTGATATAATAGCAACACATATTATTAAAATACTAAATTTTGCTAATTATTAGCCAAAATATCAGAAAATCTAATATTTTATGGACATTCATATATGAAAACAAAAGGAGTAAATTATGAATAATTTGAAAAAACTGGGGTTAACTGCTTTAGCTGGTTCTCTTGCGGTTTCATCAGCATACGCTGCTGAAATGACTGTAAGTGGTGCTACGCTATTAACGTACACTTCAGAACATGACAATGAAACAACTGGTAACCCATTTGGTATGAAAACAAATATTGCATTCACTGCATCAGGTGATGTTAATGGTTACACAGTTTCATACATGCAAACATCAAAAGACCAATTTGCTGGTATGTCATCAGCTAGATTGTCAGTTGATATGGGTGATATGGGAACAATTGCTTTTGACCAAGGATCAGGATCAGGTTTAGCTACAATCGATGATAAAACACCGACTGCAGCAGAAGAAATCTGGGATGGTCTAGATACTACTACATCAGGAAGAGTTGGTGCTGTAGGTTCTTCAGGAGTATTTAACTACATCAAAGATCTTGGTGGTATGACTTTAAATGCTGCTGTAAGAAGAGGTAGTGGAACTAACAATTCAGACGGTTCTTCATCTGGAACTAGCTTAGGTTCTGG
>NZ_CVSS01000059.1 GCF_001180185.1 Candidatus Pelagibacter communis | reverse complement strand
TTTTTTAAACAAGTCTTTTGCCATTTTGAAGTGAATTGTTCTCTTTTGTAGCAAGTATAACCTCTTCTATTTTATCTCTTATTACTCTTTCTACTAATGAGTTAATTAAAAGATCCTCTTTTCTATTTCCAACTGAAGAAATTGTTCCTCCAAGAATATGAAAATACCCTTTATAAACATTTGAATTTTCGATTGACCATTGATCAGCTAAATCTTCAACAACACAAATCTTATTAAATTTATCTTTAATAACCTCACAATTAGCACAACCTGATATATTTGATTTTAAAGATCCACATGATTTACAACGTGTAATATTTTTGTAAACTTGTGCTAAAGTACTTGCCAAAGGTTTAATCAATTCGTCTCTATTGTTTACTAATTTTAAGACTATTCTTTTTGCAGATTTTGGGCCAAGTCCGGGTAATTTAGAAACTATTTTAATTAATTCATCTATTTCAGAGATATTTTGCATTAACTATAACGGCCATTTAAAACCAGGAATACCCAAATCACTTGTGGCTTTCGAAATTTCCTCTGTTGTTTTTGATTTTAGTTGGATTTTTGCATTATTGTGTGCTGCAATTATTAAATCTTCAATAATTGCTTTTTTTTCATTTAAAATATCATCTGAAATTTCTATCTTTTGCATTTCCCCTTCTCCGTCTAAAGTTACTTTAACAGAATTAGAACCTGAAACACCTTCGGCTCTAATACTTTTGATTTTTTGTTGGCTCTCCTTCATTTTAGACTCTAGTTCTTTTGCTTTATCTAATATTTTTCTGAAATCAGTCATTTGTAGTATCTGTTTTGTCTTTATTTTTTACATCAATTAATTCTGCGTCACTGAATAAATCAATTATTTCCTTGTACAATTGAGAGCTTTTTGCATCATGAATTAAATTTCTTTTTTTATTTTGCTCTTTATCCTTAATTGACATTTCTCCTTGTCTTTTACTAAAACTTATTATCCATCTCTGATTTGTCCATTCTAAAAGTTTAGCTGATAAATTTTTAACAAAATCTTTATCTAAACTATCATTAAAAGAAATTTCAATTCTACCGTTTTCGAATTTTACTAAATTAACATTTTTTTCAAGTTCATACTTAAGTTTCATTTCTTTTTTAGTAGAGCAAATTTCTATTAATTGTTGGAAAGATTCTATATCTGTTTCAACAGATGCTTTTGGTTCTATTTGTCTTCCCGGTTTTATTTTTTTTTCTTGAGTCACATTTTTTATCTGATTTATAGTTTCTTTATTAATTATCTTATTCAAAATATTACTGTCAGTTTCTTTATTTTTGCCTTTTTCATATACTTTACTATCTTTGTAATCATTTTTTGGTGTGATGCCTTTTAAATGAATTAATCTTAACAAAAACATTTCAATTGACAAATGTTGATTAGAAACAATCTCTAGTTCTCCTAAAGTTTTAATAGCAAACTGCCAAAATAAAATTAATATCTCCGAGTTTACATTGTCAGAAATTTTTTTTATCTTTTTAAATTCATCATCATTAAGAGAAAAATTTGTGCTCTCAAGTGTAAGTGAGTTAATATTTTTAAAATAATATATGATCTCAAGAAAATCATTTATGAAAACTTTTGGATCAACACCTTGGTCATAAATTTTTCTGTATTCCTCTATTACTTTATTTTCATTTCCCTCGAGTATTAAATTAAATAAATTTATTAATTGTGATTTATCAAAATAACCAAATATTTTCTGAGTTGTGTTTAAATCTAATTCATTTTTTTTCTCAACACTTAATAAAGCTCTATCTAATAAAGAAAGAGCATCCCTTACAGAGCCCTCTGAGATTTTCACAATTAATTTTAAAGCTTCATCATTTGCATTACCACCTTCCTTATCTTTTATTTTTTTTATAAACTCGAATAATTCAGAAGACTTGATCCTAGAGAGATCAAATCTTTGACATCTTGAAACTACAGTAATAGGTATTTTCTTAATTTCTGTAGTAGCAAAAATAAACTTTAAATACTCTGGAGGTTCTTCAAGTGTTTTCAACAATGCATTAAATGCTTGTTTACTTAACATATGTACCTCATCAATTATGAAAATCTTATATTTAGATAACGTTGGTCCATATTTTGAAAATTCAATCAAATCTCTAACATCATCTACTCCTGTTTTACTTGCGGCATCCATTTCTAAAACATCTATATGACTTGAGTTTGAAATAGCCTCACAATTCTCACATAGTTTTTCTTTACATAAATTTTGAATACCATTTAAACAATTTAAAGATTTTGCAACTATCCTTGCAATGGTTGTTTTTCCAATTCCTCTTATACCAGTGAAAAGATAAGCATTAGGTACTTTGTCGACTTTAATAGAATTAATGATTGTCTCAGAAACTATATTTTGACCAATCAAATCCTCGAATGTTTGAGGTCTATATTTAAGAGCTAAAACTTTTGAATTTTTATTCATTTTAATACTTTTTAGGAGACTAGAACCTGAATAACTGTCTTTACGACTGCTTCCGTTAAGATCTGGTCGGGTTCAAGCAGCACCCACCTCTAGCCTCCACAGCTATTATAGCAGTATTGTTTTCTAATCTACAAGAAAAGATTATAATTTTTTTTCCCTTATTGGGTCTGCCTCAAAAACACCAAGAACATGAAAATCCTGACAATGAAGTCCAAGCTCCTCTAACGATTTTTGTACTTTTGGATCTTCAATATGTCCGTCTAGATCACATAAAAAAAAGAATGAATCAAAAGAATTTTTTTCTGGATAACTTTGTAACTTTGTTAAATTCACGCCATTGATCGCAAAACCACCTAAAGATTGATATAGGGCAGCTGGTTTGCTTTTAAGCTTAAATAAAAAAGAAGTTATATATTTTTTTTCATCAAACTCAGGCTGCATTATATCTTTTCCCATTACTAAAAATCTAGTTAGATTTCCACTTTCATTTTCAATATTTTTTTTAATTATTTCTAAACCATAAGTCTTAGCACTTAAAGTAGAAGCAATAGCAGCTTCATCTTTTTTTTTGTTTATAGAAATCATTTCTGCTGATCCAGCCGTATCTGCTCTAACATGCTCATTCATTTTATATTTCTTAATAAATCTAGAGCATTGAGATAATGCTTGAGCATGTGAAAATACATTCTTTATTTCTGTCACTTTCGTACCTGGTTGGCCTAAAAGATTATGTTCTATTTTTTGAAAATACTCAGAATAAATATTTAATCGATATTTGAAAATTAAGTATTCTATACCAATATTCCCTGTTATTCTATTTGACTCTGGGATTACTATTTTAGAATTTCTTTCACTTGAAGCATTCAAAAAACATTCATCAAAAGTTTTACATGGAATTATTTCTGCATTTGGATCTATTGAAAGTGATGCAAGATGAGAATAGGCTCCATAGGTGCCTTGAAAGTAAATTTTTTTCATAATTATTTATATTTCATAATTTTTTTTATAGCTATATAATCTTCTTCAGTATCCACTCCTATTGGAGACTTTTTAGCTAGAGCCACATTAATATTAATATCATTATCTAATGCTCTTAATTGTTCTAGTCTATTTTTTAATTCATTTTTTGATTGATCAAATGAAATAAACTTTTGAAGAGTTTGAACTTCATAAGAATATATTCCTACATGATGAAAAATATTAGCATTTTTTTTTGTTTTTCTCATAAAATTACTAGCAAAAGGGAAAGAATTTTTATCAAACGACTCTTTAATTTCTACTTTGACTATGTTTTCATTGTTGTACATTTCTTGGTTTGAAATACTAGCTGCTAAAGTTCCAATATTTGAATTATTAATTTTCATTTTATTATCTAAATTTTTTATATCATCTACGTCAATATCAGGCTCATCACCTTGAATATTCATAATATAATTTACATCATCTATTTTCATTTGAGTAAACGCCTCATAAATTCTATCCGTGCCTGTCTTATGATTTTTAGAGGTTAAAATAGCATTTCCACCATTGCTTTTGACATCATCTAATATCTCTTGATCCTCTGTAGCAACAACAACTTCTCCAATATTTGAACTTTCTGCTTTTTTAAACACGTGCGAAATGATTGAAAGACCATTAATTTTTAGTAATGGCTTACCAGGCAATCTTGTAGCTGACATTCTTGAGGGTATAATTATTAATGTTTTCATAGATTATATATATATATTTAGATTATAAAGAGGGGCAAAATTGTACAGTAAAATATAAGCAATTTTAAAATTTTAATGTTATAGATCCTTATAAATTTTTTTATCAAAAATGGACTCTTTTGAAATAAATAAAATAATAGCTGCAGTATTACTAGTAGCACTATTAATAATTGGAATAGATAAACTCTCAAATGTAATATTCTATGTTGAAAAACCTGAAACACCAGGTTACGCAGTAGAAGTAGAGAAAGTTGCTGCAACTGACAATCAGTCGAGTTCGGAAACAACTGAGGATAAAATTGATATGGTTGCACTAATGGCATTAGGAGATATTGCGACTGGAGAAAAAGTTTTTAAAAAATGTGCAGCTTGCCATTCAATTGTCAAAGATGGAAAAAATAATATTGGACCTGCTTTGTATAATGTTGTGGGAAGAAAAGTTGGAGCATTAAATGATTACAAATATTCAAAGGCTCTCTCTGATTATGGAAAAGAATGGACTTTCGAAGAATTAAATGGCTACTTAATTAAACCTGCTAAATGGATCAAAGGTACGAAAATGGCTTTTGCAGGATTAAGAAAAGAAAAGGATAGAGCCTCGGTAATTAAATATCTTAATCAAAATTCAGATAATCCACTCCCACTTCCTTAATATCATAAGAATAAAAAATACTTATTTTTTGATCATTTAGTTAATTATAATTTTGAATTAAATGTGAAAATTGAAATTTATTTCCATTCTTGTTTAAATGAATATCACCCTTAATATAAAACTCTTTGATTATTTCATTTTTATCTTTCTCTAGATCAAAAAACGGAGAAAAGGAGTCAATAAAATTATCACAATTTTCAAGGCAAAATTCTTGCCAAGTTTTTTTATACAAACTTAATTTTGTATCATATAGAATACTTGCAGGATGTGGATGTATCATTAATGTTAATTTAATATCTTTTTTTTTTAAATAAGATGCCAGGTCAGTCATATTTTGGATCATAAAAGTTAAATCTTTTTTGTCATTAAATTTAGGGTCATAACTCCAAGAGCTCTCTATGTTGTTGTAAGCAATATAATGATTTGAATGATTTTTAAAAAAATTTCTTAAACCAATCCACCAAATTTGCCTCAATATGAAATCTGTAATAATTAAATTTTCTCTTAAAAAAGGTTTTATTTTATGTAAAGTTTTAGATATTAAATTATATTGATGATACTTGTTTGACCCGGTATCATTTTCATTTAAATTACGTGTATTATTATATAATCTATCATCATTCAAATCATTATATTGCTTACAACAACATAGAGAGCTCTTGGAGTTATGACCCTAA
>NZ_CVSS01000058.1 GCF_001180185.1 Candidatus Pelagibacter communis | reverse complement strand
ATTTCTTTTCAACACTTGGCCATTTTATTTCATTTTCATATTCCAATTTTTCTAAACATTCAACAATTGTGTAATAAATGAACTAAATAATTCAACAAACAATGAAATCAAATTTGCGATATTAAAAAAAGCTGCTGAAATTGAAACACAAGATATCTCTAAAGTTAAAGAGGAATTCGGTGAATATAAAATTCCAGGTAAATTATTTTAAATAAAACTTATTTTTATGTCCAGCCCATCAAGGTATAAGTTTAAAGAAGTTGAAGCTAAGTGGCAAAATTTTTGGAAATGCAATAACAGTTTCCAAGTAGAGAAAAATTCACAAAAAAAGAAATTTTATTGCTTAGAAATGTTTCCGTACCCGTCAGGCAAAATTCACATGGGTCATGTAAGGAATTATACAATTGGAGATGTTCTATCTAGATTTAAATCTTTAAATGGTTTTAATGTTCTACATCCAATGGGGTGGGATTCTTTCGGCATGCCTGCCGAAAATGCTGCTAAAGAAAATAAACTAAATCCACGGTATTGGACCGAAAAAAACATTGAAACAATGAAATCTCAGCTTAAACAATTAGGATTATCAATTGATTGGAGCAGAGAAATTTCAACTTGTTCTGCCGAATATTATAAGCACCAACAAAAACTTTTTTTGGATTTATATGATAAAGGTCTAGTTTATCGGAAAGAAAGTTATGTAAATTGGGATCCAATCGATAAAACTGTGCTAGCAAATGAACAAGTAATTGACGGTAAAGGCTGGAGATCTGGAGCAATTGTTGAAAGAAAGAAATTGAATCAATGGTTTTTTAAAATTTCACATTTTTCAGAGGAACTACTTTCTAACTTGTCTTTTTTAGATGGTTGGCCAGATAAGGTAAAAACCATGCAAAAGAATTGGATTGGTAAATCCTACGGTTGTGAAATTGATTTCAAAATTAAAGGCTCAGATAAAATAGATATTGTAAAATGTTATACAACAAGACCGGACACATTATTTGGATTTTCATTCTTAGCTTTATCGGTTGATCATCCTATTGCAAAATTCTATGAAGATGATGAGGCTTTTCAAAAATTTAGAAAAGAATGCGCAAAAACTGGCACTACAGAAGAGTCAATCGCTCAAGCTTCAAAAATTGGTTACAAAACAAACTTAAAAGCTATAAATCCTCTCAATAATAAAAATGAAGTTCCTGTTTATTTTGCAAATTTTGTTTTAATGGATTACGGATTTGGAGCAGTTTTTGGATGTCCTGCACATGATCAAAGAGATTTTGATTTCGCGAAAAAATATAAGTTACAGATCAACACAGTTGTGAGACCTTTAGATCAACCAGACACATTTAAAGTTACTGATGAAGCTTACGCTGGTCCTGGAGTTTTAATAAATTCAGATTATCTGAATGGATTTAAAGCACCTGATGAGTCAATAAAAAAAACAATTGAGTTGCTGGAAGAAAAAAAATTAGGAAAAAAAAAAATAAATTATCGATTGAAAGATTGGGGAATATCCAGACAAAGGTATTGGGGATGTCCTATACCAGTAGCTTACGACGAAAATTCAAACATTATAAAAATTCCTGAAAATGAATTACCAGTAAAATTACCAGAAAATATAGATATTAATACTAATGGGAATCCACTTGATGCAAAAGAAGATTGGAAAAAAATTACCCTCAGCGGAAAGAAATATACCCGTGAAACAGATACTCTTGATACTTTTGTGGACTCCTCATGGTATTATCTGAGATTTTGTTCAGCAAAAGAAGAGGCAAAACCTTTTAATAAATCCGATATAGATTATTGGATGCCAGTTGATCAATATATAGGAGGTGTAGAACATGCAATCTTACATTTGTTATATTCAAGATTTTTTATGCGTGCTTTAAATTTAAATAATGATGAAATAAAAATTAAAGAACCATTTAAAGGATTATTTACTCAAGGTATGGTTTGTCATGAAACTTATAAAGATGAGGCTAATAATTGGCTTAGTCCAGATGAAGTATTCACAAATAATGGAAAAGATTACTATTTAAAAAAGAACAAAAATAAAAAGATAAAAGTTGGACCTTCAGAGTCTATGTCAAAATCAAAAAAAAACACAATTGATCCTCAAAATATTATAGAACAATATGGTGCAGATGCAGTACGTTTTTTTATTTTAGCAGACAGTCCACCAGAAAAAGATATTCAATGGTCAGACGATGGAATAATTTCTTCTTATAAGTTTATCCAAAAATTTTGGTTACTTAATGAAGAAATTTTAGAAGTTACTAAAAATAATCTAATTGAACATAATGATGAAATAGAAATTTTTACTAATCAAATTATAAACAAAATTAATCAAGCTTTAGAAAAATTTAGATATAATGTTATTATTGCAAGTTATCATGAGATTTATAGTTTCTTTAAAAAAACTATAGAACATAAAAGAAATTACAAAAATTTAAAAAATAACTATGAGAAAATAATT
>NZ_CVSS01000057.1 GCF_001180185.1 Candidatus Pelagibacter communis | reverse complement strand
AAAAATTTAGATATAATGTTATTATTGCAAGTTATCATGAGATTTATAGTTTCTTTAAAAAAACTATAGAACATAAAAGAAATTACAAAAATTTAAAAAATAACTATGAGAAAATAATTCTAACAATGCTGCCAGTCGTTCCACATTTAGCAAGTGAATGTTTAGAAAAATTGGAATATGAAAATGAAATAAAATGGCCAAGTGTTGAAAAGAAATATTTACAAGACGAATTCAGTGAAATTGTAATTCAAGTGAATGGCAAAAAAAGAGGTGTAATTTCAATTAAAAAGGACACCAATGAAGAAGAAATTATTGATCAGATCAATAAAAAAAAAATAATAGAAAAATATCTTTATGATGGAAAAGCAATAAAAACTATTTATGTTAAGAATAGACTAATTAACTATATAGTAAAATAAAAATGAATAAATTTATAATACTCTCTTTTTTTTTAATCGTAAGCTGTGGTTATCAACCAATTTATGTAAATAAAAATTTAACAGAGAAAGAGTACTACAAAATCACCCTTGAAGGAGATGAGAATATTAATAAAAAAATAATTAATTCTTTATCATTAAAAGTAAATGAGTTTGATAATAATTTAAATAGTCTCTCTTTAAAAACATCATTTGAGGAGAGTGTAACATCAAAAAATTCTAAAGGACAAATAGAGTCTTATAAATCACAGATTACATTAAATCTTATCATTAGTAAAAAAGAAAAAAATATTTTAAATAAAACATTTATTGAACAATTTAGTTATTCAAATAAAGACAACAAATTTGAATTAGTAAATTATCAAGAAGAAGTGAAAGATAATCTAATTAATAAAATTATTGAAGATGTTATATTACATATAAATCTAAAATGATCTTAAAGCACTTTGAACTTAAAAATAATTTACAAAAAAAAATCAACTATTATTTGCTATATGGTCCCAACACAGGCTTAATTGAAGAGAAAATAGATACTGTTTTTAAACCTGCCTTCTCTAAAAATGTGAGACAATATGAAGAAAGTGATGTCCTTATAAACCAAGATTCATTCAAAGAAGAAATTTTTAACAAGTCATTTTTTGATAATGAAAAATTTATAATAATAAATAGGTCCTCAGATAAAATTTTAAATCTGATAAAAGAAATTATAGTTCAAAATGTAAAAGATATTTTAGATTTATATGTAATATAACATCTT
>NZ_CVSS01000056.1 GCF_001180185.1 Candidatus Pelagibacter communis | reverse complement strand
TGCTAGTTTGACGGGAGATAATTCAAGAGAAGTGGTTTCCTTCGGAACAGAAGCTGGATTATCAACTACAAAATTAGGTGCAGGTGACTCAATGCCTACATTGAGTGAATTACATTAATATTTATTTTCTTAATTTGAAATAGATATTGAGTTTAAACCATCTAAAAAATTTAAGCATTTTTTTAATTCACTAAGCTCTATAAATTCGTCGACTTTATGTGCTTGTTCGATGGAGCCAGGTCCACAAACAACAGTGCTCATTCCAATTTCTTGAAATAATCCCGCTTCTGTTCCGAAGGAAACCACTTCTCTTGAATTATCTCCCGTCAAACTAGCAACCAGCTCACAAGCTTCAGATTTCTTAACTCTATCAAATCCTGTAACTTCTCCTATTATTTTTTTTGTAATTTTAGAGTCTGGAAAAACCTTCTTCATCTCAGGCAAAAGATATTCATTTGCAAAATTATCGATTTCATTATTTAAAAAAATTCCATCCTCTTTTACTACTGGTCTTGTTTCCCAATTAATGTGGCATTTGTCAGCGATAACATTGTGAGCTATTCCTCCAAATATACCTCCTACTTGAAGTGTAGAAAAAGGCGGATCAAATATAGAGTTTTTTGGAGCTCGTTTTTTAAGATCTTCTCTCAGTTCGATTAATTTATTTGCATATCTTGTAGCAAATTCAACTGCACTAACACCTTTATGTGGAGCTGAGCTATGTCCTGCTAATCCTTCAAAATAGGTTGTATATTCATAACATCCTTTATGAGCATCTATAATTTTCATCTTTGTCGGCTCTCCAATAATACAAATACCGTCCTGAATATTTCTTTTCTTAAGCTCTTTAATTAAAATTGGTGCACCAAGACATGCTGTTTCCTCATCAAAAGTAAATGAAAAATGTATATCCCTATTTAAATTCGATTTTGAATAAATAGGTGCATATGCTAAAGCACATGCAATAAAGCCTTTCATATCACACGAACCTCTGCCATATAATTTACCACCTTTTATAGTTGCTTTAAATGGATCCGTGCTCCAGCTTTTACTTACGGGCACAGTATCGGTATGACCAGATAAAATAATTGGTTTAACCCCATTTGCTTTTTTTGATTTAATAGTGGCAAAAAGATTTACTCTTTTTTTTTCTTCGTCAAATGTCTTAAAAGACCTGGCCCCAAGTTTGTGAAGATAATCCTCACAATAATTGATTAATGCACTGTTATCTTCTCCAGAAATTGTTCTAAATCCTATAAGGTCAGTCAAAATTTTAACTGAATTATTATATAATTCATCTAAATTAATATCTGTACTCATAACTAATAATTATTATAAATACAGCCATTATGAAAGAACAAATAACATATGATATTTTTGATAAAGTTGATATTAGAGTTGGTACCGTAATATCTGTAAAAAAAAATGAAAAAGCTAGAAAACCCTCTTTAGTCGTTGAAGTTGATTTTGGTGAAGAAATAGGAGTTAAGCAATCTTCAGCACAGATAACTCATTATTATAATGAAGAGAATTTAAAAGGAAAACAGGTAATTGGTGTATGTAATTTTGCTGAAAAAAATATTGCTGGAGTTGTTTCACAGGTTTTAATTTTGGGCTCAATTGACAAAGATGGTAAAGTAATTTTGGTTCATCCTTCACAAAAATCTGAAAACGGATTGCCAATAGCCTGAATATGCATCCAGAAATATTCTCAATAGCATTGTTTTGGTTTGTTGCAGCTTATACACCTGGGCCTAATAATGTCGTAGCTTCCTACTCAGGATTTAATTTTGGGATAACTAAAACCATTCCTCATATCCTTGGTGTTACTTTAGGATTTACTTCTTTAGTCCTTTTTCTGACGATTGGTTTAATAAATATTTTTAAGTTATTCCCAATTATTCAGCTAGTAATAAAATATTTGGGGACATTGTTTTTATTATATCTTGCTTACAAAATTGCTTTTTCCAGTAGATCTAGTGAGATAAAAAAAGAAAATCCAGTCAAATTTATTGAAACTTTTCTTTTTCAATATTTAAATCCAAAAGGTGTTTCAGTAGCAATAATTGTTGTCTCTACATACGTAGAATTGGGAGCAAATTATATAAGCTATGCGACCCAGGTGGTAGTTCTTGCCTTCTTATTTTCATCAACAAGCATAACATTATGGACGTTTATTGGAAAATTTTTGAGGAAATTTGCGACAAATGAGAAATTTATTAAGTATTTTAATTATGTTATGTCAGTTCTTCTTCTTTTGAGCATAATTACATTTTATATATAAACTATGAAACCAGGATCAAAAAATTCATATAATTCATTATCAGATTTAGAAATTGATAATAAAACTTATAAGATCTATTCCTTAACTAAAGCAGAGGATAATGGCTTAAATGGTATCTCAAAATTGCCAAAATCTCTAAAGGTGCTTTTAGAAAATCTTTTAAGATATGAAGATGATATATCAGTCAATAAAAATCAAATCGAAGCAATAAAAAATTGGCTTGATGAAAAAAAATCAAAAACAGAAATAGCATATAGGCCAGCAAGAGTTTTGTTGCAAGATTATACAGGAATACCTGCTGTTGCAGATTTAGCAGCAATGAGAGAGGCTGTAAAAGAAAAAAATAAAGATCCAAATACAATTAACCCATTATCAGCAGTTGATCTTGTAATTGATCACTCTGTACAAGTAGATCAATCAGCTAAACCAGAATCTTTTAATAAGAATGTAGAAATGGAATTTGAAAGAAATGGTGAAAGATATTCTTTCTTAAAATGGGGACAACAAGCATTTGATAATTTAAGGATTGTTCCACCTGGAACGGGGATATGTCACCAAGTGAATTTAGAATACTTATCTAAAGTGGTTTGGTCAGCAAAATATAAAAAGGATAATTATTTATTTCCAGACACCCTTGTTGGTACAGATAGTCATACTACTATGGTAAATGGTTTATCAGTTTTAGGCTGGGGTGTTGGTGGAATTGAAGCTGAGGCTGGTATGCTGGGTCAACCAATATCAATGTTAATTCCTGAAGTTATCGGATTTGAAGTTAAAAACAAAATGCCAGAAGGCACTACAGCTACTGATTTAGTTTTGACAGTTGTAAAAATGTTAAGGGATAAAGGAGTAGTAGGTAAATTCGTCGAATTTTATGGAGAAGGATTAAAAAATTTAACATTAGCTGATCGTGCAACAATTGCAAACATGGCACCAGAGTATGGTGCTACTTGTGGTTTTTTTCCAATAGATGATGAGACTCTTAAATATTTAAGATTTTCTGGTAGAGACAACTTAACTGTAAAAATTGTAGAGAAATATGCCAAAGCTCAGGGCTTATGGGCAAGTGATGAAATTGAGTTTACTGATAAGTTAATTTTGGATATGTCTACTATAGTTCCAACAATATCTGGACCCAAAAGACCTCAGGATAAGGTATTGTTGACTGATGCTTCTCAAAGCTTTAAAAAAAGTTTTGAAGAAATAACTTCCAAGAAAGAATTCTCAGTTTCTAAAGTTGCTAATACTGATTACGATATAAAAGATGGATCAATTTTAATTGCTGCAATAACTTCATGTACCAATACCTCAAATCCCAATGTTTTAATTGGTGCAGGCTTGCTTGCAAAAAAAGCCGTTGAATTAGGCCTTGAGGTAAAACCTTGGGTAAAAACGTCATTAGCGCCAGGATCTCAAGTTGTTACAGATTATTTAGAAAAAGCTGGTTTAAATATTTATTTGGACAAACTTGGTTTTAACCTTGTGGGTTATGGTTGCACTACATGTATAGGAAATTCTGGGCCACTAGCTGATAATATTGTTGATTCAATTCAAAAAGAAAATATCTATGCAGTATCTGTTTTATCTGGAAATAGAAATTTTGAGGGAAGGATTTCACCTCATATAAAGGCTAATTATTTAGCATCACCCCCTTTAGTTGTTGCTTACGCATTGGCTGGCCATATGGATTTTGATTTATATAAAGATTCTTTTGGAAAAGATAAAAATGGAAAAGAAGTTTTTATGAAAGATATTTGGCCAACAAATAAAGAAATAGAAGATAAATTAAAATCATCATTGAGTGCGGACATGTTTATTAAAAGATATTCAAATGTCTCTGAAGGACCTAAGCAATGGCAGCAAATTAAAACTGAAAAAAGTAGTATATATAAATGGGAGGCAAATTCTACATATGTAAAAAAACCTCCATTCTTTGACAATTTACCAGATCAACCTGAGGGATTTAAAAAAGTTAAAGACGCTAGACCATTGCTTATCTTAGGAGATATGGTTACTACAGATCATATTTCACCTGCTGGAAATATTCAAAAAGAGAGTCCTACTGGGGAGTATTTTATGAAGCATCAAATTTTACCTAAAGATTACAATTCATATGGTGCAAGAAGAGGAAATCATGAGGTTATGATGAGAGGTACTTTTGCTAATATAAGAATAAGAAATGAGATGGTACCAGGAACTGAAGGTGGATTTACAAAATTATATCCTGAGGAAAAAGTAATGCCAATTTATGATGCTGTTGTTGAGTATAAAAAAAGAGGCACTGATTTAATAGTAATAGGAGGCAAAGAATATGGGACTGGATCATCAAGAGATTGGGCTGCCAAAGGAACAAAATTATTAGGTGTTAAAGTTGTAATAGCTGAAAGTTTTGAGAGAATTCATAGGTCTAATTTAATTGGCATGGGCATTTTACCTTTACAGTTTATAGAAAATGTAAATAGAAAAAATTTGAATTTGAAAGGTTCTGAGCTGATATCAATTGAAAAAATTGAGGAAGGATTAAATCCATCAGACAAAGTAACAATTGAAATAAAGTATGTCTCAGGAGAAATTAAAAGAATAAAAACATTATGTAGAATAGATACCAATAATGAGCTTGAGTACTACAAAAATGGTGGAATACTGCAGTATGTTTTAAGAAATATGATTTGATTATGGATGAAGATACAGCAATTATAAATGCAAATACACGGAACGAAAAAATTAAAAATTTTTTTGTAAATAATAAAAAATTATTAATTACAATATTTTCATTGGCAGTAATATTTATAGCTAGTTTCTTTCTTTATTTTGAATATAAAGATAAAAAAAAAGCTAAAAATTTCTGATCAATATAACTCATTAGTAACTGAGTATTCAGAGGAAAATAAAGAATTCACCAAAAATGCTTTAATTGATCTCATAAATGAAAATGATTCAACTTATTCACCACTTTCTCTATATTTCATAATTGATAATCAGCTTACTACAGATGATATAAAAATTAATGAATTATTTGATTCTGTTATAGAGGGGACACCTTTAAATCAAGAGATTAAAAATTTGATAATCTATAAGAAAGCATTATATAATGCTGATACAAGTGATGAAAATAGATTATTAGAAATTCTTAACCCAATAATTAATTCAAATAGTGTTTGGAAATCACACGCATTGTATTTGATGG
The DNA here is from genome assembly GCF_001180185.1 of Candidatus Pelagibacter communis. Lineage (GTDB taxonomy): Bacteria > Pseudomonadota > Alphaproteobacteria > Pelagibacterales > Pelagibacteraceae > Pelagibacter > Pelagibacter ubique_F. The sequence continues at coordinate 351 of NZ_CVSS01000056.1, read as the reverse complement.
CAGAATATTTCTTTGCTAAAGATGAAAAACTAAAATCAAAAGAATTTTTTAATCAAATAATCTTATTAGAAAATGCTAATCAAGACTTAAAGATAGAGTCACAAAAAAGATTGAATAGAGATTTAAGTGAATAATCTTTTTTTAATTCTTTTGATCTTATTGATTGCTGGATGTTCATTTAATCAAAATTCCAAATTTTGGACATCTTCACAAAATATTTTACAAGAGGAAAATTTGATTTATAAAGAAATCTTTGTAAAGGAAGAAGCTTTAAAGAAAGAACTAAACACTAGCTTGACCATAGATATTGGAAATAGCATAAATAATAATATAAAGATAAGAAATTATTAT
>NZ_CVSS01000055.1 GCF_001180185.1 Candidatus Pelagibacter communis | reverse complement strand
ATCTTTTTTAAATTTATAAGATAAAATATAAATGTAAAAATTTTATAAACAACTACTCATAAACCATGTGATGCAGCCCAGTCCCGTCATCTGTATCACCAATATACATACCTGGTCTTTTTCTTACTGCCTCGAGACCTTTAAGAACTTTTATGGAGTCTGCTTCATATGTTGTGTTATGTTTCATGTATAATTTTTTTATGAGTACAAATTTATAAAATTTTTACATTTATATTTTATCTTATAAATTTAAAAAAGATATAATTATAATTGCTGAATAAATTAGTTATTGTGATTTAAATTTAAAACTTTAATTAAGTAATTTTTATATCTTCTGTACGTTCTTTTTTGTCTATTAATAAATCTTAAAAAAACATTTCTTTTTAAGTCTCTTTTTGCAATAATTGGATAATTATTTAAATGATGCCAAATACGATTTTGGCCGTCCTCTGCCCACTCACACTCAGAGGCTGAAATTTTATAAAAGTCGTTTTTTTTTGATATAATTGAAAAAACACTTTGATCCCAACGATTTTCTATAAAATTCTTATCCTCAATTTTTTTTGACAGAGATCCGTCAATTAATTCTGTTTCGAGCATAACATTTAACCAATCTTTAA
>NZ_CVSS01000054.1 GCF_001180185.1 Candidatus Pelagibacter communis | reverse complement strand
CTAAACTTATCTAATTCATCAACAGATTTAGGAATTTTATTAGTGTGAGCAAAACTATTACAAGTTAATGAGGAAACCCAAAATTTTGAATACAAAATTTTAAATTAAACAAATGCAACTAAAATTTAAAGCTATGGTGCTTTCTTGTATTGATCCAAGATTTCAGCCATTAGTTTTTAACTTTTTAAAAAAAAAAAAATTAATTGGAAAGTACAGTGCATTTACAATAGCCGGTTCATCTGTAGGAGTTACTCACAAAAAATTTAAACGTTGGCATCAAACTTTTTTTGACAATTTAGCAGTATCAATATCATTACATAATATTGAAAAATTGATAATTATAAATCACAGAGACTGTGGTGCAGCAAAGATAGTAAGTATTAATAAGGAATTTGATGAACAAAATGAAACAAAAATTCACTTAAATTCTTTCTTTAAGTTACAAAAAATTATAAATCGAAAATTTCCTAAATTAAAAACAGATTATTATTTACTATCGTTAAATAAAAAAATTAAAAAATTTAATATAAGTTTAAATGCAGGTTAATAATTCAGTTTATGTTAAAATGTTTAGGAATTTTTGTTGTTTTAGTCTTACTGAATTCCACAATTAAAGCTATGGAAAATAAACCTTATCACCATTTATCAGACGGTACTTTTAGAAATCCTGAAGGATCACCAAAAAGAGATGAAAATATAAAATGGTCATATAAAGTATTCTTAAAAGAAAAAAAGAAACTTGATATGACTGTTCCAAAAGAACATGTCGTTGATAAAAGGAAAGTTATTTCAGATTTAGAAAAATTTAAAAATGATGACTATATTTTATGGATTGGACACGCATCATTTATAATAAAATTAGGCAACTCAACAATAATTACTGATCCTGTTTTTTCAAAAAATGCTGGACCACTAATTTTTGGTCCTAAGAGATTTACAGAGCCAGCTTTAAACCTTAATGAAATCCCAAATATTGATTTATTTTTACTAACTCACAACCATTATGATCATTTAGATATTAGGACAGTAAAAAGATTCCCATTTAAAAAAGCAAAGGTCATTTTACCATTAAAACTTGGTAAATATTTTTCTAGAAACGGATACAGAGATGTGAATGAAATGGATTGGTATGATAGTCTGATGATAAATGAAGAATTAAAAATTACATTTCTACCTGCAGTGCATTGGTCAAAAAGAAGCTTGACTGATACAAACAAGACATTGTGGGGTAATTTTTTAATTGAATATAAACAAAAAAAAATTTTATTTGCATGTGATACTGGTATTGGAAATATATATAAAGATTTAGGTGATAAATATGGCCCAATTGATCTTACAATAATAAATATTGGAGCATATAATTTTTATCCAATAATGCCCTATAAAGATAAATCTGTTTACCATACTAATCCAGAGGAAGCACTTAGTATTGCAAAAGATTTAAAAAGTAAAAAAGTTTTAGGAATGCATTGGGGTACGTTTGTTTTGTCTTTAGAACCAATAATGGAGCCGCCAGCACGATTTAAAGAAAACGCAGAAAAATATGGTTTTAACAAAAAAGATGCAATTGTTTTTAAGATAGGTCAATTATCACTAATTAACAAAATTTTTGAATAAATTCGAATGAGAAGAATTATTATCTTTGTTTTATTTATCACTACTGGCGTCTCAATAGCTAATGAAAGAGACATCAAGTTAGATAGACTATTTGATGACCTTAAAAATTTAAACTCAAAATTGACTTATGAAACAGAGCAACAAATTTGGAAAATTTGGAGCACTCATCCAACAGATCAAAAACTAACAACAATATTAAATCAAGGATCAGAATTAGTTTTATCTCAAAAGTACGTTGAGGCAGTCCATGTTTTTTCTAAAATTATTAAACTTGATCCAACTTGGGCAGAGGCATGGAATAAAAGAGCAACTGTTTTATACTTATTAGGAGATTATGAAGGCTCACAAAGGGATATTAATGAGGTACTCAAATTAGAGAGCAGACATTTTGGAGCTTTATCGGGTCAAGGATTAGTTAATATTAAGCTTAAGAATTATGAAAAAGCAATTAAAAGTTATCAACAAGCCTTGGAAATTTACCCCTCAATGAAATCCCATAAAATAATGATTAAACAAATAGAGGAACTAATACAAGAGGAACTAATTTAATTTCAATTTGTAAGATAATTTCATTTGTTTTATAAATTAAAAAAAATATTTGATGATGCCAAAATTTATATCCTCATATGTAAAATACGTTGATCTAATTTGTGAGAAAGTTGGAAGATTTGTCATGTACTGGGTTTTTTTTATGATGTTTCTCCTTATTTTATCTTTTGTGACAAGAAATATTATTAATTATCCCTTGATGTGGATTATAGAAATGGCTCAATTTACTATAACTGCTTATTATCTGCTTGGTGGTGGATATTCAATGATCACAGATGATCATGTTAGAATGGATTTATTTTATGGAAAACTTTCAAAAAAAGGTAAAGCAAAAATGGATATCTTTACCAGTGTTTTCCTTATTTTTTATTTAGTTTTATTGTTTATTGGTTCAATAACAAGTTTGATTTATACAATCGAAACAAAACAAAAATTATTCACAGCATGGGCACCATATGTTTGGCCAATTAAAACATTAATGCTAATAGGAATTTTATTAATGTTACTTCAAGCATTTTCAACTTTGTTTAAAGATATTGCCAAAATGAGAGAGAGAAAAATTTAATAATGTTAGCTCAATATTTAAGTTACGAATTCATAGCATTATTTATGTTTATAACAATGCTTGTAATGATGTTTACAGGACAAAGAGTCTTTGGAGCTATTGGTTTTGTTGCAGCAGCTTCAGCATTATTAATCTGGGGTGAAGGCTCTATGGAAATGCCTTACACAGCTACATGGAAACTTTTTAAATGGTATCCAATGTTAACATTACCATTATTTATTTATATGGGTTTCATGATTTCTGAGTCCGGCATCGCAAATGATTTATATAAGATGTTTCATGTGTTGTTTGGCGGCTTAAAGGGAGGATTAGCAATTGGAACAATGTTTATGATGGTAGCTATTTCTGCAATGAACGGTTTAAGTGTTGCTGGTATGGCAATAGGAGCAACAATAGCTTTACCTGAAATGTTAAAGAGAAACTATGATAAAAGAATGATTACAGGAGTTGTTCAAGCTGGAAGTTCTCTTGGTATTCTTATTCCACCAAGTGTGGTGATGGTTTTATATGGTATGATTGCACGTCAACCAGTAAGTAAACTTTGGATGGCTGGAATTTTACCAGGTTTGTTAATGGCCACATTATTTTTGATTTACATTTATGTAAGATGTAAATTACAGCCAGAACTTGGTCCCCCTTTGAAAAAAGAAGAGAGAGAAGTAAGTTCTCTTGAAAAGATTAGGTTGCTCAAAGCTGGAATAATTCCTTTTTTAATATTTTTTTTCATGACAGGTTTATTTTTAATGGGAATAGCAAGTTTAGTTGAATGTTCAGCTGTTGGCGCGTTTTTAGCAACTTTAGCAGCTATTTATAAAAGAAGATTTAATAGACAAGTTTTAGAAAATACTCTTAAAAAGACTTTAGGTGTATCTTGTATGTTCATGTGGATCATATTAGCTGCTTTAACTTTCGGAGCTGTGTTCGATGGTTTAGGAGCTGGACGTGCAATTGAAACTTTATTTATTGAAAGATGGAATTTAACACCATGGGGAGTGTTAATAATGATGCAATTATCTTATATTTTAATGGGAATGTTTTTAGATGATACAGCAATGTTAGTAATTGTTGCACCGCTTTATGTGCCTTTAATTATTTCATTAGGATTTGACCCTATATGGTACGGAGTTCTTTACACAATAACATGCCAAATTGCTTACATGACACCTCCATTTGGGTACAATTTATTTTTAATGAGAGCGATGGCTCCAAAAGAAATTACTCTTCAAGACATTTACAGATCTATTCTTCCATTCGTTCTTATTATGGTGATAGGTTTAGCAATCGTTATGGCTTTTCCCGAAATCGCAACTTATATGCCAGAGAAATATTTATCTCGATAATTCAACTTAAGGTTTAATTTATTTTTAAATTTCATTAAGTTTTCATAGATAATTAAGTTTATTAAGATTTTAATTTATAATAATATTTTTAGATATTTATTAAACGAGAGGAGACCAAGTGAAAAAAAATAAAAAAATAATAACGAACAAAAGACGTTCGTTTATTAAAAAAGCAGGTTTACTAACGTTAGGTGCAGCAGGAGCAACAGCTATTAAAGCCCCTTATGCTTATTCTGCATCAAATCCAATCAAATGGAGACTACAGACTTATTCTGGTGCTCCACTTGGTGCACATGTTATTAAGCCACAAATAGAAGCTTTTAATAAAGCTGCATTCGGTGAAATGGAAATTGAACTTTACTATGCAGATCAACTTGTTCCTACAGATGAATTGTTTAGAGCAATGCAAGCAGGAACTATTGATGCTGTACAGAGTGATGATGCCACAATGGGATCACCTGTAGATATTCAGGTTTTTGGTGGTTATTTTCCATTTGCAACTAGATACAGCTTAGATGTTCCATCTTTATTTAAATATTATGGTTTAAATGAAATATGGGATGAAGCTTACAGTGAAGTAAAAGGTGTTCAATGGCTAAGCACTAGTGCTTGGGACCCATGTCATTTATTTACAGTAAATAAAAAAATAACAAAACTTTCTGACATGAAAGGACTACGTGTGTTTGGTGTTCCAACAGCAGGTAAGTTCTTAGCAAGATATGGATTAATTCCTGTTATTGTACCATGGGATGATGTTGAGGTTGCTATGCAAACTGGAGAACTTGATGGTGTTTGCTGGTGTGGATTTACTGAAGCTTACGAGGTAGGTTGGGCTGATATTTGTAAATATGCACTAACTAACTCAGTGACAGGCGCATGGTTTGGATCATATTTTGCTAATCAAAAAAGTTGGGATAAATTAAGTCCAAAACTTCAAGCTCTTTACAGAATGTCGATTAATGACTCTCATTACTACAGACAAGTATGGTATTGGGGTGGTGAAGCTGACCTTCGTGTTAATGGTAAGAAAATGGAACTTACAAGTCTTCCAGCAAACGAGTGGAGTCAGGTAGTTAAGGACTCTGAACAATTCTGGGATGAGACTTCTAAGATTAGTCCAAGAGCTAAAAAAGTTGTTGATGCATTTAAATTATATGCAGCAACAATGGAAAAAGCCGGATATCCTTACAGATAATAATTAAATTTAAGGCGCCTTTAATTAGGCGCCTTATTAAATATTAAGGTTTTGAAGTAATCCCACCATCGACTATAATTTCAGTTCCAGTAATATAATTAGCCTGATCACTCAATAAGAACATACAAGTATTAGATATATCTTGAGGTTTCCCAACCCTTTGAAGTGGAATGAATTTTTCTAAATTTTTTTTTGCATTCGGATTTTTTTTCCAACGTTTTTGCATACCGGTTTCTATTGGACCAGGTAAAATTGTATTTGATCTAATATTTTTAGAAGCAAACTGAATTGCTAATGATTTTGAAAGCCTAATCATCGCAGCTTTTGATGCACCATATGCATCTTGTGGCTTATCATCACCAGACAAAGCGTCTACAGAGGAAATATGAACCATTGAACCAAAATTATTTTTTTTCATTAATGGAATAATTATTTTTGATAAATGCATCATAGATTTTAAGTTAATCTCAAAAACTTTATTCCAAACTTCAGGCTTTATATCTGTTGCTGACACATCCTTATTAAACCACAGAACGCCTGTAGTATTAATTAAATAGTCAACACTTTTTTTTTCTTTAAAATATTTTTCTATTATAGATTTTAATTTTCTCAATTTAGTTACGTCTACTTTTTTATATATGCAGTTTATATTTTCAGATAAATATGACTTACTTGGACTTTGAATATCCAACATAAGAACATTAATATTATTTTCAGATAACATTTTTGATATTTCTAATCCCATGCCACCACTGGCTCCAGTAACTATTGCGTTTTTACCTTTATAAGTGAGTTCCATCTATTGCTCTTTTCTTAAATGAAAACTTTTAGGAGCTGTGAGTTTTTCATAAGCAACTTCAGATAATGAACATCCTTTTCCGGTTTCTTTAACACCAGTCCAAGATAATGCTGGATCAAGATAATCACATCTGTTCATGTAAAAAGTTCCAGTTTCTACTTGATTTCCAATTTTTTCAGCAATTTCAATATCTTTTGTCCAAATTGATGCTGTCAAACCATAAGGACTATCATTCATCAATTTAATTGCCTCATTTTCATCTCTCACTTTCATAATTCCAACACAAGGTCCAAAAGTTTCTTCTGTCATAAAATTCATTTCATGATTAACGTTTGTTAAAATTTGAGGAACTAGATAATTCTTGTGCTCTTTTGGGTAATTAAATTTATTTTCATCAATCATTTTTTTAGCACCTTTATTTATAGCAGAATTCATTTGATTGATTATAAATTCAGCTGCAGATAATTTGACAACTGGACCTAAGTTTGTTTCTTTTTTCAAAGGATTACCAAAATTATAATTATAAGTTTTTAATATAAACGACTCTAAAAATTTATCATAAATCTTTTCATCTACATAAATTCTTTCAATTCCACAACAGGACTGACCTGAATTAAAAAAAGAGCCATCAACCAAGTTTTCAACAGTTTTTTCTAAATCACAATCATATCTTGCATAAGCAGGGTCTTTACCTCCAAGTTCTAACGCCATATCTATAAACTTTGTGTGAGTTGCTTTTTGAACTTCATAACCTGCTTTTACTGAACCGGTAAAAGATACAAAATTTACTCTTGGATCTGATACTACTTTCAATCCATCTTTATGATTTAAATGCAAAAAGTTAAAAACATCTTTAGGTAAAGTCTTTTGAGCTGATTGATATAGCTGTTCAGCACATAATGGAGTTTGTGCAGAATGTTTTAATATTACACAATTTCCTGCTGCCATAGCAGGAATAATTGAATTAACTGCAGTAAGATAAGGATAATTCCATGGTGCAATTACAAACACAACTCCTAGAGGTCTTCTTTTAATAAAATTTTTAAAATTATTATCTTTTGTAACATCAATATCAGCCAATTTTTTTTCAGCAATTGATAACATATAGTCAGCTCTTTCTTTAAAACCACCAAGTTCACCAGCTGCTTGTGAAATTGGTCTTCCTATTTGTCTACATAATTCTTCAGCAACAACCTCTTTTTTTGATAAAAAATCCTCTACAAATTTATTTAATAACTCAACTCTTTCTTTGACATTTAAATAACCCCAACTTCTTTGAGCTATAACAGAATTGCTAAGTGTTTCCTCGATTTTATCTGAGTGATATTCTCTCTCGATATAAATTTGGTTGTCTATTGGACTTATTGTTTTTTGCATAATTATTTGGTTAAATTTACTTTATTAAATGATATATATCATCAAATATTTCTTAAACAGTAAATAGATAACATGCAAAAATATAACTGGAATTATCCAACAACAATGTGGGTTGGTGAAAATAGAATTAATGATATTGGCTCTGCTTGTAAAACTTTAAATATTAAGAAACCTCTTTTAGTTACTGATAAAGGTCTCTCAAAATCTGATATTGTTAATAATACTTTATCAATTCTAAAAAGTGAGGGAATAAGTGCAGAACTATACTCCAATGTAGTAGGCAATCCTACAGGAACAAATGTAAAAGAGGGTGTAGAAAGTTACAAAAAAAATGATTGTGATGGTGTAATAGCTTTTGGCGGTGGAAGCGGATTAGATGTAGGAAAAGCAGTAGCATTTATGTCAGGTCAAACTTTACCTATATGGGAGTTTGAAGATGTTGGGGATAATTGGACTAAAGCCAATTCAGATAAAATAGCACCTATCATTGCAGTTCCAACTACTGCTGGCACTGGTTCAGAAACAGGAAGAGCATCAGTAATTTTAAATGAAGAAACAGGTGTTAAGAATATTATTTTTCATCCAAAATTTTTACCATCAATTGTTATTCTTGATCCTGTTTTAACGGTAGGTCTACCTCCTAAAATGACTGCTGCAACTGGTATGGATGCACTTGCTCATAATTTAGAAGCTTATTGCGCACCAGGATATCATCCTATGGCTGATGGAATTGCATTAGAGGGTATGAAATTAATTAATAAATGGTTACTTGAAGCAGTCAATAATGGGTCAAATATAGAAGCGCGTATGAATATGTTAACAGCTGCAAGCATGGGATCGACAGCTTTTCAAAAAGGATTAGGCGCAATTCATTCATTAAGTCATCCAGTAAACGCCTTGAACAATGTTCATCACGGTCTATCAAATGCAATCTTTATGCCTTATGTTTTAACTTTTAATAAAGATGTTATCGAAAATAAAATATTAAAAATTTGTGATTATTTGGAGTTAAGTGATAAATCGTTTAGTGGTTTTATTAATTGGGTTTTAGAATTAAGAAAAAAATTAGATATGCCTCATAAGCTATCTGAAGTAATAAATGAAAAGGATCTACAAATAGATCGTCTATCAAAAATGGCTTTAGAAGACCCTTCTACTGGCGGAAACCCTAAAAAACTTACAGAGGCTGATATGAAAGCAATGTATCAGTACAGTATGTCAGGAACTCTTTTTTAATGATTGATTTAAATATTCTAATCGTTGAAGGGAATGATCCAAAAAATAATGAATTTTTTGTGAAAGCTGCAAAAGCATCTTGTTCGCAAAACTTAAAAAATTTAATTTTAAAATTAGAACCGAATTCAAAAATAGAAATTATAAATCCTGCAAGAGACGATGAGACAAAAACTGCACTAGAAAATATTAAAAAGTATCATGGAATCATTTTTACTGGAGGGGCTATGAGATTAAACGATATGACTGAAGAAATTAAGAAACATATAAATTTTGCATCCAATTGTTTTAAACATGAAAATAAGATTTTAGCTATTTGTTGGGGTTTACAAGTCTGTTCAGTTGCAGCAGGAGGAAAAGTATCCCCAGGAAAAAAAGGAGCACATGTAGGTATAGCATCAGATATAGAAATTAATGAAGAAGGTAAAAAAAACCTTATTTATAAGAATAAAAAAATTAAATTTACTTCTCCAGCATTTAATTATGATGAAGTTTGTGAAATTCCTCCAGGAGCTACTTTGTTATCTAGTGACAAAGTAAATAATGTGATGGGATTATATTTTACATCAGGAAATTCTAAAATTTGGGGGCTTCAATACCATCCTGATTATGAATATTGGCAGATGATAAATTTATCGAGCGCTAGAAAAGACCGTATATTAAAAAATAAAGTTTTTAATAATGAGGATGAATTTCAAAAACATTTAAATTTTATAAAAGAAGAGGATAAAAAACTTGATTTTGAAAATAGAACTCATGAAATAAGAAATTGGTTAAATCACATAAAAATTCATTAAAATGTGTGGAAGATACGTAATTACTAACCCAGTTTTAAAAACTGAAAAGATAGTTAAATCTGCAATTCAAGTAAAGGATATTCAAAATTATAACGCTCATCCTTATCAAAATCTTCCAGTAATTAAAAAATATAAAAACGGGAACACTTTAGAGAATTTAAAATGGGGTTTGATACCTAGCTGGGCAAAAGATAAAGAATTTAAAGCTTTGATAAATGCAAGACTAGAAACAATTGATGAAAAAGTATCTTTTAAAAAATTAATTAAGAACTTTAGATGTGTTGCAATTGCAGATGGATTTTATGAATGGAAAAGAGAAGACCAAGTAAAGACACCTCATTATTTTACACGTGAAGATAAAAA
>NZ_CVSS01000053.1 GCF_001180185.1 Candidatus Pelagibacter communis | reverse complement strand
ACCAACATATCCTATTGTTTGCCCTTGTTTGACTCTTACTCCTCTTTTTATTCCTAAAGCAAAAATTAAAAACTTGGGTGGATTATTTGTAATTGGTACAGAAAGAATGGAGTCTAGAAGGGTAGATAATCAAGCAAGAGGAAGATCGGGAAGACAAGGTGACGAAGGAAGCTCAATATTTTTTGTTAGCCTTGAAGACGATCTCATGAGAATATTTGGGTCAGAGTCGATGAACAATATTCTTGAAAAATTAGGGTTAAAGGATGGCGAAAGTATAGATCATCCATGGATTAATAAAGCTTTAGAAAGAGCACAACAAAAAGTTGAAGCCAGAAACTTTGACATAAGAAAAACTTTAATTAAATTTGATAACGTTCTTAATGATCAAAGACACGTAATTTTTTCTCAAAGAAATGATGCAATAAGTAGTGAAGAGATTTTTCAATATTCAGAAGATTTTTTAAATGAAATAATTGATGATTTAATAAGATTTAAGTCTCAAAAAGTATCAAATCCAAAGAGTAAAGAATTTAATACTAGACTTAAGACTTTAATGGGTAAGAGTCTAGAAGATAACCAGCTTGAAAAGCTATGCGCACTAAATGATATTGATTTTAAAAAACAAATATTAAGTAAATTTATTGGAATGAGAAATGAAAGAATAAAATTTTTAGGTGAAAGTCAATCAAAAGAAATTGAAAAAAGAATTTTACTTCAATCGATTGATATGAATTGGAAATCACATATTCAATATTTAGAACAATTAAGACAAGTTGTTGGTCTTAGATCTTATGGTCAAAGAGACCCCTTAATTGAATATAAAAAAGAGGCTTTTGAACTATTTTCAAATCTTCTTGATAAATTAAAGTTAGATTATGTAACAATTTTAATGAATTTGAAAGTTGTTGAACAGCCTCCAGCAAACGAAAATTTAAAAAAAGAAACCAATATTTTAAACAACCCTAAATGTCTTTTAATTTTGAAAAAAAATCAAAAAATTTCAAGAAATGACAGATGTGAAGCTTCAGGTAAAAAATTTAAAAATTGTTGTGGAGCCTTATAAGATAAAAACTATTAAAAGAGTTAATAACATTAAAAAACCAATAACATACATAAAATTCTTTTTATTTTGATAAAAAAAATGCTCCAAGTTGTTTTTTTTATTTTCTAAAGAACTCAAACTTTCGAGATTACTAATAAAACCCTTCTCTCTTCCAATTTTAAGAAATTTGTTTTTTCTTTGTTCCAAGATTTCTTGCGATGACATTTGCTGAAAAAAGTTTAAATTTTTAGAAATGGTCTCTTTAACACTTTTTAATATTAAAATTCTATCTCTATGAGCTCCTCCTAAAGGCTCTTGAATAATTTCATCTATCACTTTAAGCTCCAAAAGATCTTTTGCAGATAATTTCATTGCTTTAGCCGCATCGAGCATTTTCTTTGGATCTCTCCATAATATGGTTGCACATCCTTCCGGTGATATGACAGAATATATAGCATTTTCCAACATGATAACTTTGTTTGCAGACGCCAATGCTATAGCACCACCCGAACCGCCCTCTCCAATTACTATGGCTATTGTAGGAACCTTTAATTTCATACAACATTCAATTGATTTTGCAATTGCCTCTGCTTGTCCTCTTTCCTCAGCCCCGACTCCTGGGTATGCCCCCGGTGTATCTATAAATGATATTATTGGAATATTAAATTTATCTGCTAACTCCATCAGTCTGATGGTTTTTCTATATCCCTCTGGCCTCATCATCCCAAAATTTCTTTCAATTCTAGATTCTAAATTTTCTCCTTTCTCTTGACCAATAACTAAAACTGATTGACCATCAAATTTTGCAAATCCAGTAATAACTGATTTATCTTCACCGTAATATCTGTCTCCTGCTAAAGATATGAAATCTTCAAATAAATTATCTATAAAGAATTTTGATTTTGGTCTATCCTCATGTCTGGCAACCATTGTGGTTTGCCAAGGATTCAAAGATGAATAAATTTCTTTTAACTTTTTATCTAATTCATCTTGAGTTTTTGAAATTTTATTTGTATCAACTTCCGATATTCCATCTTGATTATAAGGATCTTTTAATTTCTCAAGCTCATCCTCTAGATCTTTAATTTCATTTTCAAAATTTAAATAATTTTTCATTAGAGTTTAATTAATACTTATGTGTCAAAAAAGGCAATAAAATGTTAATGTTATAATAATCAATTGACATCAAAATATATAATAGTAAGTTTGATTTTGTCGGGAGAGACTATTAATTTAGCACCGAAGGAGCAACCACCCCGGAAACTCTCAGGTATAATGGACCGACGAAGCATAACACTCTGGAAAGGAAAATATTTCCGCCGAAGGAGCAAAAACTCTCAGGCCAAAATACAGATGGGGCAATTAGAAGTGATATGCAAGACAAATATACCAAAGTAAATAATTTAAAAGTATCTAATGAACTCTTAGATTTCGTCAATAATGAACTTTTGAAAGATACTGAAATTTTACCTAAGGATTTTTGGAAAGGTTTTGACAAAGTTGTTCATGAACTAGCTCCAAAAAATAAAGAGTTATTAAAAATTAGAGATGAATTTCAAAAAAAGATTGATGAATGGCATATCAAAAATAAAAGTAATGAACTTAATCATGATGAATATAAAAAATTTTTATCAAAAATTGGTTATTTAAAAGAGGTAGGGCCTGATTTTAAAATTGAAACAAATAATATAGATGATGAGATTGCAAAAATTGCAGGCCCGCAACTTGTAGTTCCAATCATGAACGCAAGATACGCTTTAAATGCTGCAAATGCTAGATGGATGAGTCTCTATGACAGTTTGTATGGGACTGATGCAATAGAACAATCTGAGGATAGCACATCACAGAGATATGATCCAGAGAGAGGAGAATTTGTTATAAAATATGGAAGAGAATTTTTAGACAAATACTTCACATTAAATAACTTTAGTTGGAAAAAAATTACAGGAATGGCTATTCAAAACGGAGAGTTAAAAATATTAAAAGGGGTTGATGTTACAAATTTAAAAGATAAAAATAAATTTGTAGGTCACCGTGGAGAAGTTGATAATCCTTCAGCTATTATTTTAAAAAATAACAATCTTCACATAGAAATTTTAAAAAATCCCAGAGCTTTTAGTGCACAACAAGATCATGCTGGTATAAGTGATATAATATTAGAATCCGCTGTCTCCACAATTTGTGATAATGAAGATAGCGTTGCAGCAGTAGATGCAAATGACAAGGTGCTTTGTTATAAAAATTGGTTGGGTCTAATGAAAGGAAGCCTTGTAAGTCAATTCGAAAAAGAGGGAAAAACTTTTGAAAGAAAATTGAACCCTAATAGAAGTTATATTTCCAAAGATGGCAAGGGTTTAAAATTACATGGTCGTAGTTTACTTTTAATTAGAAACGTGGGACACCTAATGACTAATCCCTCAATAATTTTAAATGATGGATCTGAGATACCTGAAGGTTTGATGGATGCGTTCATAACCACTGCTGCTGCTTTGCACGATATAAAAAAGAAAGGTAATTCAAGA
>NZ_CVSS01000052.1 GCF_001180185.1 Candidatus Pelagibacter communis | reverse complement strand
AAAATCTATTACCCCAACGAGCTTTATTTGTTGAATAATTTTTTAAAAACCCGTGATGAAAATATTCATTTTGAACACGATAAACCCTCTCGTCATCTTTAATTCTAATTATTTTATCAATTTTTTTTCCAAATAAATAATCTATAGTTATAAATATAGAAGCAGTAATTAATAAAATAAGAAAACATTTAAATATAAGCCCTCTCTTCATGTAAATTTTTATTATCTCAATTTACCAAAACAATAAAGCAAAATGCTTTTTTGTACATGAACTCTATTTAGAGCCTGTAACCAAACTTTAGAATTTTTACTTTTGAAAACTTTGTCTTCAACCTCATTACCTCTTGGAAGACAATGTAAAAATATACAATCTTTTTTTGCATGGCTCATTAGTTTTTTATTAATTTTGAAATTTCTGAAATCTTTAATCTTTTTCTTTTTGTTTACTTTATCATTTAAAGAAATAACTTTATCAGTAAAAATGACATCTACATTTTCCACTGCTTTTTTTGCACTATTAAATATAAACAATTTTTTTTTCTTACTCTCAACCCAATCTAAAATAAATTTTTTTGGTTCATAATTTTTTGGGCAGCCTATATTTAATTTGAAAGAAAATTTTACAGATGCAGCAATTAAACTATTTAAAACATTATTTGAGTCACCAACCCAAGCAATCTTTAATTTGGAAATATCTTTTTTTTTAATTTCCTCAATTGTAAAAATATCAGATAAAACTTGGGTTGGATGAGAAGAGGGAGATAGACCATTAATGATTGGTATAGATAAATGTTTTTTGAAATTATCTATTTTGAGATCACTATTCGTTCTTAACATAAATCCGTCACCATAAGTAGATAAAATCTTAGCGGTATCTTCTAAAGATTCGCCACCTGATCCTATATGTAATTCATTTGATCTAAGAGTAATTGTTCCTCCTCCAAGTTGTCTAATTGCAAGATAAAAGCTCAATCTTGTTCGTAGGCTAGACTTTTCAAACATTTGAATTAATAATTTTCCTTTTAAAGGGACATCTTTGTCAAGCTGCAATGTATTCAATTCAGATCTTGTTTGTTTTCTTTTTTTTGCATGCATTAATATTTTCCGCAAATCTTTAGTGGGAATATCCTTAAGGTTAATAAAATGTTTCATAAAATTAATAGCTAGAACAAACTTTGTTGATTATTTTAATTGCCAAATCTAGTTCTGATTTCTTAACGTTAAGTGGTGGTAAAATTCTCACAACATTTTCAGCAGCTCTAATAGTTAATAATTTGTTTTCATACAATCTTTTTATGAAATTTGACTGATCTTTGTGAACCTGTAAGCCAATTAAAAAACCTCTGCCTCTAACCTCTTTAATAATTTTTGGATATTTTTTTTGAATATTGTTCAAATGTTTCAAAAAATAAATTGAATTTTTTTTTACATTTTTTAAAAAACTTTTTTTTGAGATAATATCAAAAACTGTATTACCTATTTGCATAGCCAAAGGATTTCCTCCAAAAGTTGAACCGTGACTGCCCGCTGTCATACTTTTTGCAACCTTTTTATTCATGAGAACTGCACCAATTGGAAATCCACCACCAATACCTTTTGCAATCGGAACGATATCAGGTTTAATTTCTGATTTTTCAAAGGCAAAGAAATTACCTGTTCTTCCGATGCCACATTGAACCTCGTCAAGAATTAACAAAATACCTTTTTTGTTACATAATTTTCTAAGTTCTTTCAAACACCAATCTGGGATAATCTTAATTCCGCCCTCACCCATAATAGGCTCAACCATTATCGCTGCTGTATTTTTTGTGATGTTTTTTTCAAGCGATTGATGATTTCCAAAATCAAAATGATCAAAACCATTTACCTTAGGACCAAATCCTTCTATCATTTTCTTTGATCCACTTGCATATATAGCTGCTATGGTTCTTCCATGAAAAGAGTTTCGAATACATAGAATTCTATTTTTATTTGGTTTACCAATTGAATAAAAATATCTTCTAGCAACTTTAATTGCTGCCTCTGTAGCTTCTGCACCACTATTTTGGAACATAACAAAATCTGCAAAAGTTTTTTTAACAATTTTTTTAGCTAATAGTTCTCCCTCTGGAATAATGAAAGCGTTTGAAACATGCCAAAGTTTTTTTGATTGTTTAGATAGTGATTTAATTAATTTTGGATGAGCGTGTCCTAATGAATTAACAGCTATACCTTGAACAAAATCTAAATATTTTTGATTATTGTTTGAATATAAAAAACTTCCTTTTCCTTTTTTGAAAGATATTTTTTTTCGATTGTAATTTTTAACAAGATAGCTCATAAGAATAATGTTTTAATCTCCTAAAATAAAATAATTAAATACAATTTTCGATTGAAAAATTAAGTATTTAATTAGTTGTTGATAAAGATTAAATTAATCTTGTTTATTTTAACAAAATAACCTTATATTGTGTTTATCATGTCATCTTATACAAGATATAGAAAATTATGAGTTGGACTGAAGAAAAAGTAGCAAAATTAAAAGAATTATGGGGCAAAGGAAATACTGCTAGCCAAATAGCTGAGATAATTGGTGGAATAAGTAGAAATGCAGTTATAGGTAAAGCTCATAGACTAAATTTATCTGCTAAAATAAAAACGAGAACTGCTACTTCTACTAAAAATTTTGAGTCTTCAGTGCAAGAGAGTAATATTAAATCTAAAAGGACCAGAAAAAGTAAATTTAAATCATTAATAATCGAAAAAGACTTTGAACCAGAAAATCCAAAGCAATTAGAGGAATTAGATGAAAATTCTTGTAAATGGCCCATAGGACATCCAGATGAAAAAAATTTTTATTTTTGTGGACGATCTTCGTTAAAAGATTTTTCATATTGTAAACTACATTTACTTTATGCTTACCAACCAAAAGGTAAAAAAGAAGAGGCATCAGGCAAAGAAGAAGTTCCAGAATTTATCGAAAAAAAACTACAATCTGGTTAAAGTTTTTATTTAAAATTAGGTATTTTCTTTAGAAATATATTTTTCAATTGAAAATTGCCCTCCCTCTCTCCACATATAAGAATATTTTTTTAATTCTTCATCAAAATATCTCGTACTAGGTATACCTAAATCAAAATTACTTTTATACTTATTTGATAAAATATTATCATATCTTAATAATCTTAATTGATCTTCTGTTAATAATGGATTTGGCATTAATTGAAACAATTTTGCAGAAACTTTTGCTATAGATAATGGCATAGGAATTAAAATTCTTTTTTTATTAATTGCTTTCAAAAGCTTTTTAATTATGTTTTCGAATGTAATCACCTCTGGACCAACACATTCTATAATTTTAGAATTAATATTTTTTGAAACTACATGATAAATTATGTCTGTTAAATCTGAACAATGAATGGGAGTAAATTTTGTTTTTCCAGAATAATACAAAGGAAAAATAGGAAGTCTATTCAAGAGTGTCATAAAATTTGTGGTAAAATTGTCATCCACTGAATATACCACAGAGGGTCTCAATACTGTTGCGAGAGGAAAGTTATCAAGAATATTTTTTTCACCTTCTAACTTACTCTTAGCGTAATTGCTATCAGCTGCATTGTTAATTCCTAAAGCAGATAAATGAATGAAACTTTTTAACTTAAATTCTTTGGCTAGTTTAGCTAACAGGCTAGGAAAGAGAGTATGAATATTATAAAAAGTATTTCCTTTTTTTTTTTCAAATAAAATACCTATAAGGTTTATACACAAATCAGCTTTTGAAAATAATGCTCTTATTTTAACCTCATCGTAAATGTTTGCTTCTACGACATCAATATATCCAGCATTTCCCTGGGTTTTAATAAGATAACTTTTTTGATGAATGTTACGAGTTACAACAGTGACTTTAATATTATTTTTAGTTAATTTTCTTATTAAGTGTCTCCCAATTTGGCCACTACCACCAAAAATTAGACAATTTTTAGGTTTCATATATATATATTATAAATGACTATTGATATTAAACTTCACAAAACCGATTTACCAGATGATTTACAATTAGGCAATGTTATAGCTGTGGATGGTGAATTCATGGGTTTAAATGTTAGAAGAGACCCTTTGTGCCTTATTCAAATTTCATCTGGAAATTCAGATGCACATATAATACAACTTGATAGAGATAGCTATAATGCTCCAAACCTAGTAAAGATTTTATCTGATCCTGCAATTTCCAAAATTTTCCATTTTGGAAGAGCGGACATTTCTTATATAAAACATTATTTAAAAACGGATACTAATAATATTTTTGATACCAAAATTGCTTCAAAGTTAGCAAGATCTTACTCTGATAACCATTCTCTCAAAACTTTAATTAAAGAATTTATAAATATTGATGTGAGTAAACAATTTCAAAATTCAGATTTTGGAGGTGAGCTAACTCCCGCTCAGTTAAAATACTGTGCCAATGATGTCATCTATTTACATAAGATTCATGATGAATTAGTAAAAATTTTAAAAAGGGAAAATAGAATTGAGCTTTATAAGGACTGTCTTAAATTTTTAAAAACAAGGGTAGATTTAGATTTAGCTTTGTTTAAAGATGATATCTGGTCACATTAAAATGAAAAATGAAATTAATGAAATTGGAAAAAATGTTATTGATCTTCAAATTAAAGCATTAAAAAAATTAAAAAATTCAATTAACGATTCATTTTATCAAGCTGTAAAAGTGATAAATAAATGTAAATCAAAAGTGATAATTTGCGGCGTTGGTAAAAGTGGTAGAATAGCCTCAAAGATTTCAGCAACTTTATCTTCTGTTGGAACTCCATCATTTTCAATTTCAGCTAGTGATTGCTCTCATGGAGATTTGGGAAGAATTACAAAAAATGATATTTTAATTTTGATAAGTTATTCTGGAAATACAGATGAATTAAAGAACATTATTAAATATGCAAAATCAAATAAAATTACTTTAATAGGAATTGTATCAAATAAAGACTCTAATTTATATAAATCTGCCAATATAAAAATACTTATTCCTGAAGTAAGAGAGTCTGGATATGGAATTGTCCCAACCTCTAGCACAACAGCTCAGTTATCTTTAGGAGATGCTTTATCAATTGCGTTAATGAAAAAAAAAGGTTTTGGTAGATTAGATTTTAAAAAATTTCATCCAGCAGGAAATTTAGGTAATAAATTAAAAACAGCATCTGATATTATGTTAACAAAAAATCGAATTCCTTTTGTGAAGGAGAATGATTTAATGAAAAAAGCACTTAAGGTTCTTAATAAAAAGAAACTGGGTTTTTTGGTTGTTAAAAATGATTTAGGGTTAAATGTTGGGGTATTTACTGATGGCGACTTGAAAAGACTTATGCAAAAAAAAAGAGCTATAAATAATTTAAAGATTAAGCTTTTTATGACAAAGAAGCCTTATGTCGTCGAGGAAAACATGCTTGCTTCAGAAATTCTAACTCAAATGAATAAAAGAAAAATAACAAATGTTTGTGTTTTTAAAAATCAAAATAAAAAGAAAATAATTGGTGTAATTCATATTCATAATTTACTAAATATCTTAAAGTAATATATGAAAAGAAATATTCAGATAGCACTTCTATTATTAATAGTCATACTCTGTATTACCTTTTACAACATTTATTTAATTGAGCCAGAAAAATTAATCTCTCAAAAAAAGTTAATTGAAGTACCTATTTCAGAAGATAACCAAAATAACCTTATAAAGAATTTAAAATATGAAATAAAATTAGAAAATAACAGCCAATATATTATTTCTTCTGAATTAAGTGAAATTACTTATGAAAATAATATAGAAATAGTAAATATGCAAAATGTAATAGGAACTTTTATTGACGACAAAAATATTCCATTAACTATAAAGTCTCTGAAAGCAGTCTATAACAACTCAAATTATAATACAAATTTTAGTGAAAATGTAAGAATAGAGTATTTGGATAATACTGTTTTATCTGAAAATGTTTATGTAGATTTTACAAATAATTTAATAACAATATCAAATAATGTAAGGTATTTAGGTTTAAGAGGTACTATTTTAGCGGACAATATAAAAATAGATTTGATCACAAAAGAAATTCAAATATATATGGACGATAGTGATAATGTAAAAATTGAAATTCTGAGCTAATGTCAAATATTAAAAAATTTAGAATTAAATCTTTTAAAGATAAGAATGCAATTCTGAGATTAGAAAAGATTTCATTAAAATTTGGAAGAAAAATAATTTTAGATAATCTAAATTTACATTTAAATAATGGACAAATTTTAGGATTATTGGGCCCAAATGGAGTTGGTAAATCAACAATTTTCAATCTGATAATTGGTTTAGTTTCCCCAGATTATGGGTCAATTATAATCGACTCAAAAAAAATTAATGAATATCCGATTTACCAAAGAGCAATTAAATTTAAGATTGGCTTTGTGCCTCAAAATGGAGGATTTTTTCATGATTTGACAGTTGATGAAAACTTAAAAGCTATTGCAGAAATTACTATAACAAATTCTAGTTACAGAGAAGAAAAAATCAATTCGTTAATTTCAAAATTTGAATTAGATTCTATAAGAAATATCAAAGCTGACTTTTTGTCTGGAGGACAGAAAAAAAAATTAGTAATTGCTTTAGCATTAGTCTCTGATCCGAAAATACTTTTACTAGATGAGCCATTTGCTGCTCTGGATATAATGACAATCAAAACACTTCAGGAAATTATTGTAAATTTACAAAGCGATAATAATATATCTGTTATACTGTGCGATCATCAAGCAAGAGACTTATTGGCTTGTGTAGATACAGCAGCAATAATTCATAACGGTAAGGTTGTTGCACAGGGAACGCCATCTAATTTGATTCAAGATATAGATGCTAGAAATGCATATTTTGGAGACTCGTTTAAAATAAGTTAATTTTATAAATGATGAATAATAAAATCATTATTAAAAGACTTATCAAACCGTTTAATAAAATTTTAGAAATTGAGGGAGACAAGAGTTTATCAATTAGATGGGCATTATTAGCTTCGCAAGCAATAGGTAAATCAAAATCAATAAATATTTTAAGGTCTGAAGATGTTTTAAGTACATTATCATGTTTAAAAAAACTTGGAGTTAAAATTAAATTGTCAAAAGATAAATGTGAAATTAATGGATTGGGTCTAAATGGATTTAAGTATAAAAAAAATATAGTTCTTAATGCAGGAAATTCAGGAACCCTTGGAAGACTAATTATGGGATTATTAGTTCACGCAAAAAATAAAATTAAAATTATTGGAGACCAAAGTTTATCAAAAAGAGATTTTTTTAGAGTAACTAAGCCTCTAGAAAAATTTGGTGCAAAATTCAAAACAAATTCTGGAAAACTTCCAATCACAATTGAAGGTACAACAAAACCAAAACCAATTAAATATACTGAAGACAAAGGATCAGCTCAATGCAAAACCGCAGTCATGCTTGCTGCATTGAATACAAGTGGAGAAACAATTATTAAGGCAAAAAAATCAAGAAATCATAGTGAACTATTATTCAAATACTTGGGGTTACCAATAAAAATAAAAAAAAAAAATTCTTTTGATGTAATTAGAATTACTGGTAAAAAAAAGTATAAAGCATTAAATTATAAGATCCCTACTGACATTAGCTCTAGCGCTTTTTTTTTAGTTCTTACAATTTTATCTAATAATTCAAAATTAAAAGTTAAAAATGTTAATATAAATCCATCAAGAACTGGTATTATAAAAATTTTAAGATTAATGGGAGCTAAGATTTATTTAAGAAATATAAAAAAATATAAAGGAGAAAAAATTGCGGATATTTACGTTGAAAGTATAAAATCTCTTAAAGCAATTAAATGTCCAACTTATTTAAATAGTTCGGCAATTGATGAATTTTTGGTAATTTTCTTAGTTGCTGCTAAAGCTAAAGGAATTTCATATTTTAGAGATTTATCTGAATTAAATCAAAAGGAAAGTCCGCGTTTAAAATGGGGTGTAAAAATTTTGAAAATGATGGGTGTAAAAACTATTTCAAATAATGACTCCATAAAAATTTTTGGTAACCCTGATTTGGTTGTTAATAAAACAATAACTATAAAAAATTATCTTAAAGATCATAGAGTTTTTATGACAAGTGTGGTAGCTGCATTAACTTTTGGGGGGAATTGGAAAATATATGACAAAAACTCTATTAGAACCTCTTTTCCATCATTTTTAAAAAATATAGAGGAGCTTAAAAGGTAGCCAAAATCCCTGTAAAATACTAATTATAAGATTAATATAATTTGTTTTTTTAATTATTATTTCCTATTGATTTAAACATCAATTTTATCTAAAAGTCTGTGTTTTTTAAAAAACAGATTGGAATTTAACTTATTAATGGAAATATACAAAGATCTATCAACCCCAGCCTCCAAAGAATTTGAAAAATTATTAAACAGCCAACTCTCAAAGATTAATATTGAAGAAGGAAAGATAATTGAAGGAAAAATAAATAAAATTACTGAAAAATTTGTTTTCCTATTTGTTGAAGGTCTTAAGAGTGAACCAGTTCTTGATATCAACGAGCTCAAAAGTATGGGTCTAGGTGAAAAAATCAAAGTGGGAGAAAAAATTTCAGTATTATTAGAAAAAATCGAGGACAAAAACGGAGAAGTGCTTGTATCTGCTAGTAAGGCTCAAAAGATTAAAGGATGGGATAAATTAGTTGAAGCTTATGAAAAAAATGAGCCCATTATGGGTAAAATTACATCTAAGTGCAAAGGTGGATGTATAGTTGAACATATAGATACAGGATCTTTAATGTTTTTACCAGGGTCACAAATAAGCGATAAACCTCTTAAAGACATTAGCCATTTAATGAACGAACCTCAAAAGTTCGCACTTATAAAATTAGATAAAGTCAGAGGTAATGCCTGTGTATCTAGACGAGAAATTATATCATCTTTTAAGAAAGAGGATAAAGCAAAAATTATTGATAAGTACAAGGTTGGTGACATTATTAAAAATGCTGAGGTAAAAGGTTATAGCTCTTTTGGTTGTTTCTTTAATGTAAATAATGAGCTTGACGTGTTAGTTCACTTACAAGAAATTTCATATTCTAGAGTTAATCATCCTGATGAGGTTTTTAATATTGGAGAAAAACATGAAAGATCCTGTATCTATATGTTCAACTATACATCCACCTTTGCACTTAGATGTA
>NZ_CVSS01000051.1 GCF_001180185.1 Candidatus Pelagibacter communis | reverse complement strand
ATTCATATATCTACTGATGAAGTATATGGCGATGTATTAACTGGTAGATCAGATGAAAAATATTCTTACAATCCAAGTTCTCCTTATGCTGCTAGTAAAGCAGCATCAGATCATTTAATTAGCTCATATGTTAGAACTTATAATTTACAAGCAATAGTTACAAATTGCTCAAATAATTTTGGGCCTAAACAACATCCTGAAAAACTCATACCAAAATTAATTTACAATATTATTCATAACAAACCATTACCAATTTATGGAAAAGGAAGAAATTCAAGAGAGTGGATTTATGTTAAAGATCATTGTGAAGCATTAATAAAAGTTTTTTTGAAGGGTAAATCTGGTGAATTTTATAATATTGGCTCTAATAAAAATTTAAGTAATTTAGAAGTGACATATGAACTGTTAAAAAATGCCAAAAAAATAATTGAATTGGGAAATAAAATTAAGATTAATTTTATTAAAGATAGACCTGGACACGATATAAGATATGCCTTGAACAGTAATAAAATCAAAAAAAAATTAGGTTGGGTTCCCAAAACAAGTTTTAAAAAAGGTATTAAATTAACATTTGATTGGTATTTAAATAATAAGTCTTACTATAAATCATTTTCTAAAAGAGATATTATAAAAAGATTAGGTAATAAATGATTAAAAAAGGTATTATATTAGCTGGAGGTAAAGGGACGCGTATGAGCCCTTTAACAAAAGCTGTAAATAAACAGTTATTGCCAATTTATGATAAGCCTCTAATTTTTTATCCTTTATCAATATTAATGTTAGCAAATATTAAGGACATCCTTATTATTGTTAATAAAGGGGAATTGAGCCAATATAAAAAAATTTTACCTAATGGAGATAATCTTGGGATTAAAATAACTTATAAAGAACAAAGTAAGCCTAAAGGATTACCTGATGCGTTCATACTGGGTGAAAAATTTATTGAAAAAAAAAATGTTGCAATGATTTTAGGTGATAACTTTTTTTATGGTCAAAATCTTACGAAAAGTTTAATACAAAATACCCAACTTAAAAAGGGGGCAAAAGTAGTTTTATACAAGGTTCTGAAACCAGAGTCTTTTGGTGTAGCAAAAACAAATAAAAGAAATAAGATAATTCAAATTAAGGAAAAACCAAAAACATTTATTTCAGACCTTGCAATCACAGGACTTTATTTTTTTGATAATAAAGTAGTTGAATATGCAAAAAAATTAAAACCTTCCAAAAGAGGTGAATTAGAAATTGTCGATTTATTAAATATTTATAAAAGGAAAAATCAACTATCAGCTGATTTAATTGGAAGAGGAGGTGCTTGGTTAGATACAGGTTCCATTGATGATTTTTACAAGACTTCAAATTTTGTATCATCAATTGAGAATAGACAAGGATTTAAAATTGCTTGTTTAGAGGAAATTTCATTAAATAAAAGATGGATAAGTAAAAAACAAATTAAAGAATCAATCAAATTTTATGGTAAATGTGATTATTCTAAATATTTAAATAATCTTATCTCGTAAAAATATGTCTAAAAAAAAAATTTTAGTTACAGGTGGTGATGGAAGATTTGCTAGAATATTAAAAGAAAAAAATAGAAAATTAAATCTTTTTTTTGTATCTAAAAAAGAATGTAATATTCTCAAAATTGAAAATATAAAAAAGATTATTAAAAAGATTAAACCAGATATTATTTTACATACCGCTGGTTTATCGAGACCGATGAAATCTCATGAGATTAATATAAAAAAAAGTATCGATTTGAATATAATTGGAACTGCGAACTTAGTTAAAGTTTGTAGTGAGTCAAATATTAAGATGATTTATTTCTCTACAGGATATGTATACGAAGGAGTAAAAGGGAATTATAAAGAAACAGATCCAGTTAAACCTTTTAACAATTATGGTTTATCAAAACTTGGAGGGGAGTGTTCAGTTTTAATGTATAAAAATTCACTTATTTTAAGAATAACTATGACTGAAAAACCTTTTATACACAAAAAAGCTTTTTCTAACCTTATTTCCAATTATATGTTTCATGAAGATTTAGTTGAAATTCTACCAAAAATAATCAATCAAAAAGGAATATTAAATATTGGTGGAAAACCTCAGTCAATATATAATTTTGCAAAATCATACAATCAAAAAATTGAGAAAGTTGTTATAAAGAAAACAAACAAATATCCCTTAAGACAAGATATGAGTCTAGATAAATTAAAAAAAATTTTATAAAATTTATGGTAGCGGGAAGTGGGATCGAACCACTGACCTCGGGCTTATGAGTCCCGCGCTCTAACCAACTGAGCTACCCCGCCAACTCAATTAACGGTTTATACTACTTTTAAAAAGTGTTGCAAATGAGTTTATGATTATTTCAAAGATTGTATTAAATTAAAATACTAAAATACCAAATAAAACAACACCTAATGAAGTTGCGGCAGTAAACAATAATTTTTTTCTACCCTCTTTTTTTCGATCTTGTTTTACTCTATTCAATAAAACATTTATATTTGTAGATTTAATATTTTCATCACCTACAGGCTCTTTATATTTAGCGACGAGTTTGTCTGTAATTGATGAGAATGTATTTTTCACAAATCTATTAGATCATTAAAGTTAGAATTTTTCAAATTTTAAATTGATAAATAAATACCAGCAGCACCTATGACAATCAGAAAAAAAACAAATATGGAAATATTTTTTCTGTTTTCTTTATCTTTAATTGCTTGAGCTCTTGCTTTTAAAACGTTGATATCAACTTTTTTGATTTGATTTTCCTCAATTTCTAAAGGCTTATCAGCAATTTCTTTAAAATTGGGGGTGTTATCTAAAGATATTTCCGCATCAAAGCCTTTTTTAGTCATAGTCTAACTAATCACAGTATTGATTAGGAGACAAAACACCTATAGTTCAGATTGGGTCACTTATTATTTGACAACTGTCCAAATTGGGTTTCTATTAATAGAAATTAATTTTTATGAATATTCAAGAGATAGATTTTTCTAAGACCCTCACCGATGACCAAGTATACGACTCGATAATGTCTAATTACTCAGATCTGAGTAAGGATTGGATATTTCATCAATGGAATTGGATGAATAGTGTTTATGCGTCATTCCATGATCACTACAAATATATGATTGTAATTTCTTTAATTGAAAAAACTCTTCAATTTTATGATCAAATGAATGTTCAATATAGTTATGATGAATATTACGCAAAAACATACCTGCAGATTGAAAAATTTAGTATTACTGAGCTTTGTGAAAAATTAGATTTACCTAAGGAAACTGTAAGAAGAAAAATTTTAGAGCTTGAAAAAGAAGGGGTAATAACTCGTAGTAAAAAAAAAATCCTTATTGATAGAAAAGCATTTCCTTTTGTTAAGCCTGTGAGTCAAATTAAATTATCATCAAAATATATTTACTTAGTTTATAAAATTTTAAATAAAGAGAAAATTTATTCAAAAAAACTTGATCAAAAAACAATTGAAAATATTATCAAAAAAAGATTTACATTATCATGGAGATGGTTTTATAGAATGCAAATACCATTGATTATTGGATATCACAAATTTTTTCAAGATTTAGTTACATTTCATATTTGGGGAACAATTTGCATGAATCAAGCTTTAAATGTTAAAAAACAATTGTCTACAGATAATCAAAAACCTTCACTAGATTATTTTACTACCAATAACATCCTAATAGAAAATCTAGGAACAAATTCAGGTATAAGTGCAATGTCAATTTCTGATATGACAGAAATTCCTCGAGCAACAATAATCAGAAAATGTAAGTATTTGATTAAAGAGGACCTAATTAAGATGAATGAAAAAAAACAGTATGTTTTGACATCTATGAATTTTAGAAAAATTTTACCCTATCAGACAGAAATTTTTAGATACAAAGCTAAATTTATTCGAAAAATCTTAAATCTTCTTGTAATTTCATAAATCTAAATTAGATTATACACGTTGCAATATACAATGGGGGTCATGGGTATAGTAACAACAATAGCACCGTTTGCACTAGCAATTATAATGTTGGGGCTTGGTGCGTCTTTGACGGTGAAAGATTTTACAAGAGTTTTTCAACATCCAAAAGAATTTTTTGTTGGTTTAATTTGTCAATTGATTGTTCTTCCAATTATAGGATATCTTTTAATAATTATTTTAAGAACCCCAATAGAGTTAGCTTTGGGAGTTATGTTAATTGCAGCTGCACCTGGAGGTGTAACTTCAAATGTCCTAACTAAATTTGCAGATGGAGATGTTGCACTTTCTATATCTCTTACGGCTTTTACTAGTTTAATAAGTATTGTTTCCGTTCCATATATAGTTTTTTTGTCAATAGATTTATTTGATATTAATTATGTTGAAAAAGAAGTCTCAATGCTAGGTATATCATTAAAAATGTTTTTTGTAGTAACAGTCCCAGTAATTATTGGAATGATTTTGAGAAAATTATTTAGTGATTTCATTGAGAGAAATATTAAAATTATTGAAAAAATATCAATTGGATTATTTTCAATTGTTTTTATTGCCATCTATATTCAAGAATGGGATAGTATAATTATGTTCTTAACTACTGCAGGTACTATTGCTTTAATTCTTAACATTTCCATGATGATTATAGGATTTTATATTGCAAAAATTTTTGCTTCAAATGTTGCTCAACGAAGGTGTATTTCTCTTGAATGTGGATTGCAAAATGGAACTTTAGCTGTATTTGTTGGAACTCAATTGTTTGGTCAAAACATGATTTATATGGTGCCAACCGCAGCTTATGCTCTGATTATGATGATGACTTCTGTTCTATTTGTATTTTTCCTTAAATATAGATCTTAATTATTATTATAACTTTTTACTTTTTGGAATTTCTTTATTCACATGGATGTTATAATAAAGAAATAATTAAATGAAATCTAAAATATTTATAACTGGATCTTCAGGATTTATTGGTTTTCACACAGCAAAAAAATTTTTAGACAAAGGAATTAAGGTTCATGGTTTTGACTCTATGAATAATTATTACGATGTGAATTTAAAAAAATCTCGATTGAATATATTAAGAAAATATAGAAATTTTTCTTTTACTAAAGGTAAAATTGAAAATGAGCAAACTTTGCTTAAAAGTGTTAAAAAATTTAATCCTCAAATTATTCTCCACTTAGCAGCTCAAGCTGGAGTAAGGTACAGCATTAAAAAACCTGAGACTACCTTAAATTCTAATATTGTAGGTACTTTTAATATTTTGAAAATAGCGAGCAAAATTAAAATTAATCATTTAATAATAAGTTCGAGCTCCTCAGTTTATGGATCAAATAAAAAATTTCCCTTTCAAGAAAAAGATAAAACAGATCATCAAATTAGTTTTTATGCAGCGACCAAAAAATCTGTGGAAAATTTAGCTCATTGCTATTCTAGCTTATGGGAACTGCCCATAACTATGTTAAGATTTTTTACTGTATATGGGCCTTATGGAAGACCAGATATGGCTTACTTTAAGTTTACAAAAAATATTTTAGCAGGTCAAAAAATCGATATTTATAATAAAGGTAAAATGTACAGAGATTACACATATATTGATGATATTGTAGATGGGATTTACAGATTATTAAATAAACCACCCTCATTAAGCTCAAAAAAAAAATTCAAGAATGATAGCTTGTCCCCTGTAGCTCCTTTTAGAATTTTAAATATTGGCAATACAAAAAAAATATATCTTCTAAGTTTTATTAATACACTCCAAAAGGAATTAAATAAAAAAATTAAACGTAATTATTTACCTATGCAAAAGGGTGATGTTCACTCTACTTTTTCTGATTGCTCTCTGTTAAAAAAAATTACGGGGTATAATCCAAAAACTAATTATAAAGTAGGAATTAAAAAATTTATTAATTGGTATCGTTCTTATTATAAGATTTAATCTATATTTTTTTAAAACTAATAATTTTATTTATTTTTGAAATAATATACTTTACATAATTTTTTAAGTTAAATTTTATATTTATAAAAATTAACTTTAATTTATTATTTGGTAAATCAATTTTAAGATATAAGTTTGTAACCCAGCCATGTCCTTTTGATTTTTTTTCAACAATATTGTATGAGGATATGATATTTGAAATTAAAGTTTTACATGTAATATCATCATCAAAAACAATTTGAAAATCCCTAGAACTTACAAATTTTTTACAAAAATTAAATTCTTTAGTAATTGTCTTGTTCTTATGAGAGCCATCTATGTGAAAAAAATCAAATTTTTTATCTAATCTTTTTAAAATAGAAATGCTGTCACCATGTAAAAATTGAATATTAGAATTTGGAAAAACCTTTTTTAAATATTCAATCGAAATTCTAGAAAAACTATCATCTATATCAATTGTCGTTAAATTTAATTTTGGATTTGCTGAAAGCATTATTAATGCCGAGTGGCCCATATATGTACCAATTTCAAGAACCTCTTGTTTATCTATTGATTTATCAAACAATAATTTTTGTTTTTCATAATTATCAATTAAATACTCATATGTTTTGCCATCAAATAAATATGAACCACATCCATTAACGAATTTTTTATCACAGACTTTAAAAATTTCTAAAAAGTGTTTTTTAATATTAGGTAGAGCATTATCAAAATTATTTGCCATATTTGATTAAACAAAAAATTATTTAAATATTTAATTTATCTTTAATATTATAAAATAAAACAGCTAGTCTGAAATAGAATACTCTTAACCTTGGAAAAATAAACTTTTTAGGTAAACCTTTATAAATTTTTGAAATATTAAGATCTTTGCTGTTAGAAGAAAAAACTAATTTTGAAAGTTGCTTACCAGTCCATGGGGCTGAACTTACTCCTACACCATGATATCCAAATCCATAATATATTTCTTCATTATCAATCTTTCCTATAGAAGGACTTAATTTTTGCGACATGGCGATAAATCCTCGCCAACTATAATCAATTGAGATTTTAGACCAATTTGGAAAAATATTTTTAAAAAATTTTTCCATTTTTTTTGATCTATTAAAATTAGATTGGTCACTTCCAATAAAATCACCTCTTGTGCCAAATAAAATACGATTATCAGGTAACTTTCTATAATAATATAAAAGATTTTTAGTATTCATTATCGGTGAATAAGTTTTAAAATTATGTAAATCAATTTCATCTTTTGATAATTTTCTAGTTACTATAATATTTGAAATTACTGGCAAAATTCTTGAATTCATTTGGGGCACTAAGCCTTCTTGATAAAATCCATTGGTTGCAACTACAATTTTTTTTGTATTAACAGATCCCTCACTGGTTCTCAAAGTATAAGAGTTGTTATTTTTTTGAATTTTAATTACTAAAGAATGATCATATATTTTCAATTTTTTAGATAAGGCATACCTCGCGATTCCATTTACAAATTTTAAGGGATTTATTGCAAAACCAGGTTTATATGAAAGGGCTCCATATTGCTCGGTTCCTGTGTGACCAATTTTATCAAACTCTTCTTTAGAATAAAGTTCAGTTTCAATACCAAATACACTTTGATATATTTCAGCTTGCTCCTTAATTTGTTTAAATTTATTTGGGTGGTGAGCCAAAATAAAATTGGAGTCGCCGGTAACGTCACAATCAATATTATAATCTTTAATTATATTCTTAGTATAATTTGATCCCTCAACAGAATTTTTAAAAAATTTTTTTGTTTCATCTTTTCCATAAATTTTCTGTAGATTTTTAAAATTTGTTTTTGTAGGTGGAAATGCACAAAAACCTCCATTACGTGATGAAGCACCCCATCCTACTTTTCCTGCTTCAAGTAAAACTACATCTAAATTATAATTTTCAATTAAATTTATAGCACATAATAAACCTGTATAACCTCCACCAATAATTGCTACTTCAGAATTAATATCTTTAGTTAATTTATTTAAATTAAAATTTTCTTTTGTTGTATCTTCCCAATAACTATTTACTGGTTTTTCAAATTTATAAATATCTGAATGATAGATATTTTTCATTTTTATTTTATTATAGATAAAGGCTCTACGAATTCATGTCCAAAAGCATCAGCAACAGCTTTATAGGTCACATGTCCTTTATGAATATTTAATCCAGCTAGAAAATTTTTATCTTCTCCAAGAGCCTTTTGATAACCTCTATTAGCTAATTTTACCAAATAAGGAAGTGTTGCTTTATTTAATGCTATTGTAGAGGTTCTTGGAACTCCGCCTGGCATATTGGCTACACAATAATGAACGACATTATCTACTATAAAAGTTGGATCATTAAAAGTCGTTGGTTTACTTGTTTCTACACATCCACCTTGATCAATTGCAACATCAACAATTACTGAACCTCTTTTCATTAATTTTAACATATCTTTAGTAACTAATTTTGGAGCTTCTGCTCCAGGAATTAAAACTCCACCTACTATTAAATCTGCTTCAGCTACTAACTTTTTTAAATCTATTTTGTCACTCTGTTCTGGAATAATTTTATCTCCAAACATTTCAACTAATTGATTTAATCTTGCCTCTGATTTATCTACAACATGAACTTTCGCCTTCATACCAGTTGCTATAGTTGCAGCATTTTCACCTACAACACCTCCACCTAAAATTAATACATTTGCAGGCTCACCTCCAGGTGCTCCTCCTAACAATACACCTCTACCTTTTTGGTTTTTTTCTAAACAATGTGCTCCTGCTTGAACTGACATACGTCCAGCTACAGCACTCATAGGTGCCAGTAAAGGAAGTCGTCCATTGTCATCCGTAATGGTTTCATAGGCAATATTAATACTTTTTGATTTTACCAAACCCTCTGTTAATTCTTTTGCAGCAGCTAGATGTAAATAGGTATAAACAATTTGATTTTCTCTAATCATTTCAACCTCAACTTTTTGAGGTTCTTTAACTTTTACAATTATTTCAGCATCATTAAAAATATCTGATGCTTTTTCTATAATTTTTGCTCCAGCATTTTTGTATTGATCATTGTCAAAACCTGCTTCATAACCTCCATTATTTTCAATTAAAACTTCATGACCCTCTGAAACAAGAGTTTTTACACTATCTGGTGTAAGGCCGATTCTATTTTCTTGAGGTTTTATTTCTTTAGGTACGCCAATTCTCATCAACGAATTAATTTTTTTTACTTTTAGCGTAATTAGTTATTCCAGTCCGAAGTTTTTCAATAATTTCATCAATATGTTTCTTCTCACAAATAAACATTGGCGCAATTATTAAACAATCACCAGTAGCTTTGAAATTTACACCTGCATCGTAACAATGTTTAAAAGTAGCTAAACCTGCTTTACCTGGTCTTCCATCAGTTTTGATATCTATGCCCCCCATCATTCCATAACCTCTTATATTATCAACAACATCTATATCTTTAAGAGAAAATAGACCTTCTTGGAAATAAGGAGCAAGCTCTTTTGCTCTGTTAAAAATATCCTCTTTTTCAAATATATCCTGAACTGCTAACGCTGCCGCTACTGAAACTGGAATACCAGAATAAGTATATCCATGAAATAATTCTATTGCACCTTTTGGCGAATTATCCATCACAGCATCATAAATTTCCTCTTTACAGGCAACTACTCCAAATGGAACTATTCCATTGGTTGTTGCTTTTGCCATTGTCATTATGTCAGGTGTAACACCAAACTCTTGAGCTCCAAAAGCTGAACCAGTTCTTCCCCAACCAGTAATAACTTCATCAAAAATTAAAAGAATTTTATGTTTGTCACAAAGTTCTCTTAGTCTTTGTAAATATCCAACTGGTGGCACTAAAGTTCCTGTTGAACCAGCAATAGGTTCTACAATACAAGCTGCAATATTTTCAGATCCAAAATTATTACAAATTCTCTCTAAATCATTTGCAATTTCTGCTCCTGTCTCAGGTTGTCCAGAAATATATTTATGTTCATCTAAGTGCGTATGTCTCATGTGAACGACACCTGGCATTAATACACTCGCATATGCTTTAACATTATTGATCATACCACCTACTGATGTTGCTCCAATATTCATACCGTGATAAGCACGTTCTCTTCCAACAAATCTAAATCTTTGCCCCTCACCTCTCGCTTTGTGGTAAGCAATACTAATTTTAATTGCCGTCTCAACTGCTGTAGATCCACATATCGTGTAAAAAATTTTATTTAAGTTTCCTGGTGTATGTTTAGAAATTCTTGTTGCCAATTCAAATGATCCACCAAAACCTTGTTGAAATGGCTGGCAATAATCAAGAGTATTTAATTGATTTGTTATTGCGTCTATAATCTCTTTTCTTCCATGTCCTAACGGATTACAAAATAATCCTGAGCTAGCATCAATTTGTGTTTTGCCATGATGGTTTTTTAAATAAACACCTTTTGCCTCAACAATTAATTTTGGATTTTCTTTAAAATCCTTATTAGATGTAAATGGCATCCAATGTTCATTAAGTGAATTAGGTACTGATGTTCTTTTTTCTGAGCTCATAATTTTTAAATTTTTAAGTGTTAAGAATTCTTAGACTAAATGAGTATAATTAACCACCAAAATAATGTCACAACTAAAAGTTGTATCTAAATTTAACACTTTTTTGTTTTACATCTACACTAAATTAATCTTAAACTTAGAACATATAAATAATCAACAAAGAGGAATAAATGAAAAAAATAATTAGTTTTATTCTTGGATGTTTTGTAGCTCTTAATCTTTCAATTTCAGTTGCTAATTCAGCTGCGAATGAAGTTAGAGTTGCATACTTTCTAGAATGGCCAAGTCCAAATCTAGAGGACATGATGAAGAAAAACTTCGCTAAAGCTCTAGGAGTTCCGGTTAAGTGGACAAATTTTACTAACGGTGGTGCTATGACGGATGCCATGTTAGCAGGAGATATTGATATCTCTTACTCACAAGGTTTAGTTCCTTTCATTAATGCTGTAAAATCTAAGGCTCCTATCAAACTTGTAGATATTGCTATGGAATACGGAATGGGTGGTACAACTTGTGTAACGTCTAATGCCTCTGGTATTACAAAAGCAAATGCAACTGAATTAGAAGGTAAGAAAGTTGCTGTTCCACTAGGAACAATGGCTGAATACGTTTTTGATGAAAGTATGAAAGTTGTTGGTGCTGATAGAAAAAAAATGGATATTATTCAAATGGACCCTGAAGAAGGTGCTGCTGCTTTAGTCAGTGGTGATGTTGTTATGGCATGTTTATTTGGTGGTAATTCTATTAAAGCTGCAACAGCAGTTGGATCTAGATTACTTACAGTTCAAGAAGCTAGAGATGCTGGTATCCTTGGTATTGATATCACTTCAGTAACTACAAAGTTTATGAAGGAAAATCCAGGTATGTTAAGAACTTTTATTGAAGTAACTCATGAAGCTAATGAAAGATATAGAAATGGTAAAAGTGACATGAACTCAATGTCTAAAGCTTCAGAAATGAAAGTTGCTGATATGAAAGAAACTTTAAGTGGCTTTAAATTTCTAACACCTGAGGAAACTAAGCAGTCTATGGAAAGTGGAAATCTTGATGCATTCTTAAAAGGAATGGGGACACCAAGAGGAAACGTAGATACTAGTTTCTTACCTTTATAATCTAAGGGTAATTTAAATTTTAATAGGCGCCAATTGTAATAAATTGGTGCCTATTTTTTTATTAAAAATTCAAATATAAAGCTTCTTTATGAGTGATTTGATTTCACAAAATCTAAACATGATTTTTAAAACTCCTAAAGGAGAAACTGTTCATGCTTTAAAAGATCTAAATTTCACTCTGAAAAAAGGAGAGCTTTTAACTGTACTTGGACCATCAGGGTGTGGAAAGACTACATTACTCAATATTACAGCAGGTTTTATCAGACCAACTTCTGGAAGTATTACTTTAAATAATAAAGAAATAGATGGACCTGGAGTTGAAAGAGGAATGGTTTTCCAACAAGGCGCTTTATTTGAGTGGTTGACTGTTGCTGAAAATGTAAACTTTGGATTAAGAATGAAAAAAGAGGATCCAATTCAAACTCAAAAAAAAGTTGATGAATGGTTAGAGATTGTTGGTTTAAAAGGATTTGGAAATACTCCTACTTATCAATTATCTGGAGGAATGCAGCAAAGGGTTGCCTTAGCAAGATGTTTAATTAATGATCCAGATCTTATATTAATGGATGAACCTTTAGGTGCTCTCGATGCCCTTACTAGAGAAAAAATGCAGTCTTTAGTTTTAAAAATTTGGAAAGAAACTGGTAAGACAATTATCTTAATTACTCATTCTGTTGAAGAAGCTCTTTTACTAGGCGAAAGACTATATGTTATGGCTCCAAGACCCGGAAGAATACATAAAGAATATAATCTTCCTTTTGCCTCGATGGGATTAAAAGAAGATCTTCGAGAAATCAAAAAAAATAAAGAATTTTCCCAGAAACGAGAGGAAATTCTTGAAATGATTTGGAATATGGAAGAGGAAATTATGGGAAAAGAAAATTAAATGTTAACTCAAATTATAACTTTTTTAATATTTTTTGCTGTAGTCGGTTGTATTCTTTATGGAAGAAGATTGATTAAGACTGAAAAAGTTGATGCAGTATTTGGAAATCCTGAGAGGGCTTTAGGTGGTACTCACTGGGTAATTGTTGGAAGTAGTTTTTTACTTTTAATCTGGCTATATTATTCATGGGATATTGCTAAAGGATTTTACCCAAAATCTGCTAATGAGCTATGTCAAGTTGCAAAAGTTAATGATTCTTTGCTTGGATTAAAATATCAATTTCCAATAGAGGAAAGAGAGTTCAAAAGCACTTCTCAAATAAAAAAAGAAAATAAAAATCTAAAAATAATTCAAAATGAAATTCAAAATTCTGAAGATCTTAATAGTCAGCAAAAAACAATACTAATTAGTTATATTATTAAAACTAATCAACTTATCCCATTGCTTACAAATGAAGATTTGCTAGAAAATGAAACTAAACAAAAAATAAACGATATTACTGGAAAAATTAATCTTTTAACTGAGGATTTTCAAAAACCTGATTATCCATTCGAAACTGAACAAGAACTCAATAAAAGGCTAAAGGCTGTAGCTGAAGAAGGTGGTTGGGGTATTACTAAAGTTGATGCGGGTTCAGGTTCTATTGAAAATACTTTAGAGGTACCTTTAGTGCCTGCAACGTTTAGAGGTTTAAAATTTCATACTGCAGCCCAAGAACTAAATTTAATAAGTGAGGAATTTTTTAAGTTAAGAAATCATAATCCTCAATTTAAAAGTAAGATTAAAGAACTAAAAGATGAAATTAAATCTTATAGAAAAGAATTAAATGATAATGAGGAACTAGCTTCAACATACGCAAAGAATATTGTTAAAATTGCTAGAAGAATAGAATTTGCGAGTATCTATCCTCCAAATACTCTTGATAAGATGCAAGCAGCAATTATTAAATTTGATAATGCACAAAAAGATGCTCAGGGAGGACTTAGATTTATTGATATATTTCTATTCCCAGCTGGAACAATAGTTGCAAGTGGTCCAAGTTGTTCAGAACAAGGTTCGGGTAGATGGTTGCCTAAACCATCTGATACTTTCAATAAATTTATATTAATGTCAAAACCTAGTGTAGGTTATAAAGATATTCCTCTTTTGTGGATACAAATGGTTGATGTAAGTAAAATGATAGGCTTCATTTTACCAGACTGGATTGCAGATATTTTACCAGGGGAATATCCTGTACACACTAAAGATGGAATAGTTAAACAAAACTTTAAAGGTGGAGTTCTTAAAATTGTAACAGGTGACTTTAAGTTATTAAAAGTGCCTGTTCCTTATGGTCATATTTGGGACTCTTTTTTAAGAGTTTTTCTTGGTTTAGTTTTTGGAATACTAATTGGTGTACCACTTGGTTTGTTTATGGGATTAAATAGATTTGCAAAAGGTTTTTTTGATCCTTTAATTGAACTTTATAGACCAGTTCCACCTCTTGCATGGGCTCCTCTTATTATTTCAGTTTTAGGAATTGATAATACTGGAAAAGTATTTTTATTATTTATGGTTTCTTTATCGATAATGATAATTTCAGCTCGAGCAGGAGCTTCAGGAACACAACTATCAAAAATTCATGCAGCTCACTCTTTGGGGGCATCTAAAAAACAAATATT
Source organism: Candidatus Pelagibacter communis (assembly GCF_001180185.1). Lineage (GTDB taxonomy): Bacteria > Pseudomonadota > Alphaproteobacteria > Pelagibacterales > Pelagibacteraceae > Pelagibacter > Pelagibacter ubique_F. Next base: position 143,063 of record NZ_CVSS01000051.1, on the reverse strand, counting down.
AAGATATGTAATTTTTCCAAATTCATTACCAGAAATACTTACTGGTATAAGAGTAGCAGTCGGTATGTGTTGGGGAACCTTGGTGGCTGCAGAATTTTTAGCAGGAACAACAGGTATTGGTTTTGTTGAAAATGTTGCTAAGAAATATTTTCAATACGAGGTTATTTGGATAACTATATTCATTATGGGAATGCTTGGATTGTTGTTTGATGTAACTCTGAGAAAAATAATTGACAAAACAATTCCATGGCGTGGAAAAGGCTAGTTTGAAAACTCAAAATCTCAAGAAAGAAGTAATAAAAATATTTAAGAAGTATGGTTTAAGTAATAATCATGCATTAATATCAGCTAATGCACTAATTAATGCTGAATTAGTTGGTGCATATGGACATGGTTTATCACGTCTAAAAATGTACTGTGATCGAATTTCTAAAAAAGTAATTAATCCAAAACCTAAAATAAAAATTAAAAAAATATCTCAATCAATCTCATACATTGATGCAAATGATAGTATTGGTTTTGTTGCTGCTGATATTGCAATAAAAAGGGCGATCATAAATGCAAAAAAAACTGGAATAGGTTTAGTAGCTGTAAAAAATAGTGGTCATTATGGTTTGTCGGGGTATTACGCTGAACAAGCCGTTAAAAAAAATTTAATAACAATGATTTATACTAATGCTCCTCCAGCAGTTGCTCCTCATGGAGCCATAAAAAGTTTATTTGGAACAAACCCAATTTGTTTTGGAACACCAACTGGATCGAAGATACCCTTTATATTGGACACTTCTATCTCAATGATTAATAGAGGTAAAATTAGAGTTGCATCAAGAAATAATCAAAAAATACCTTTTGGCGTAGCTTTAGATAAATTTGGTAAACCTACCACCGATGCTAAAAAAGCGCTTCAAGGAGTTCAATTACCAATAGCAGGGTTCAGAGGTTCGGGGTTAGCTTGGATGGTCGATATTTTAAGTGGTGTATTCACTGGTGGTAATCATTCAGGAAAGGTAAAGGATCCTTTTGATGATTTTTCTGGTCCTCAAAATATAGGACATCTATTTATCACATTTAAAACAAATTTATTTGTAAAAAATTATAATAAAAGAATAAAAGAAAATATTTATAGAATAAAAAGATTACCTAAAATAAAAGGAGTAAAAGAAATAATGTATCCTGGTCAAAATAAATATAAAAGGTTTAAAAAAAATTCAAAAAAAGAAATTAAGATATCAAGTATGACTAAAAAAGATTTTACAATTCTGAAAAAATAATATGCTATCTAATAAAGAGATTGTTGTACCGAATAATTTACTAAACGCAGCATATAAGAAAAAAGGTGTCAAAGCAGGTATTGTAAATGCAGGCAAGCCATTACCAATGATATCTGTTCAAGATGCAGTAAATGAAAGTTTAATAGAGCCAATATTTATTGGAAATGAAAAAGAGATTTTAAAATGTGCTGAAGACTTAAAATGGGATATTTCAAAATATGAAATTATTCATGAGCCTGTTGAAAATAATACTGCAGCGATTGCTGCAAAACTTGCGAGTGAGGAAAAGATTAAAATTATTGTTAAAGGACACATTCATACTGATGTTTTGATGAAAGAAGTTCTGAAAAGAGAGTATAATTTATTAGGAAAAACTAGATTAAGTCATATTTGGCATATGACTTTAGACAAAGCAGATAAACCACTAATCATCACTGACGGTGCATTAAATGTTTTACCAAATGTAAAAACTAAGATGCATATTTTAAAAAATGTTATCAACTTTTCTAATAGGATTGGAATTGAAAAACCCAAAGTTGCAGTTTTGTCAGCTACTGAAGAAGTATTAGATAGTGTTCCAAGTTCTCAAGAAGCTGAGGAAATTACAAAACTAGCAAAAAAAGAAAATTTAAAAGCTGATGTTTTTGGTCCATTAGCATTCGACAACAGTATTTCAAAAAAATCTGCAGCTATTAAAGGGATTAAGAATGATGTAGCTGGATTAGCTGATGTTTTGTTGGTACCAAGTGTAGAAACGGGTAATGGATTAGTTAAAATGTTAATTTATTTTTGTGGTGCTTGTGCTGCTGGTGTTGTTGTAGGTGGTAAAGTGCCAGTTGTAATTACAAGTCGTTCTGATGAAGCTCAAGCAAGGTTAGCATCGATTGCAGCAGCAGTCGTAGCATTAGATTAATTGTTTGATTGCAATAAAATCGAAATTGCCTTAAATAAATGATCATTAAACAAAGAATATAATGCCAATCACATATTTAAAAAAATCTCCAAAAACATCATCAACTGATGACACAAAAACAACTGGTATTGTTCAAGATTTATTAAAAGATATAGAAAACACTAAAGAACAAGGATGTATCGATTTAACAAAAAAATTTGATAAATATGATGGTGAAATTATCGTATCAAAAGAAAGAATTGAGGAAATTAAAAAAACTTTAGATCAAAAAACTAAAGATGATATCCAGTTTTCTTATGAAAGAGTAAAAAAATTTGCTGAAGCTCAATTAAAAAATTATGGACAAGACTTTGAAGTTGAGTTGTCTGAAGGTTTGTATGCTGGTCAAAAATTAGTTCCAGTAAATACCGCTGGTTGTTATATACCAGGTGGAAGATATGCTCACATTGCTTCGGCAGTAATGAGTGTAACAACAGCTAAAGTGGCTGGAGTAAAAAATATTATTGCTTGCAGTCCTCCTAAAGAAGGTGTTGGTGCTCATCCCACAATTGTTTATACAGCTAATCTTTGTGGTGCTGATGTGATTTTAAATTTAGGTGGTGTACCTGCTATTGCCGCTATGACTAATGGGTTATTTAAAAATCCACCTGCAGATATAATTGTAGGTCCTGGAAATCAGTTTGTAGCTGAAGCGAAAAGAATTCTTTTTGGAAAAGTTGGTATAGATTTATTTGCAGGACCAACTGAAATTGGGATCATTGCTGATGCAAAAGCAGATCCTGAAATAGTTGCTGTTGATTTAGTTGGCCAAGCTGAACATGGTTATAATTCTCCATGCTGGTTATACACAACAAGTAAAGAACTAGCAGATAGAGTGATGAAAAGAGTTCCAGAATTAATTGCTGAACTCCCAGAGGTACCAAGAACAAATGCTGCAGCTGCATGGAAAGATTATGGTGAAGTTATTCTTTGTGACACTAACGAGGAGTTAGTTAAAATCAGTGATCAATATGCACCTGAACACTTAGAAGTACAAACAGAAAATTTAAAATGGTTTCATGAAAAATTAACTAATTATGGATCTTTATTTGTAGGTGAAGAAACAACAGTAGCCTATGGAGATAAATGCTCTGGAACAAATCATATACTCCCTACAAAAGGTGCTGGGAGATATACAGGTGGTTTATTTGTTGGAAAATTTATAAAAACTTTAAGTTTTCAGAGAATGACGAAAGAATCTACAGAGTTAGTTGGTGCTGCAGCAGCAAGAATTTCTAGATACGAAGGTATGGAAGCTCATGCTAGAACTGGTGATGTTAGATTAAGGAAATATGGATACTCTAATTAACTATTTCCAAAACAATAAACATTGTAAGTAAACTCATAAAACTAATTATTAATATATTTATAGTTTTCCAAACTTTTTCACTTTGAGCATATTGAGATAAAAATTTCGATAGATATCCAACAACAAAAAAAAATATGAAAGATGCAACTGAAGCACCTAATCCAAAATATATTTTTTGATTTAAGATAAGATTTTTTGAAAAATTTCCTAAAAAAAATACTGTATCTGAATAAACATGAGGATTTAAATATGTAAAACCAAGAGTTTTTAAAAAAATATTAAATTTAGAAATATTCTCAATTTCATTATTAAGATTAGCTTTAGATGTTAATGATCTAATTTTAGAGTAAATAAAATAAACAAGAAATATCACCAAAAGAATATTAAATATTAATTGAACTGAAGAGTTGAAATACTGAGTAAAGTGATGAAAAAGAAATATACCGAGAAATATTAAAAAAAGGTCTGATATTGAACAGACAAAACAAACTAGAAAAATATGTTGTTTTTTTAAACCTTGTTCAATAACAAAGATATTCTGTGCACCTATAGCCAAGATCAAACTAAGCCCAATAAAAAACCCCAGTACAAGGTATTCCATCTAACGCTTAATTAATCTGCGTTAGCCGTTAAGGTTTTAATCTCTAATATATTTTCGTTTGGATCTTTAACAAAAAAGGTCTCTTGCTCATACTTTGTACCTTTAAATCTTAAATAAGGTTCATCGTAGTATTTTGCACCCTTTTCTTTTAACCTTTTTTTAAGAGCATCAAAGTCTTTTCTTGATAGATGAATTCCAAAATGAGGTACAGAAACATTACCCATATCAACATCGTGTCTCTCATTATCTAATTTATGTTCACTGGCATGAAGTGTTAATTCATTTCCCCAGAAGTCAACATCTGCCCATTCTTGAGCGGCGTTATCAAGTCTGCAGCCAAGAGTTTCACTATAAAATTTCTTAGCAGTTTCTAAGTCTCCACAAGGAATAGCTAAGTGAAAACAATTTGTATTTTTGTACATTTTAACCCTCTTTAAATTACGAATATGTCTCTTATATAAAGTATATACTTTTTTTAATCAACTGTTAGAAAACTCAAAAAATATGAATGAATTTTTACAATCTATAATTGACCGAGATCCTGCGGCAAAATCTAAGATAAGTTTAATACTTACTTATCCAGGTGTAAAAGCAATTTTTTTTCATAAAATCGCAAATTTTTTTGCAACTGCAAAATTTAATTTAATTGCAAGAATTATTTCACAATTTTCTAGATTCTTAACAGGAATTGAAATTCATCCAACAGCAAATATTGGTAAAAATTTATTTATAGATCATGGTATGGGGGTTGTCATTGGTGAGACATCTGAAATTGGAAATAACGTTACTATTTATCATAATGTTACTTTAGGTGGAATTACACCAAGTATAAATACAAATGAGCAACGAAATACTAAAAGACATCCAACGTTAGAAGATAACGTTGTAGTTGGATCTGGAGCTCAGATTTTGGGGCCAATAACTATCGGAAAAAATTCTTTAATTGGTGCAAATGCAGTGGTTACTAAAAATGTACCAGAGAAATCTATAATGGTAGGAATTCCAGCAACAAGAGTTGGTGATGCTACAAAAGGATTTCAGCCTTATGCAGTTACTAATAAAGATAAAGATCAATGACACAGATTAAGAACAATTTTATTGAGTCCATCGGGAATACACCTTTAATAAAATTAAAAGCAGCCTCAGAAATTACTGGATGCAATATTTATGGCAAAGCTGAGTATTTAAATCCTGGTGGATCAGTTAAAGATAGAGCGGCACTCGCATTAATAAAAGATGCTCAAGAAAAAAAGTTAATATCTGAAGGTGGAATAGTTGTTGAAGGAACTGCTGGTAACACAGGTATAGGATTATGTCTCCTTGGAAACTCTTTAGGTTACAAAACTATAATTGTAATGAACGATAATCAAACTCAAGAAAAAAAAGATACTTTAAAAAATATTGGTGCAGATTTAAGATTAGTTCCACCTAAGCCATATAAAGATGATGGTAATTATGTTAAAGTTGCAGGCCGTCTTGCTGAAGAATTAAAAAGTACAAATAACAATGGTGTAGTTTGGGCTAATCAATTTGACAATACTGCTAATGCTAAGGGACACTACGAAACCACAGGTCCAGAAATTTGGGAGCAAACAGATGGTAAAGTAGATGGTTTTGTTTGTGCTTCTGGAACAGGGGGAACCATCGGTGGAGTAAGTAAATATTTAAAAGAAAAAAATAAAGATATTAAAATTTTTTTATCTGATCCAACTGGCTCTGCTTTATATAACTATATTGCTAATGGTGAGTTAAAAGCTGAAGGAGGATCAATTACAGAAGGAATTGGTTCAAGTAGAATAACTAAAAATTTTGCAGAAGCTGAAATTGATGGTGCTTTTTCAATCAGTGATCAAGAGTCATTACCCGTGCTTTATGATTTAATACAGCATGAGGGGTTAAGTTTAGGAACTAGTTGTGGAGTAAATATTGCAGGTGCAATTAGATTAGGAAAAGAGCTAGGCCCAGGAAAAACGATAGTCACAATTCTTTGTGATAGATCAGATAAATACAACTCAAAGATGTTTAATAAATCTTTTTTAAAGGAAAAAAACCTCCCTATTCCTAGCTGGTTATAATAACGCATACCAGGCATGTAACAAAACAGTTACATTTTTATATTAATATTATTTACAGTTACATTTTTATATTAATATTATTTAACGTCAGGAGATTATGAAAAAAATTATTATATTTTTATCTTTTTTCATCTTTACATCTGCTAATGCAGAAATGAGTGGTAAAGATAAATCAAAAGCATGGGATTGTGTTGGTATTTATATGGCCAACTACTTTCTTCCATCAGGTGAAAAATTTGAGTACGGAATGAAAGAAAAATCAATTTCAACTGTGAAAGTTTTAAAAACCTATGCGCTTGAAATAGGTATTCCAGAAAAAGATTGGGATGCTGGAGTAAACAAAGCAGTTGATAAACATTACGGCTCAAAATACGACAAAACTAAAACTGACAAATGTCATACGTTTGTTGAAGCTTTAGTTCCTAATGGAGCTGAAAGAGTAAAAAAAGTAGTTCAAACTTTATATTAAGGAGAGAAAATGAAAAACTATATGGTAACTCACACTTTCAAATCGAAAGAAATGAAATCAAAATTTAATGAAACAGTAGCTTCAATGAAAATGGAAGATATTGTTAAATCAATGACAAGTGATAAGGCAGCATGCCAAATGACGTGGAACACCCCAGGTGATACAATGCAAATGTTTTGCTGGTGGAAAGCTAACAGTGAAGCGGATATCAATAATCAATTAGGTCAAATGAATGATTTCTTTGAGCCTCATAAATTTACTGAGTGTACTGACCAAGTAATGGATTATAACGCATAATAGGAATAGACAATGAAAAAAGCATATTTAGTGGCAGTTCCAACAGTTACAAACCCAGATATGTTTGCAAAAGAATATGCAAGTAAAGTTGCAGACACTTTAAAGCCTTTTGATGGAAAATTTTTAGTTAGAACTCCCGAGAAATTAGTCAAAGAAGGAGAAGAAACTACCCTTACAGTAGTAATTGAATTTCCAAATAAAGATAAAGCTTTAGGCTGGTATAATTCAGATGAACATCAGAAAATTGTCGTTCAAAGAAGAAAAGCTACTGATCCAAAAAGTACAATTGTAATATGTGAAGAGTCAGACTCTTATTAAAAAAAGGATTAAAAATGAAAGCAATCTATACGAGAACTATCGGAGTTTATGATGATAAACTTGGTGAGGCCATGGAAATCTCTAAAGGTTTAGCTGAAGTTAGAAAAAAACATTATCCTGATCATGAAGTTTATTTTTCTTTTCAAATTGGTGGAAATCCTAGAACAGTTAGAGAAACTTTAGTTGGAGAACAATTTACTGACAAAGCTTTTGAAAATGATCAGAATATGTCTGCTGATCCTAAATTTATTGAACTTCAAAAAAAAATGAAGGGTGTTTTTAAAGAAGGTACAATACAAGACGAAATGAGAATGGTATTCAACGATTAAGGAGACAAAATGATAGAAAAATTTAATGGGATATTTTATTTAATAATTTACTTAGTTCATTTTATTGGAGTTGGTGTTTACGCATTTCAAACTATTTTTGGCACTAAAAGCTTCATGGAAAGATTTGGTATAGATCCAAGTGGAGCAATAATGATTAGAATGGCAGGAGCATTTATGCTTGCTGTATTTTTAATGTCAATCTACGTAGGTTTTATAAGACCTGGAGGTTTGGAAAATACATGGGGATTCTTAAATTTAGTTTTTATAAATAATCTATGTATTTTTTTATGTAATTTTTATTCTATCAAAATAAATAAAACAGGAGTTAACGAAAAAACTACAAACGAAGGTATCATTGCGCCATTTGTATTTACAGTTATGAGTGCAATTTTATGCTACGGTTTAGCTGATAAGATATACACATAATGAGTTTAAGATGTCGATATTAAAAAGATATACTGATGCAATAGATAAAAAAGACGAAGCAACTATGAATGAGCTTTTACATGATGATTTTAAATTCACAATGCATAAATCTGGAAATTCTCTTGGAAAAGCTGACGTAATCAAATGGGCAATGAGTGGAGATATAAATCAAGATAAAGCTCGCATAGTATATGAAAATGATGAAGTTGGAGTACATCATTCAATCGTAACTTTTAATGATGGAAATGTAGAAGCTGTAATGGCAGTTTATAGATATAAAGATGGAAAGATTACTAGTTTAGAAACTGGTGCTACTCCAATGTCTAAATAATGTTTCCAAAAAAATATTTTGATTTCATATTCATTTTGATTATGGGTTTTGGCATGAGTTTACTCATGACACTTATAATTACATATATAAATACAGGTATGGATAATGAATATATTAATAGATTTTTAAAAGCATGGTCAGTAAGTTTACCTATAGCAATAATAGCTGCCCTTGTTCTTGGACCGCCAATAAAGAAATTAGTAGATAAAATTACTAAATAATATTATTCTTTAATTAGTGAGTAACATAATTGCATATATAGTTCTTATAATGGCAGTTATTTTAGGTACTGCAGCAAACGGTTTTGCTAAAGGTGCAAATGGTTTCACATTATTTATACCAAGCTTGTTAACAGCAATAACAATAGTTGGCTGTATGTTTACATTATCTATAGTTATGAAAACTATTCCAGTTAGTGTAACTTATGCTTCATTTGCAGGTCTATGCATTATTGCTACTACACTTGTAGGAATATATAAATTTAATCAAATTCCAGATATTGCTACTATCATTGGTTTAGCTTTGATTATCTCAGGAGTTTTGATAGTAAACCTACTCGGTAAAACAGGATAAAAACATGACAAATTTATCAGGATATATTTTTCTTTTTTTAGCTATCACTCTTGGAATAGCTTCTAATGGTTTTTTAAAATCAACCAACGGATTTACAATTCTTGGACCAACAATTTTTTGTGCAATTTCAATAGTAGCATGTATTTTTTGTTTATCAAAAGCGATGAATATTATTCCAGTTGGTTTTACTTACGCTACATATGGTGGTTTAACTATTACTGCAGTAACTTTATTTGGAGTGTTTAAATATAACCAAATACCAAACTTGTATGGAGTTATTGGAATATCATTAATTGTTATTGGTGTAATTTTGCTCAACACACTTGGTAAAACTACCTAGAAACAGGTTTTAAAATTTTAAGCATTCTATTGTGAAGACTTTTATTGGCTGAACAAATTATATTTCCAGCTTTTTTCGCATCAAAATTTTTCCAAGTAGTAACTATCCCTCCAGCAGATCTAATTATAGGAATTAAAGCATGAATATCCCAAATCTTATTTCCACATTGAATAACAATATCAATTTTACCTTCTGCAAAATGAGAGTAACTTAAAGCATCTGAACATGGAAATTGCATTCGCTTAAGTATTTGTGGTATCTTTTTTTGTTGGTTTAAAGTTAAACTCCCGTGAAAAGCTGCTGATAATTTCATATTTGAAAAAGTAGCTTTACTATTAACTTTAATTCTTCTTTTTTTTCCATTTTCCGAAACATATGCTGAAGTTAAAGAAGTATTGAAATAATATTTTTTTAGTATCGGAAAATTAGCAAGACCCAAAATAGGATTTCCTTTATAATTTAGAGAAATCAAGTTACTCCAAGTTGGATTACCTACAACAAATGATCTAGTTCCATCTATTGGGTCAATTACCCATAAATATTCACTTTTAGATTTCTTGTGACCAAATTCCTCACCTATAACTTGGTGATTAGGAAATCTTTTTTTAATTTCTTTTCTTATAAACTTTTCAAATGCTTTATCAGCAGTTGTAACAGGGTCATAACCTCTTCCTTGCAATTTATTAGATACTTTGAAAGATTTATTTAATTTTGTATAATAAAATTTAGTTAATTTTTTAGCTAAACTTTCAATGAATTTTGAATAAGCTTTATAATCTGAAGATTTTAACATTGGTACAAAGGACTAATACTATTTTATTCCTATTGATTAAAGCTAAATTTTAAATAATGATTTAGATAATTTATGAAAATTGAATTAAAAAATAACAAGCTATTTTTTGAATATAATGGATTAAAAAAAGAAATTCATCCTTTTTGGTTAAGAGAAAGAGTTAATGGAGACAGTTTTGTTGATAAAGCTACAAAACAAAGATTATTTGATCCCACAAAACTTAAAGAAAATATTCAAATTAATTCAATGAATCTGTCCAATGATTTTTTGGAAATAACTTTTGATGATGGAGTACAAACAAAATTAGCGATCCAAAATATTCTCAAAGAATTTTCAAATATGAGTGACATAAAATATATAAGCAAAATTAAATGGGACTCTTCTTTAAAAGATTTTAATAATTTTGAATTTAACGATAATTTTTTTGAAGAGGAAGAGATGTATAAAGCTCTAATGAGTTTTTACCAATATGGTTTTGTAATATTTAAAAAAGTTCCTACTCAAAATAATTTTATTGTAAATTTTGCTAATTCGATAGGTAGTATTAGAAGAACCAACTTTGGAGAATTTTTTAATGTTAAATCTAAACCGAATCCAAATGATTTAGCTTACACTTCACTTCCATTGGCTCCCCATACAGACAATCCTTATCGAAATCCTGTTCCATGTATTCAAATTTTACACTGTATCGAGAATGAAGTTAGTGGAGGGTACTCTACTTTAGTTGATGGTTTCACAGTTACAGAACAATTAAAAAAAGATTTTCCAAAATATTTTAAAATTTTAAGTGAAATCAAAGTAAGGTTTCAATTCATAGATCAAAGTGTGGTATTAGAAAATTGGGCAGAGATGATTCAATTAGATGAGTTTGGTGAATTTAAGCAAGTAAGATTTAGTCCAAGATTAGATTTTGTGCCTCTTATGGATAAAGAAAAATTAGAATTATACTACTCGGCAAGAAAAAAAATATCTGAACTCTATAATTCTGATGATTATAGAATTGAATTTAAACTTCAACCTGGTGATTTATTAATGATGGATAATTATCGACTTCTTCATGGTAGAACTACTTATGATGCAAACGAAGGTAATCGTTTTTTACAAGGATGTTATATAGATTATGATAGTACAGAAGGTAAACTAAAACATCTAAAGAGAAAATTTAATCTTTAAGAAATATTTTGTATTTGTTTTTCAGCTTCTTTAATTGATTTCTTGTAGTCCAATGCCATTTGGTCAGCACAAATAATATCAATTTTTTCAATTCCGAAAAAATTAAGAATAAATTTCAGCCAAGGTGTCAAAAAATCCTCACTGCTATTAAGTTTTGTGCCCCCAGATGTAATAACAAGATAAGCTCTTTTATTTTTTAATAAACCTTCTCTTCTACCATTTTGTTTAAACCTAAAAGTTTCTCCCACTCTTGCAGCTAAATCTGACCAAGCTTTTAAAGTAGCAGGAGGACCATAATTATAAATTGGTGCAGAAATAATAATTACATCACTTTCTTTAAGTTCTTTGACTAATTGATCAGATAATTTGAACATTTTTTTATGATTATCATTTTGATCTTTTTGATCAATATTCATTCCAGACTCAGTCAAACCACTTACAAAAACCATCTCATCATTTAAATCTCTATAAATTACTTCATCTCCAGGTTTTTTAATTTTTTCTAAAACTTTTTTTGCTAATGCTCTAGAGGTCGATCCATCTTTTCTTGCGCTTGAATCTATTTGATAAATTTTCATTTATACAAATTAGCCTATATTTTGAAAAAAAGGAAAAAATTCAAGTAAATAAAATCCTAATATTTGAAGTTGATTGGTAAGTATTAAAATACCTGTCACTAATAAGATAATTCCACCAATCTTAGATACTAAGTTAATGTTTTTTTTGAAATTTTTTGAAAAAATAACAAATTTTTGTATCAATACTCCTGAAATTACAAATGGTATCGCAAGACCAATTGAGTAAATTAATAGTAAAAAGACAGCTTTAATTAATGTTTCTTCAATTGCAGCTAAAGTTAAAATTGATCCTAAAATAGGACCAATACACGGTGTCCATCCAAATCCAAAGGCAAGACCTATTACATAAGGAAATAAGATATTTCTAGACTCCTTTGCGTCGAATCTTTTTTCAAAATTTAGATAAGAAATATTAATTATACCTATCAATTGAAGAGAAAAAATGACAATAATTATACCCGCAACAATTCTTAAAATTTCTGAATTTTGTAAAAGGACTTGTCCTATAAATGATGCTGAGGCACCTAAAATAATAAACACTGTTGAAAAGCCAAGACAAAATAAAATTAATGGAAAAAAATTTATTTTTTTTGAATTAATTACTTCCTGGAGAGACTGACCAGATATATATGAAATATAACCAGGTATTAGTGGCAAAACACAGGGGGATAAAAAACTTATAAGTCCTGCACCAAATGCAATCACAAATTCTATCATTTATCCTGTATTTTTCATTGCAGCAGATATACCTGCTATAGAGGTTAATAACGCATCATTCAAATATTTTTTATTTTTCATATTCTTATTATCCTTTAATTTCTTGATAACTATTGGCTGAATTATATTTAGAACCTCAGAGTATATATTTCTTACAAATACAGTTGCTCTAAATTGTTTTCTTGAATTTAAGATTTCCTTTGGAGTGATTTTTTTATTTAAATCTTTGATTACTTTAAATTGAAATCTTAATTTTTTACCCACTCTTTTTAAATTCTCATCAGCCAAATATTCTTCATAGATTTTAGATATTTCCGGATCTGCTTTAGAAATAACCATGTCTAGCATATCAAGCATTGAATTAAAAAATGGCCAGTTTCTTTCCATGTCGTATAAAGTTTTTCTGAATTTCTTTATGTGAGAGTATCTTAATGCCTCAGCGCTACCGAGCCAAGCTGGCAACATCAATCTAATTTGTGTCCAAGCAAAAACCCATGGGATAGCTCTTAAACTTTTGATATTATCAATATTCTTTCTTCTAGAAGGTCTGGAACCTATTGAAAGCTTTCCTAACGCTCTATGAGGTGTGACAGTTTTAAAATATTTAATAAAATCTGAACTTTGATTTATATTTTTTCTGTATGAGCTTTTTGAAATCTCAGACATTTTTTCAATTAATAATCTCCAACTAATCTTTGGATTTGGAGGTGGATTTAAAGTAGCCTCAGTTACAGCACTTATATAACTACACAAATTATAATTAGCTAATGGTTCATAACCATACTTTTGTTGAATTACCTCTCCTTGGTCTGTAATTCTTATCTTTCCGTTAACAGAGTTTGGAGGTTGAGATCTTAAAGTTGCTTGAATAGGTCCACCACCTCGCCCAGCAGAGCCTCCTCTACCATGAAAAAAAGTTATCTTGATACCAAATCTTTTTCCTAATTTAATTATTTCCTCTTGTGCTTTATATTGATGCCAACTAGCACAAATTTTTCCAGCATCTTTACTTGAGTCAGAATATCCAATCATTACTTCTTGTTTATAATTTATTAATTTTCTGTACCAAGTTTGAGAAAACAAACTTTTCATTATCTCCTTAGCGTTGATCAAATCTTCTAGAGTTTCAAATAACGGAACTACTCTAAGTTTTTGTTTTATGTTTGCTTCTTTTTGTAAAAAGGAAACTGATAAAATATCCGATGCTGAATTTGTCATAGAAATAACATAAGCTCCTAAACATTCAGAGGGCTCATCAGCTAAAATCTTAAATGTTGACCAAACTTCTTTATTTTCTTTATTTTTGAATTGAAAATTATTTATTTTATTTTTTTTTGAAAGTAATCCTGATTTTAAAAATTGAATTTTTTCACTTTCTTTCATTTTTAAATAATCTTTTTTAAATTTCTTTTTAACCAATTCTGAAATTAATTGACTATGTCTTGAAGACTCTTGTCTTATATCAAGCCTGGCCAGATTTATGCCAAAACATTTAGCTCGCCTCATTAAATCTAATAATTCACCACTAGCTAAATTTTCATTTTGATTTTGCTCTAGCGATTCTCTTACAACTCTTAAAGGTTTTAATATTTCTTCTCTTGAATTTAATAATTCTTTAAAATTTAAATGTTTTTTATTAACTAAATGTTGCTCAATAGAGCGATGAGTAATTCTCATTTTGTCTCTTAATGGTCTTAAAAAGACTCTGTAGGGTTCGAATGATTTACCAACTTTTTTTAGAATTTTTTTTGAACATTTCTGCATTGAATAAGATCTAATTATTTTTGTTAAAGATTTCTCGTATAATTTTGCAGCTTCCCATCTAGATAATAATATCACTTCCTTTGTGACTGATGCTGTAACATTTGGATTTCCATCTCTATCTCCACCCATCCATGATCCGAATTCTATTGGGTTAAAATTTTTAGGAAGACCTTTTTTTGTATTTTTTACAAAAATAGAATTTAACTTTCTATATACCTTTGGAATTGTGTCCCATAGGCTCTCCTCTATAATTGCCAATCCCCATCTTGCCTCATCGTAAGGTGAGGGTTTCGATCTTTTAAGATCATCTGTATTCCAAATTATTGTTAGTTCATCATACAATTTTTTATCAAGTATCTTTAATTTTGATGGAGAATTTTTGAAAAGATTCCTTTTTTCGAGAATTTCAATAATTGTGTGGTATTTTTGTATTATAGTTCTTCTTTTAACTTCAGTTGGGTGTGCAGTTAAAACTATACCGATATTTAGATTTTTTGCTGTATCATAAATTTTGTTTTTTTTGATATTTTTTTTTCTAAATAGATTCTCAAAAATTTCCTCTATAAACAGATTATTATTTGCTATTTTCTTTTTATTATTTTCATACTCATTTAAACTCCTGGATGCATCAATTAATTCAGCTAAATTAATAAAATTCATAAAATGAGTAAAGGCCCTTGTTACTTTGAAAGTATTTTTAGGACTAAGAGCTTTTATTGATTTGATAACTTTTTTATTTGATTGATTGAAATTTGAACTTTTCTTATTAGCTTTTGATAATTTTCTAATTTTTTCAACTAATTTAAAAAATTTATTTCCTTCTTGTTCTTTAATTACTTTTCCTAATATGTTGCCTAAATATTTAACATCTTCTCTAAGAAGTTTTGTAGGAATTCTCTCATAATATAAATCTCTTTTTTGCATTACCCCTTAAAAGGTATGACTTTATGTTTTTGTTGACCAAGTTTATCAACTCCTAATACAACTTCTTCTCCGCCTTTTAAAAAGTGTGGGGGAGACATATTTTCACCAACTCCTGGTGGTGTTCCTGTACAACAAATATCTCCTGGAAGTAAAGTCATGCACGAGCTCATGTAAGAAACTAATGTTTTGACATCAAATATCATTTTTTCAGTATTTCCAGTTTGCATTCTTTTACCATCAACGTCTAAAAACATATTTAGTTTTTGAAAATCAGGAAGTTCATCTTTTGTTAGAATATAAGGTCCTATAGGACCAAAAGTGTCAAAGCCTTTACCTTTGTCCCAAGTTAAACCTCTATTTTTTTGAAAATCTCTCTCACTTACATCATTTACGAGAAAAAAACCCAGAACATGTTCCAAAGCATTATTAATACTTATATTTTTTCCTTTTTTTCCTATTACAAAACCTAATTCAACTTCCCAATCAGTATGGTTTGAACCTTTAGGTACCTCTATTGGGTCGTTAGGTCCAGTAATACAACTAGTAAATTTTGAAAAAATAATTGGTTCAGTTGGAATTGGTAAATTTTGTTCTTCTGCATGGTCTTTAAAATTAAGCCCTATACCAATAAATTTTGAAGGATTAGATACACAAGGTCCAATTCTTAAATTAGGGTCTAACTTTGGCAAAGCTGAAATTTCAGTATTCTTAATTTTTTCAATTGTATCAAAATTTAATGTCTCTGGATTTAAATCATCTATTACAGATGATAAATCTCTGTAATTATTTTCATTATCGATTAATGCTGGTTTTTCATTTCCAATATTACCAATTCTACATAATTTCATTGATTTTTACTCCTTCAATTTAATAATAGGATAAATCATTTATTATTTCAACTTGATGATATACAAATAATAAACTTATTTAGTAATTTGTTGTTCTTGCTAATCTCGCTGCACCTCTGACACCACTAGCATCTCCAAATTTTGGTTTTAAAAATGTTCCCTCGAATTCGCTTCCAGCGACAAATTTTTTCATTTTTTGTTTAATCTCATCTAAAAAATCAATTTCATTTGAAACACCACCTCCAAAAACAAATACATCTGGGTCTATGATATTTACAACAGTTGCTAACGACATCGCTAGTTGATCTTTATAATTATCAATTAGTTTTTCTGCATCTAAATCAAGTTTTCTGTGCATTTCAAAAATTTTCTGAGCAGGTAAATCTTTTTTAAATTTATCTTTAAATGCTCTAGAAATTCCTAAACCAGCAACATAATTTTCAATTTCCCCAGCTCTTAAGTTTGTTTTTTTTATTTGAATTCCATCAATACAAACACTTGGAATTTGATTATGTCCCCACTCTCCAGTTATCCCATTTGGTCCATTTACTATTCTTTTATCAATAACTAATCCACCACCAACGCCAGAGCCTAAAATTACTCCAAAAACAATCTTATAATGTTTTCCAGATCCATCGATTGCCTCAGATAGAGCAAAACAATTAGCGTCATTTTCACAATAAATTTCTTTACCAATTTCTGCTCTTAAATCTCTCTGTAGAGGTTTACCGTTAATCCAAAAAGAGTTTGGCGCATTTTTAACTAATCCAGTTTGAATAGAATGAATACCTGGATGACAAACACCTACAGGTAACTCTTTTCCAGCTTTTTTTTCTAAATCAATTACTATTTTTTTTATAATTGCTAAAGTATTTTTATAATCTTTAGGAACCTCTATTCTTTCTCTGTGATGTTCATTACCGCTATCGTCTAACAAAACATATTCTATTTTACTGGCTCCAAGATCAATCCCTATTTGCATAAATTATCTCATTATTTTTTGAATTTCTTTATAGGTAAACAATTTTGGTATTTTGCATGAAGTAGTTAATTTAACTGCCTTATTAGTTTTTGCAGAGTTCATAGTTGATTGAATTAAATCAAGAACATGTAAAGATACTTCACCGTTACATCGGTGAATTTTTTTTTTATCAATACAATAAGCCATTTCTGCTAGCCCTACTCCTCTATAATTAGCGTTAGTTGGAGACTCATTTGCTCTAGAACTTTGAGTTCTGATATTTATTCTTCCTAATTTCATATGATTTGTTTTAAATTCTTTCCAAGGATTACCTAATTTTTTACAAACAAAAACTGATCCACCAAACATATTTGGATCAGGGACGATCATTGATCCTTTAGTGCCATAAAGTTCTATATGATTTCTTTGATGGGCAATAACGTCAAAAGAAAGAGTTAATCTAATAATACTTCCATTTTTAAAGATTATAGTTGTGAAATATGTTGTCGGACACTCTACTTTAATTTTTTTTCCTTTTTTTGGTCCAATGCCAATTGTTCTAAAACTAGCTCCTCTCATTAAACTTGCGGCTTTAACTTCTTTAGCTGGTCCAAGTAAATTTACTAAAGCAGTAAGATAATATGGACCCATATCAATAACTGGTCCCCCTTCTTTTTTAGCAAACCATGGCTCAGGATTAGGGTGATAAGATTGAACACCGGGAAAGGCAAAAATTGCATTTCCTAAATTTACCTTTCCAATGTTCTTATTTTCTAACAATTCTTTAGATTTTTGATTACCACCACCTAAAAATGTATCTGGAGCATTTCCTAAATATAATTTTTTTCTTTTTGAAATTTTTAGTAATTCTTTTCCATCTTTGAGATTAATAGCCAAAGGTTTTTCCGAATAAACATGTTTTCCATTTAATAAAGATTTTTTTGCAATTTGATAATGAACTTTTGGTGGTGTTAAATTTAAAATGATCTCTACTCTTTTATCCTTTAATAATTCATTTACAGGCACAGCTTGGATTCTATAGGTCTTAGCACACTTTTTTGCTGCTTCACTCTTTACATCTGCACATTTGATAATTTTGAAGTTATTAAAATACTTATGGGCTCTAAAATAAGTTTCAGCTATATGACCACAACCTATCAATCCAACTTTAAAAACTTTATTCATTTAGTTGATTTATACACCTTGTCTTTGTTTAGCTTTTCCCTCTTTATGTAATTTTAAAGCCTCTTCATTTTCTTTGGTGTTTGGAATTTCTAATGTTGGACTTTCCCAGTAAGCTGATCCCTCTAGCCATTGATATGAATGAGTTTTAATTGAAATAACATAGGTCACATCAGATTTTTTTGCTCTTTTAAATGCTTCTTCTAATTCAGAAATAGAGTTTACTTGCTCAGATTTAGCTCCCATGCTTTCTGCATGTTTAGCAAAATCAACACCAACTAGATTTGGTGTATTAGAACTTTCTAGTAAACAATTATATTCTTTTCCACCTTTAAAGAGTTGAAGTCTATTAATTACAGCGTGACCACCATTGTCACAGACGATGATGATTAATTTATTATTTGTTATAACCGATGAATAAATATCAGAATTATATAATAAGTATGAACCGTCTCCAACGAATGCAATTACATCTTTATTTGGATTGGCCATTTTAATCCCGAGAGCTCCAGAAATTTCATAACTCATACAACTAAATCCCCACTCGGTTTCATGAGTATTTAATTCTCTTGGTCTCCAAACTTGAACCACTTCTCCAACCAAACCACCTGCTGCTGTCACAGCAATATCCGAGGGATCTGAATTTCTATAAATTGCACCAACTGCATGGGCATAGCTTGGTAATTTTTGATTTGTTGGACCACTTTCTTTATCAACGTATTCATTCCAGGATTTTAATTCATCTCTAGACTTTTTATACCAATCATCATTTGCTTTCCAACTTCCTAAAGCATTTGAAAGTTCGATTAATGAAACTTTTGCATCTCCAACCACGGCTTGAGCTAAATGTTTATTTGCATCATGTCTTGTTATATTTAATGAAACTAATCCAAAATCCGGATTTTCAAAATTTGCCCACGAGCCTGTTGTAAAATCAGCTAATTTAGTTCCAACGGCTATTGCAAGATCAGTTTTTTTTGCAAAATTATTTGCCGCTTTACCGCCTAAACCTCCAATAGGTCCAAGAAAATGTGAATGATCTCTTTTCATAGTAGAATACCCCATCACTGTTTGAGTAACAGGTATATTATGTTTAATTGCAAAGTTTCCTAATTCTTCCATAGCATCTGAATAAAAAACGCCCCCACCAGAAATTATTATTGGATTTTTGCAACTTTTAATTTTCTCTGCTGCTTTCTTAATTTCAAAATCATCTGGTTTTGGTCTTCTAATGTTGTGAACTCTCTCTTTAAAAAACTCTTCTGGATAATCAAACGTTTCACCTTGAGTATCTTGACATAAAGATAAACAAGCTGGACCAGCATCAGCAGGATCTATCATTAATTGAATAGCTTGTGGTAAAGATTGCAAAATTTGTTCTGGTCTTGTAATTCTATCAAAATATCTCGTAACTGATTTAAAAGCATCATTTGCAGTTATTCCTGGATTATTAAAATGTTCAACTTGTTGAAGAACAGGATCCGGCATTCTATTTGCATATGTATCACCAGGTAAAAATAATATTGGTATTCTATTACTCATAGCAACGGCTGCTGCTGTAAGCAAATTTGTAGATCCCGGTCCAACTGAACTTGTAGCGATAAAAATTTGTTTTCTTCTTTTGGCTCTTGAGTATGCTACTCCAGTCAAAGCCATATTCTGCTCGTGATGGCCTCTATAAGTCGGAAGTTTATCTTTATTTTCCTCTAAAGCTTGACCTAGACAAGCAACATTTCCATGACCAAAGATACCAAACACTCCAGGAAAAAGTGGTTGTTTTTTACCATCAATTAATATTTTTTGAGCAATCAAGTGCTTAACTATTGCATGAGCACATGTAAGCTTTAATTTTCTCATAATTGAGTATATAAAACAAAATTATAAATTAATTTCACTAAAAAACTTAGAAATATTTTTATGTACGAAAAATTTGGGCAATTCATTGATGGGAAGTGGCAAAAATCTGAGAAAAATGAAAGTTACGAAGTAATCAACCCTGCAACTGAGGAAATAATTGGTAAAGCGTCTAAAGCTGGAAGATCTGATGTTGAAAAGGCTCTTAAATCTGCAGAAAAAGGATTAAAAGTTTGGAGAAACACAGCCCCATGGCAAAGATCTTATATAATAAGAAAAATAGCAGACAAGATAAGGGAAAAGCAAAACGTTCTCGCAAAATGGTTAACTTTAGAAGTTGGAAAGCCTTTAGCAGAGGGTGTAGGTGAAGCTGGAGGAGCTGCTGATATATTTGAATGGAATGCTGAAGAAACAAAAAGAATATATGGCCAAACTGTAGAAAGTCGATTTCCAAATACTAGAGTCCATGTTTATTATCAACCAGTTGGTGTAGTTGCTGCATTAGTACCATGGAATTTTCCATTAATATTAGCATCAAGAAAAATATCAACTGCTCTTGCTGCAGGTTGTTCAGTGATTTGTAAACCAGATGTAATTACACCTGGAACCGTAATGGAATTGGTTGATATTTGTAAGGAAAGTGGAGTACCTGAAGGGGTCGTAAACTTGCTTTCTGGTGATCCAGCATCTGTTTCGGAACAACTTATAGATTCGGATATTGTTAAAAAAGTTTCTATTACTGGTTCTACTAGAGTTGGAAAACTAATTTTGAAAAAAGCTGCAGATAAAGTTCAAAGAGTTACCATGGAATTAAGTGGTCATTCGCCTTTTATTGTTTTTGAGGACTCAAATATAGATACTGTAGCTGACATGGCGATTACAGCAAAATTTAGAAATAATGGTCAAGTTTGTATATCTCCTAATCGATTTTATATTCAAGAGAGTAAAAAAGATGAGTTTATAAATAAATTTATAGAAAAAACTAAAAAGCTTAAAATAGGAAATGGTTTAGATGAAGGTGTTCAGCTTGGACCAATGACAACAGCAAAAAGACTTAGTGAAATTGAGGAGCTTGTTGAAAAAACAAAAAAAGAAGGTGCTAAAGTTTTACTAGGTGGAAAAAGACCATCTGGTTTTAATAAAGGTTATTTTTATGAGCCTACTGTGTTTGATAATGTAAAAGATGATTTTACAATCATGAAACAAGAGCCTTTTGGACCACTAGTTCCTATGCTGTCATTCAAAACTTTCGATGAGGTAATTGAGAGAGCTAATGATAATGATTTAGGTTTATGTAGTTATGTTTATACAAACTCAATGGAGCAAGCTCACAAGGCTTCTGAGTTAATGGAAACTGGATGTGTTGCAGTTAATACAGCCGCTGTAGCAGTTGCTGAAGCACCTTTTGGAGGAATTAAACAGACTGGTTATGGTCGTGAAGGTGGATCAATGGCAATTAAAGATTATTTAAATATTAAATATACTCATCTCGGTCTTAAAAATTAAATGAGAGAAAATAAAATAAAAAAGATGATGAATGAGGGTAAACCAGTCATCAATGGTTGGCTTCAAATACCAAGCACCGTGTCTGCAGAGGCAATGGCTCATCAGGGTTGGGACTCTTTAACTATAGATATGCAACATGGTTTAGTTGATTATTCAAATGCTCTTCCAATGTTGCAAACTATTTCATCTACAAATGTAACTCCATTAGCAAGAGTTAATTGGAATGAACCAGGTCAAATAATGAAAATATTAGATGCAGGTTGTTATGGAATTATTTGTCCAATGGTCAGTAACAAAGAAGAGGCTGAAAAATTTGTACAAGCTTGTATGTATCCACCTAATGGATATAGAAGTTTTGGACCAGTAAGAGGGCTTATTTACGGGGGATCTGATTATGCTAAACATGCAGATCAAGAAATGCTTAAGTTTGCAATGATAGAAACTAAAGAATCTTTAGACAAGCTTGATGAAATAATGTCTGTAAAAGGTTTAGACGGTATTTATATTGGGCCAGCGGACCTAAGTTTAGCTATTGGTGAAGAACCAGGATTTGATAAACCGGAAAATTCAAAAGCATATTCTCAAATTCTAAAAATTTTAGAGCATGCTAAAAAAAATAAAATTTTTGCGGGTATTCATAATGGTACACCTGAATATGCTTTAAAAATGATTGATAAAGGATTTAATTTTGTAACTATTGGAGCAGATCAAAGAGCTATGAGTACTGGTGCTAAAGCAATAGTTGATAAAATGAAAGGCTCATCAAATAAAAAAGAAGAGTCAAAAGCATATTAAAAAGTGCCAGAAAAAAAGAAAATTCTTGTAATTCAAAACATTCATCAAGAAGGTATAAATTTGCTCAAAGGTAATTCCAGTTATGAATTTGAGATCTTTGATGAAATTAATGAGGACTTGAAACAAAAAATAGTTGATTGCGATGCAATCTCAATAAGAACAGCAAAATTACCCAATGAAATAATTAGCTCTGCTAAAAAACTTCAGGTTATTTCAAGACACGGCGTTGGTTACGATAATATTGATCTTAAAAGCACAAAGGAAATTGGAGCAACCTTAACTATAACAGCAACTGCTAATGCTGTTGCGGTAGCAGAGCATGTGATGTTTATGCTTTTAAATATTTCAAAAAGAAAAGATATGTACGATCAATCAGTAAAATTAGGAAAATTTAATGACAGAAATAAATTACCAAAAACAATTGAACTCTGGGGAAAAAATATTTTAATTGCTGGTTTTGGTAGAATTGGACAAGCATTGATAAAAAGATGTTTGGGTTTTGAAATGAATGTTTTTGTTTATGACCCTTATATAAATGATGAAAAAATAAAATCTTTGGGTGGAAAAAAAGTAAATGATTTAAAAGAAGCAGTTAAAGAGATGGATGCTATCTCTTTACATATGCCTCTTAACGATGAGACAAAAAATATTGTAAACTATGATCTTTTAAGATCTATGAAAACAAATTGTATTGTTGTTAATGCAGCTAGAGGTGGAATTATTAATGAAGTTGATTTAGATAAAGCATTAAGAGAAAATCTAATCTTCGGTGCAGGTTTAGATGTATTTGAGACAGAACCACCTAAGTCTGATAACCCATTACTTAAAAATGATAAAGTTTTTTTAAGTCCTCACACTGCAGCATTCACTGAAGAATGCATGATAAGAATGGGAAAAGAAACAATACAAAATATTATTGATTTTTTTGAAAAAAAATTAGACAAATCTAAAATAATTAAACTTTAATTATGCGAATAAATTTTAAAAATTTTGGTCTTTTGGAAGCTTTAGTAACTATGTCAGTCATCTATGTTGTTGGAATGCTTATATGGACAGCAAGTACCAGACCTGCGGTTGAGGCAAAAGCAAATCTGGTAAAAGAAAATCATCAAAAAGTAGTAGATTTTATAAATGGCGAAATAAATAATTGTGGAAATAATGATGAGGATAAGAAAACTATTTGGGGTGATGCCTGCAATGAAGAATGGATTTCATCAAAAATAGTAAACTATATAAATAATAATTTAAATATTGAAAATCCTTTTTCAACAGACTCAAAAGTAAAAACTGATCCAGATCCAAGAATTAAAGCCGAAGGAAAAGCAGGACAATCAGTAGAGATGGGAGTAATTTTTGTTATGTCATCAAATTTTTTATCTGAACCTGGTTCTGAATGGGTTGTGGGAACATGTTTTAAATCCCCATGTGTTGCAGCAGGTAACAACGAATTAACTTCGCTTTATAGATAATTAATTTTTGAAAACTTCAATTTTAGATTTACTCAAAGTCTCAGTTAAATATTTATAACCTATCTTTGCATACTCAAATGGATTAGCTTTTGCTGGATCTTGTTCAGCTTCTACTACCAACCAACCTGAATAATTATTCTTTTTTAAAACTTCAAATAATGGTTCGTAATCGATACAACCATCACCTGGAACAGTAAATGCACCTTCAAGAAAAGCTGCTCTAAAACTCAAATTTTCTTTTAAAGATTTTTCAAGAACATCTTTTCTTATATCTTTACAATGAACATGAAAAAGTCTCTCATTATAATTCTCTAATATCGATTTAGAGTCCCCTTTTGCAAAGAGCATATGACCTGTATCCAGAGTTAATTTAACGCTATCATGTGTATTATCTAAAAGTCTTTCTGTATCTCTTTGTGTCTCAATAATGGTGCCCATGTGATGATGATATGCTAATGGCATTCCTTGATCTTCAAGATATTTTCCCATTTCTGAAATTTTATTGCAAAATCCGTCCCATTCATCTTTTTCCATTTGAGGTCTTGTTGATAATTTTCGATTAGGATCTCCTTGAATTGATCCAGATACTTCTGCAAATACTATGCAGGGTGAATTACACTCTTTAAATAATTTTAATTGTTCTTGGATTAGTTTTTTTTCTTCCTCTACTGTATTTTTTCTTAAATTTGCTCCATACCAACCTGAGCAAAGTTGAAGATTAAATTGACTTAATTTTGGAAGTAATTCTGATGATTTTTTCGGAAATTTTCCACCAGACTCAATTCCAATGTATCCTGCTTGACTTGCTTCATCTAAACATTGTTCTAATGATGTGTCGCCACCTAGTTCTGGCATGTCATCGTTACTCCATGCAATTGGTGCTACTCCTAATTTTACTGACATAATAATTGTTTTTAGTTAAAATATCTTTTAATACAAATTTTAAATGATTGATATAGCTTTATTTGGTCTTGGAAGAATTGGTATTATGCATGGCAAGAATTTGATGCGTAATAAAGATTTTAATCTAAAATATGTTTATGATATCGATAAAAATTTAACAAACAAGTATTCAAAAATACTCAAAGCAGAGAGTGTTGATAATCCAAATATAATATTTAAAGATAAAAAAATTAGGGCTGTCTTTATAGCATCAACAACAAATACTCATATTAAATTTATTTTAGAGGGAGTTAAAAATAAAAAAATAATCTTTTGTGAAAAACCATTAGATTTAAGTATAGAAAAAATAAATGAATGTAAAAAAAAAATTAAAAACTTAAATCCAAAGATTCAGCTTGGTTTCAACAGAAGATATGATCCAGGTCATAACAACCTTAAAAAACAATTATTGAATGGTAAGATCGGAAAATTAGAAAAAATTATTATTACAAGTAGAGATCCTGCACCACCTTCAATTAGATATTTAAAAGAGTCAGGTGGAATATTTAGAGATATGATGATACATGATTTTGATTTAGTACGTTTCTATCTTGGAAAAGATGAACCCTTAAAATTAATTGCATCAGGTAGCAACATCTCAGATAAAAGATTTGATAAAATCAGAGACTTTGAGTTGGCATCGTGTATGATTCAATCTAAAAATGGTGTTCAGTGCATAATTACAAACTCAAGGCATTGTAGTTTCGGATATGATCAGCGTGTTGAAATATTTGGATCTAAAGGAATGATTATATCCGAAAACATAAGAGAGAACGAAACATCATTTTATTCATCAAATTCAACTTCAAACAAATCTCCTTTGCTAAATTTTTTTATTGAGAGATATAAAGATGCATATAAAAAACAATTGAATGATTTTTCAAAATTTATTAATAAAAATATTCGCCCACTTGCAGAATTTGAGGAGGGTAGACGTGCTTTAATAATGGCAAATGCTGCGAAAAAATCTCTCGGTTCTAAAAAGTTTGAAAAACTTACTTTCTAATTGAATCAACTAACACTAGAACACAACCTATCATCTTTACAACCAAATAATATTTTGATTAGATTTTGTTTTTAAAACTTAACTTTAATTAAAGGGGAACAATGAAAACAATTAAAAACTTTATTTTAGCTTTAGTTGCATGGGCTATGATGTCTGTGTCTGCTTTAGCTGTAGATATAATTGTAGTTTCTCACGGTCAAGCTAATGACCCTTTTTGGTCTGTTGCTAAAAACGGAGTAGATGCTGGATGTAAAGATATGGGAGTATCTTGTAAATATACTGCACCTGCTACTTTTGACATGGTGGAAATGGCAAAACTAATTGACAATGCTGTATCGCAAAAACCGAAAGGTATCGTGATTACATTACCAGATGCTGCTGCTTTAGGAAAATCTGTTAAAGCTGCAATTGCTGCTGGTATCCCAGTTATTTCAATGAACTCTGGTTCTGATGACTATGCATCTTTAGGAATAAGTGCACATGTTGGTCAAACTGAGTTTGAAGCTGGTGTAGGTGGTGGACAAAAAATGAAAGCTGCCGGTGGAAAAAAAGCATTATGTGTTAACCATGAAGTTGGTAACGTTGCACTAGATAGAAGATGTGCAGGTTTCAAAAAAGGATTTGGTGGATCAGTAGATATTTTAGGTACATCAAATGACCCAACAGAAATTCAAAAAGCCGTTGCTGCTAAATTAGGTGGTGGATATGACACTATCCTAACTTTAGGTGCTGGTTTATCTGGTGAAGCAGCTCTAAAAGCTTTAGAAGCTTCTGGAAAAGTTGGTAAAGTAAGACTTGGAACATTTGATATGTCTCCAAATATGTTAAAGGCTGCTGCTGCAGGAAAAGTAGAGTTTTTAATTGACCAACAACAATACCTACAAGGTTACCTACCTATTGCTATCTTTGGACAATACATGAGATGGGGAACAATGCCAGCTGGTATAGTAATGACTGGACCTGGATTTGTAACTCCTGACAATGCGTCTAAAGTTATAAAGTGGGCAGCTCAAGGTTATAGATAAAAGATAATTTAAAGGCCTGACTGAATATCAGTCAGGCCTTTTTTTTTGGCGTTTTTTAAATTATAGTTTTTTATGTCTGTAAAATCTCAAAGTATCGAATCTAAGAAAGAAACTGGAAAAGATGAAAGACTTAAAAAAATTTCTCCACTAAGAGTATTATTGAATAGACCTGAGCTTGGAGCTTTAGGTGGAGCAATATTAGTATTTATATTTTTTGGGATAGTTGCTGGTGACACAGGAATGTTTAGTGCTTATGGTACACTAAATTTTTTAGATGTGTCAGCAAACTTAGGTATCATTGCGATTGCAGCTGCTATGTTAATGATTGGAGGAGAATTTGATCTTTCAATCGGATCTATGATTGGGTTCGCTGGGATATGTATAGCTATTCCAGCAATTTATTGGGGTTGGCCATTGTGGACTAGTATTATTTTTGCTTTTGCGATGGCAGTATTGATTGGATATTTTAATGGAATAATGGTTGTAAAGTCTGGACTTCCATCTTTTATAGTTACGCTTGCAATGTTGTTTATCTTAAGAGGTGCTACTTTAGCAATTACAAGATTGATAACAGGTAGAACTCAAGTCCCAGGATTACGAGTATTAATTGAAGATGATCCAATAGCATGGATATTTGCCACTGATACTTTTCAATGGCTCTTCACCTGGCTTGGATCAATGAAGCTAATTGAATTAAGAACTGATGGAACTCCTTTAGCAACTGGTATCCCACCATCGGTAATATGGTTTATAGCTCTAACTTTATTTGCAACTTGGATACTTATGAAAACAAGATATGGAAATTGGATCTTTGCTTCAGGCGGAGACAAAGTAGGTGCAACAAATGTTGGAGTGCCTGTTGGAAGAGTTAAAATAAGTTTATTTATAGGAACTGCAGTTGCTTCAACTATATTTGCGTGTATTCAAGTTCTAGATGCTGGCTCTGCCGACACTATGAGAGGGACATTAAAAGAATTGGAAGCAATAGCTGCTGCAGTGGTAGGTGGATGTTTATTAACTGGAGGGTATGGGTCAGCTATAGGAGCTGCATTAGGCGCAATAATTTTTGGTACAGTTTCTATGGGTATATTCTATACAGATGTAGACACAGATTGGTTTAAAGTATTTTTAGGAGCAATGATGTTAATTGCTGTTGTATTTAACAATTATATCAGAAAAAAAGTTACGGAGACTAAATAATGTCCGAGTATTTAGTCCAATTTAATAATATCAGTAAATTTTTTGGAAAAGTAATCGCTTTAAAAGACGTTACTATGAAATTAAAAAAAGGAGAAATCATGTGTCTTTTAGGAGATAATGGTGCTGGAAAATCAACTCTAATCAAAACATTAGCTGGTGTTCATAAACCTGATGAAGGTGAGATTATTTTTGAAGATAAAAAAATTATTTTTGACTCACCAAGAGATGCATTGGATATTGGTATAGGTACAGTGTATCAAGATTTAGCTTTAGTTTCATTGATGAGTGTTACTAGAAATTTTTTTATGGGAAGAGAACCTCAAAAAGGTTTACCATTCTTTAAAACATTTGATATTGAAAAAGCTAATAAAATTGCTGCTGAAAGAATGGGTCAAATTGGTATTGATGTTAGAGATCCTTCTCAAGCAGTTGGGACAATGTCTGGCGGTGAAAGACAATGCTTGGCAATTTCAAGAGCAATATATTTTGGCGCAAAAGTTTTAGTTTTAGATGAACCAACTTCTGCACTAGGAGTTCATCAAGCCTCTATGGTTTTAAAATATATAGTTAAAGCAGCATCTCAAGGTTTAGCTGTAATATTAATTACACATAATGTTCATCATGCTTATCCAGTTGGAAATAGTTTTACGGTTTTAAATAGAGGTAGAAGCATGGGTACATTTAAAAAAGATGATATTTCAAGAGAAAAACTTCTAAGTATGATGGCTGGTGGTGAAGAATTAAATAAACTAGAAGTTGAATTAAAAGAAATGGATAGAATTGCTAGTAATTAATTTATTAATCATACTAGGAATTCCCAAAATACATATCTCGTCACAATTAAATTTGTTATAATTTTTTTTTAAAAAAGGAGAGATTAATTATGAAAGCATATATAATGGGAAATTATACTGCAAAAGCTTTTCAAGGATTTCTTAAAGATCCTACGAGTGACAGAAAAGCTGTAGTAGAACAACTAACAAAAGCTATGGGTGGTACAATGCACAGCATGGATATTGTAAGAGGGTCTTATGATTTTATAGTTGTTACTGACGTACCAAGTTTTGATGACTTTGCTGCAATTAAATTAGTTGTGGAAGCATCAGGTGCTGTTGAAAACCTAACAATTTTAGAGGCAATTGATTTTAGTAAAGCTACGTCTAAAGCAAGTAAAATCGGTTATAAAGCACCAGGTCAATAATTAAAGAGTTTATGTGAAAACTTCCAGCTGCGGACTGGAGGTAATTCATAGTTGATGATTGTTAAAGTTTAATGTGTTATCTTTTGATAATGCAAAAACTAAAAGACTCTTTTGGAAGAACCTTTCCTTATATAAGGTTGTCAATAACCGATGTCTGTAATTTTAAGTGTGGATATTGTTTGCCCGACGGTTATCAAGTTGACAAAAGTGATAATAGAAAATTTCTTCATTTAGATGAAATAAAACGTTTAGCTAAAGTTTTTTCAAAATTAGGTGTGTCTAAAATAAGACTTACTGGTGGTGAGCCGACAGTAAGAAAAGATTTTTTTGAAATAATAAAAGTTTTAAAGAAAGAGGCTAGAATAGAAAAAGTTGTAGTTACAACTAACGGCTATAATTTAGATAAAAAAGCAAAGATGTTAGTTGATAGTGGTATCAGTGGTATAAATATAAGTATTGATAGTTTAGATAGTAATATCTTTAGAGATATTACAGGTCATAATCGATTACCAGAAATATTACAAGGTATCAAAAATCTACAAGAACTTAATTTTACAAATATTAAAATTAACGCTGTTCTCTTAAAGAATATTAATGCAAGTGAGAAAGATTTTAATAATTGGGCAGAATTTATAAAAAAAAACGAAGTTGATTTTAGATTTATAGAGTTAATGAGGACCGGAGATAATTTAAATTATTTTAACAAATATCATATATCTGCAAAAATATTTAAAAATTACTTAAATAAAAATAATTGGATCTATCAAACTTTTGGCAAAGACGCAGGTCCTTCTTTAAATTATATCAATCCAAAATATAAAGGTAAATTTGGAATTATAGCTCCCTACTCCAAAGATTTTTGTAAAACTTGTAACCGTTTAAGAATTACTTCTAGAGGAGACTTAAGATTATGTTTATTTGGTAATACTGGAATAAACCTTAGGCACTTATTACAAAAAGATGATCAAACTAAAGAATTACAAGATTTGATAATGAGGCAAATGAAATTTAAAAAGGAGTCTCATTATTTAGAACTTGGTGAAACAGGTTTGACTAAAAATTTATCAACAACAGGTGGTTAATGTCAAAATTAAAGATTATAAATCAGGAAGAGCTTAAAGATTGGGCAAAAGAAATATTCAAAAAAAATTCTTTTAATATGGTTGATGTTTCTTCTAAGAAAGAAACATTTAGGAGAGCGTTAGCATCAGGAAAGATCTATGTTGGAAAAGAAGTTTTCAATTTAATCAATAATAAAAAAATGCCTAAAGGAGATCCTATCACTTTAGCTGAGGTGTCAGCAGTATTAGGTGTAAAAAAAACAAGTGAATTAATTCCCTTGTGTCATCCACTACCAATCGATCATACTGCTACTAAAATAATTATGAATGAAGTTGATAACTCACTAGAGGTTTTTTGTGTTGTTTCAGCTGTTGCTAAAACAGGAGTTGAGATGGAAGCTATAATGGGTGTTAACGCTGCATTAATAACAATTTATGATTTAAGCAAAATAGTAAATCCTCATCTAAAAATTGATAATGTTAAATTATTAATTAAGGAAGGTGGAAAAAGTGGATTATGGACTAATCCAGATGGATTACCTGAATTTCTTAAAAATATTTTTTAATATTTAATGTCTGTTTATTTAAGTTCTCAAAAAGTTATCAAAGATTGGATTGATTATAACGATCATATGAATGTTTCATATTATCTTTTAATGTTTGATAAATATGGTGCTGATACTCTTAATAATATCTTTAAAATGGGTGAGCACTCCGCAAAAACAACTAAAAAAAGTACAATGATTGTAGAGTCTCATATAACTTATAATCAAGAACTCCAACTAAATGATGAAGTTGATATTAATTGTGTTTTTTTTGATCATGATAAAAAAAGACTTCAATATAAAATGGAAATGATACATAAAGAAAAAAAATTCCTAGCCTCAACAATTGAAATTCTAGCTTTGTATGTAGATCTCAATGAAAGAAAAGTTGCCGAATTTGAGGAAGAAAAAGTAAAGATAATGGACGACTTTATAGATAAGAATAAATCTAAATTTAATAATGAAAATTTAAAGTTTTCATCTAAGCTTAAAAAATGAAAAAAATAGTTATCATCCTTACTTTGAGCTTATTTGCTTCAAGCAATGCATTTGCTGAGAGATTAAATTGGTTTTTTAGTAAGTGGCTTTCTGAAAACGGACATCATCAATATTTAAATGAGCAAGGATCTCACAATCTAAATATCAAAATAAAAAATAAAGCATTATCAGCTACTAATATTGCCTATCATTCAAACCCAAACAGAGATACGCTGATTTATTATTTATGGAAATATTCATATAGAGATAGAAGTCAACATTTAAAAGAGTTTAAACCGACAAATAGTTCCTACGATTTTAAATTCAACTTAATTGAAGATAAATTTGTAAAAAAGCAAATGAAAACCAAAGGTATCCTTAGTTATTTATATTATCAAGATGGTGAAGTATTAATTGATGAACTTTCTCCTAAAGAGAGACTGGGAGAGTTTTTGAATAATGAAACAAAATTTTACTCAATGTCAATGGGTAAGTCAGTAACTTCTTATTTAGTAGGTCACGCAATATGTGATGGTTATATTGATGGAGTTGATGCTAGAGTAAATGACTGGCCTATAATAAAAGATTCTCTTTATCATGATCAAAAATTAATTAATTTTTTAAATATGAATACTGGTGATCAAAAATACATCGATGAATTTGAAGATGGTACCAGTAAATTAGGTGCATATGAAGATAGAGATATTGCAACAACAATGCGCTCTTACTTTAACAACCAAAATACAAAAAAATCTAAGGAAAGATACAATTACAATGGATTTGTCACTCAGCTAATTTTAAACTATATGAAATTTAAAATTGGTGAAGATTATGACAAATTTTATAGCAAAGTTTTCAACGATAAAATAAAGATCAAAAATAGCATTCGTTATGGCTATACAAGTTTAAATGAAATTTGGGGAAATGGACATCCTAACATAATGGCAACGAGATTTGACTATCTTAGAATAGCTAAGGCTATAATGGATGATTATCAGAATGATACTTGTGTTGGAAAATATTTAAAAGAAATTTATAAAAGAAGAATACCAAAAGGAAGCAAAGAAAAAGAAGAGCCTGCATTTAATCGTACAAAATCATATGGGGGTCAATTTCATATGGATTTTCCAGGATTAAAAGACAAAATTATATTTGGCATGGGTGGCTATGGTGGGAATATGATTTTAATTGATGTAGAAAATTCAAGAATTCTGGTTGTTAATTCACTCCATTATAATAATGGACAATATAAATATAATCACAAAAAACTACTATTAGATCCATTTAAAAAAGGTAAAGAAATAAATTGAAAATTAAATTAGAACTATTTGGAGCTAGTAGAGATTTCAGTGATAAGGATCACTTAGAATTTAACCTTAAACATAAAGCTTCAATAGATGATTTAAGGAATGAGATCATAAAATATATAGACCAAAAATTTCAAGGTAATGAAAATTTTATCAAAGTTATAAAATCCTCAGCTTTTTGTTCTGAGGATAATGAAATAATTAGCGACAATTATAAAATCACAAAAGATCAAAAGATTGGTATTATACCCCCTATCGGAGGAGGTTAATGCTTCACACAAAAATAGTAGACTTAAAAAAAGAAAAGATACTTACTTCAAATGCTGAAAAGTTTATCAAGGACTCTAAATTTGGAGCATCAATTTATTTTTTAGGAACAGTAAGAAATACAAATGTGAATAAAAAAGTGACTGGAATAACTTATGATACTCATGATGAGATGGTTATAAAAAGTTTTAAGGACATTTACAATGAAGCAGATAAAGAATTAAACATCAAAGATAAAGCTGTATTTATAGAACACGCTAAAGGACATCTTAAATTAGGTGAAATAAGTATTATTATTGCTGTTGCTTGTAAACATCGTGATCAAGCATATGTGCTATCAAGATTTATCATTGAGGAGATAAAAAAGAGATCACCAATTTGGAAAAAAGAATATTATGAAGACCAAAAAAGTGAGTGGCTTATTGGAAAAAAATTGAATAAATAGATTTATGTATAAATTTTTTAATCATTTAGATCGAATGGTAGAGTTTGCATCAACAAAACAAAATCCTACAATATTAGAGTTTGGTGTACAAAGAGCGTTATCCACAAATAAATTTATTTCTTTTGCTGAAAAAAATAATGCCTCAGTATTGAGTGTAGATATTGAAGATTATAGCAATGTAAGCAAATCTTCCAAATGGAAATTTTTAAAATCAAATGATCTAGATATAGAAAATGTAATCAGTAATTTTCCAGAAATAAAAGAAACAGGATTAGATTTAATTTTCATCGATAGTAACCATGAAGATTTTCATGTTAAAGAGTTGTTATTGAAATATTTTAAATATGTTAAGAAAGATGGTGCAATATTTATTGATGATATTGACAACTATCCGCTTAGATTAAAAAAAGATACTCGAAATTCTATTGTTTATGATTTAACTCTTGATGCGATCAAAGAGTTTTACTATAGCAACATGAATCTTTGTTCTCTTAAAATATTCTTAGATAATCAAGAAAATGGTTTAGCGATGATACATAAAAAAGGAAATTTCGAAATTGAAGCAAATCCAATTAAACAGGTGTGGAATTACAATGGCTTTATAAAGATTATCTATCCGTTTTTGAAGAAAATAAAAATGATTTTGAGAAATTTTTTTAAAAAATGAAAAAATTTAAACATTCAGAGATAACTCCAGAAAAAGTTTACAAAAATAGAAGAAAGTTTCTTAAAAATTTGGGTTACGGTTTTAGTTCATTGTCTTTAAGTTTATTGCCATTTTCAAATCATAGCATAGCTAATAACAATATTTCTAATTTAACTTCTTTCAAAGATGTGACAACATATAATAATTATTATGAATTTGGCACAAGTAAGAGTGATCCTTATAGACGATCACAAAATTTTATCACTCGGCCGTGGAGTATTAAAATTGAAGGTGAAGTTGAAAAAACAATTGAATTACCAATTGAGGAAGTCTTAGCAATTCCGTCAGAAGAAAGAGTATTGAAACTTAGATGTGTTGAGGGTTGGTCAATGATAATTCCTTGGTTAGGATTTTCAATGAGTAAATTACTTAACAAAGTAAAAATTAAGTCATCTGCAAAATTTGTTGAATTTGAGTCAGTTTATAACCCGGAAGAAATGGTTGGACAAAGATATCCTATCTTAAACTGGCCATATATTGAAGGCCTTAGAATTGATGAAGCAATGCATCCACTTACAACTGTAGTAACTGGTTTATATGGCAAACCTTTGCCAAATCAAAATGGTGCACCTTTAAGAATATTCATTCCATGGAAGTATGGTTTTAAAAGTGCAAAAGCTATTGTGAAAATAAAGCTAGTAAAAAATATGCCTAATACAGCTTGGAAAAATGCTTCTCCAAGAGAATATGGATTTTACTCTAATGTAAATCCAGAAGTAGATCACCCAAGATGGTCTCAGGCCACCGAACGAGTTATTGGAGAAAGTATTTTAGCTCCAAGAGTGAAAACTTTAATGTTCAATGGTTATGGAGATGAAGTTGCAAATTTATATTCTGGCATGGATCTAAAAAAATACTTCTAATGACAAAATTTTTAAAGTCAGGAGTATTTATTTTAAGTATTATTCCATTTGTTTTTATAATGTATAAAATTATACTTAATAAGTTAGGCCCAGAGCCAGTAAAAGAAATAACTCATTTTACTGGAGAGTGGACTTTAATATTTATTTGCTTAACTTTGGCAATGAGCCCACTCAAAAAAATTACAAATTTAATTTTTTGGATTAAAATAAGAGGAATGTTAGGTCTATTTGTTTTTTTTTATGCAACTCTTCATTTACTTACTTATATCGGTATCGATTACAGATTTAATTGGAGCCCAATAATAGATGATATTATTAAAAAAAAATATATATATATTGGTTTTTCAGCTTGGCTATTATTGATTCCTCTTGCCTTTACATCATCAAAAAAAATGATGCATCTATTAAAACAAAATTGGAAAAAACTACATAAATCTATCTATATAATCGCAATACTTGGGATTTTGCATTTTATTTGGTTATCTAAAACAATATTTTTTAAACCATTGATTTATTTAGTAATTATAATTTTACTTCTGAGTTTTAGAATTAAGTTTAAAAAAGGTAATTAATTTTTCTTTTCATCGTTATCGACTACTAAGCAGATTTCAGATTTTGTTAAGAACCTCTTGCCTGTGCCATTATCTAATGAAAACATTCCACCAATACCTTTTACAGCATCAATAGTTAAATCTGTGTGTTTCCATTTTTCATACTGGTCATCATTCATATAAAATGGTACTCCACCAATTTCTCCTAATTTTACATCACTCGAGCCAACCATATATTCATTTCTAGGATAACACATTGGTGCACTCCCATCACAACATCCACCAGACTGGTGAAATAATAGTTCTTCTCCATGTTGAGCTTTAAGCTCTTCAATTAGTTTAAGTGCTGAACTGGTTGCTTTTACTTTCATAGAACTATGGCCCGTGATTCCTCACGAGCCATTATATATTAGATTATTTTTAAAAGAAGCCTAATTTCTTTTCACTGTAAGACACGTGAAGATTCTTCACTTGTCTGTAGTGGTTAAGCATCATTTTATGTGTTTCTCTTCCGATACCAGATTGTTTGTATCCACCGAATGCAGCATGTGCAGGATAAGCGTGATAACAGTTTGTCCAAACTCTACCTGCTTGTATTTCTCTACCCATTCTGTAAGCGATATTTCCATTTCTAGTCCATACACCAGCGCCTAATCCATAAAGTGTATCATTAGCAATTTCTAATGCTTCTGCTTCATCTTTAAATTTAGTTACTGATACCACTGGTCCAAAAATTTCTTCTTGGAAGATACGCATTGAGTTATTACCCTCAAAAATAGTTGGTTCAATGTAGTTTCCTTTTTCTAAACCACTATTGATTTTTGCAACATTTCCACCACATAGAACTTTAGCACCTTCTTTCTTACCTAAATCCAGATAAGATTTGATTTTTTCCATTTGTTCTAATGATGCTTGCGCTCCAATCATTGTTTCCATTTTTAGAGGATTGTCTTGCTTAACAGCTTTTGTTCTAGCAATAGCCTTTTCCATAAACTTGTCATAGATAGACTCTTGAACCAGTACTCTGCTTGGACAAGTACAAACTTCACCTTGGTTTAATGTAAACATCGCAAAACCCTCTAAACATTTATCAAAGAAATCATCATCTTTATCCATGACGTCTTCAAAGAAGATGTTAGGAGATTTTCCACCTAATTCCAAAGTGATTGGAATCAAGTTTTGTGATGCATATTGCATAATCAAACGACCAGTTGTTGTCTCACCAGTGAAAGCAATCTTTTTGATTCTTTTTGATGATGCTAGTGGTTTTCCAGCTTCTAAACCAAAGCCACTTACAACGTTAACTACTCCTGGAGGTAATAAATCTCCAATTAGTTCCATAAGTAACATGATTGATGCTGGTGTTTGCTCAGCTGGTTTCAGCACGACACAGTTTCCTGCTGCTAAAGCTGGAGCAAGTTTCCAAGTTGCCATTAATAATGGAAAATTCCATGGTATAATTTGTCCAACTACACCTAACGGTTCTGGAATGTGATAAGAATATTCACTGTTACTAATTTCAGCAACTGAACCTTCTTCTGCTCTGATTACACCTGCAAAATATCTCCAATGATCTATTACCAAAGGTAAATCAGCAGCCATACATTCTCTTATAGGTTTACCATTATCTAAACATTCTGCTGTTGCTAATACATTAAGATTTTTTTCAATTACATCAGCAATCTTAAGAAGAATGTTCGATCTTTCCGTAATTGAAGTTTTACCCCAAGTTGGGAAAGCTGCGTGAGCTGCATCCAATGCAGCGTCTACGTCTTTTTCATTTGATCGTGCAATCGAACAGATTACTTCATTTGAAATCGGCGATGTATTATCAAAATATTTTCCAGATTTTGGTTCTACAAACTTACCGTTAATGTAGTTCCCGTATTTTGACTTAAACGGGAATTTCACTTTCAAATGAGAAGTATCTAATACAGATGACACTTTCATAGCTTCTGCACTCATTTTTACTCCTCTTGTTTTTTTTATTGATTTAAGTTTATTATTTTTTCTAGATTTTTTAGAACGCTTCTTAGTCGCAGACTTTTTTGCCACAACCTTTCTTCTCGTTTTTATCTTTTTTCTAGATGATTTGGCCAACTTTACTTTTTTTTTCTTGGCCTTTGGCTTAGCTTTTTTCTTTTTCTTTTTAGCCATTAACTCATTAAACTAACAATTATTACTTGTGTCTATTTGTTAAAATTTAAATTTTCTACTTTTAATTGAATTAATACTATATCTTGTGCTTATTTTATAAGTCATTAATATTTTTTTTTATGAATAAAAATGAAAAAATAGAAATCCAGTCTGCAACTTTTGAAAGATTGTTAAAACATTTAAATGAAAGAAAAGATGTTCAAAACATTGATCTAATGAACCTAGCTAACTTTTGTAGAAACTGTTTATCGAGATGGTACAGAGAAGAAGCAGAAAAAAAAGGTGTCACTATTTCTGATCCTGAGGCAAGAGAACGAATTTATGGAATGCCTTATTCAGAGTGGAAAAGTAAATATCAAAAATAATTACTTTTCTTTTAATCTTGGGAATAGCTCCACAAAATTACATGGTTTGTGGTTAATATCTAGTTGATGTTTTAATATTCCATCCCAAGCATCTGTTACCCCACCTGAAGATCCAGGTAGAGCAAAAATATACTTACCATTCGAAAGTACTGCACAGGCTCTAGACTGAATAGCTGAAGTTCCAACTGTTTTTAAACTCAAATTTCTAAATATTTCTCCAAAACCAGGTATATGTTTTTCTGCTACTTCATCTAATGCCTCAGGAGTTATATCCCTACCTGTTAGTCCTGTCCCCCCTGTCGTAATCACTACATCAATATCTTTTTTACTAATCCACTCCTTTAAAATAAATATGATGTCGTCTTTATTGTCTTTGCAAATTTTTCTATCAATTAAATTGTGACTTGCCTCTTTTATCTTTTTCTCAAGAATATCGCCTGATTTATCATTATCAAAAGTTCTTGTATCTGTTACAGTTAATAAGGCTATATTAACACTCATAAAATTTTTTTTAATATGATTATATTATCAATATTTTTTTTTATAACAGCATTATTATATTCCAGTGTAGGTTTTGGTGGCGGATCTACTTATTTAGCTTTAATGCTAATTTGGGATATTCCATACTACATTTTTCCAGTAATAGCTTTATTTTGCAACATTATAGTAGTTTCAGGAAACTCAATTAATTACATAAGATCAGGAAATTTAAGTTTAAAATTACTTTTTCCTTATCTTATAGGATCCATACCATTTACATTTTTTGGAGCAACTTTACAAATCTCAAAAGAACTTTTTGAAATTTTGTTATTTCTAATATTGTTTGTTGCAGGAGTTATGCTTTTTATAGAGAGTAGAATTTTGAATAAAAGTGATTTTAAAATTAATGAATTTTCAAAAGTTTTTTCCATAATAATTGGATCTATAATAGGTTTTTTTTCAGGCATCGTTGGAATTGGTGGTGGTATTTTTCTTAGTCCTATACTATTTCTTCTAAAAGCGGGATACCCAAAACAAATAGCTTGTGCAGCCTCACTGTTTATTCTAATTAATTCTGTTTTTGGTGTTTTTGGACAGTTCACAAAAGATCTAGTGATAGATAACTTCTCAAAATTTTGGCTACTATTTTTGGCAGTTTTAATTGGAGGTCAAATTGGAAATTTTCTAAATATAAAATTTTTATCTAATAAAACGCTAGCTTTAATTACTTCACTATTAGTTATTTTTGTTGCTGCTAGAATGGGCTTGAGACTTTTTTCATAATCTTGATTTAATTATCTTTTACTATATTAGATAATATTATGAAAAATATCAAACCATTCGGTCCCTCTGTAGGTAAAACTAGATTATCAAAAAAATTTTTTGATACATTGAATAAAGAATTTGAGAAAAAATCAAAATTTAAAAAAATTGACTATGGCCCAAAGCTTGCAAGTCAAATAAATAAAGAAGTAAAAATATCCTCAAAATTTATCAAAGATAACTTAGAAAAAGAATTGAAGAAAATTATTATTAAGTTTTTATCAAATGAGAATATTAAGAATATAAAAAAAGTTAAGATTTTGAATCTATGGGTAGTTCGACAATTTAAGGGTGAATATAATCCTATACACTATCATGAAGGTGATTTGTCAGGTGTTGGTTATTTAAAACTACCCAGGAAAATGACAACTAACAAAATGGTTAAAAATAAAAAAATTAAAACTAACGGTACTATAGATTTTATAAATGGACAAAGAGGTTTTTTAAGTAAAAGTATTTATAATGTAATTCCTAAAATTGGTGATATGTATTTGTTTCCAAATTATTTAATGCATACTGCCTATCCTTTCAATGTTGAAGGTGAGAGAAGATCATTTTCTTTTAATGCTAAGTTGGTTTTAAAAAAATGAGAATGTTATGAACTTAAATTTTTTTAAAGAAACTAAAATTTTAGATGGAGGAATGGGTCAAGAACTTCTTGCAAGAGGAATGGAGCCAAATGGGACTTTATGGAGCGCTAATGCTTTGCTTAATGAAAAATATCATAATATGTTGTTAGAAACTCATATTGATTTTATTAAAGCTGGTGCAGAAATAATTGTAACCAATACTTTTACTACAAGAAAAAATAGGTTAAGGGATAACAAGGTTGAGGATAAATTTGAGTATTTAAATAAAAAAGCTGGTGAAATTGCCCAACAGGCAAAAAAACAATATCCTCACACTTTGATTGCTGGAGGATTGCCTCCTCAAAATTTCACCTACAAGGCAGATTTAAGACCAGAAAATGAGATCTATAATGATTTTTACAGTCAAGCAATAATCTTAAATCAATATGTAGATTTTTTTTATTTAGATGTTTTAAGCAGTGTTAAAGAATTTCAAATTGCAATCAACTGTATTAAAGAATTTAATAAACCATATCTTATTGGGGCACATATATCAGAAGGTAAAAGTCTTCCAAGTGGAGAAAAAATTTCTGAAATTATTACAAAAATTAATCATGTAAAATTACTTGGATTAATTTTATCATGTGTATCTCCAGAAAACTATGAGCTAAACATGGAAGAGGTAAAAAAATTAGGGGTTCCTTTTGGATTTAAATTGAATGGATTCATAGAGACAAATCCAAAACCTAATTACACTGACACTTATAATATAAGTAAAACTGGCAATCCAAATGAATTGTTAGGAAAACGAGAAGACTTAACTCCAGAGAAAATGTCTAGGTTTGCAAAAAAATTTAAAGATGCTGGAGCAACTATTATTGGTGGTTGTTGTGAAACTAGGCCTTCACACATAGAGGCTTTTTCAAAACTTATTTAATTTTCTTATAATTCGCTTTTCTAACAAAATAAATTCCAATGATAACTGCAATCAATGATACGATAATTTTAGCAGTAATTAACTCTTTTAAAAAAATGTAACTTAAAATAATGCCAAAAATAGGTATCAAATAAGAAACTTGGGATTGAAAAATCAAACCATTATTAACTAGAATTCTAAATCTCAAAAGCCAAGCTATTCCTGTTGAGACTAATCCAAGATAAATAACTGAAATAGTTGAATCTAATCTTGGAGTATAATGCAAAGGTGGTTCAATCAAAATTACAAGTGGAATTAAGATAATTGATGCCCAAATTAATATAGATCCTGTTACATTTTCATTTTTTTTCTTACTTATTTTTAATGTTAAAACTCCTCCAATTACATAACAAGTAGCTCCCAGAAGAATTAAAATAGCAGAAAAAAAGTTGTTTTCATCAATAAGTATATTATCTGAAAATAAATAAATTATTCCTGAAAAACCAATTAAAACACCTATTGTTCTTATCAAATTAAATTTCTCATTCTTGGTATAAAAATGACCCAAAACTGTTGAACTTAATGTAGTAGTTGACATCAAAATTGCAGCTAAATTACTTTGGACAGATTTAATTCCATATGCGATTAAAAAGAAAGGCGCAACCAAGTTTATAAATCCTATCATTGCAAACCAGTGCCAATCTTTAGTGAAAGCTTCAATCTTGATTTTTTTGTAATAACAAATTAATAAGACTGGCAAAGATCCAAAAAAAACTCTTAAAAATGCTATTGTTACTGGTCCGTAAGAGTAAGTTGCTATTTTGATATTAAAAAAGGCTGAAGCCCAAATTAATGCTAAAATGCTTAGCAATATATAATCAAACAATTTTGGTTGTTTCATTCAGTAATATCCTCGATTGATCCATTTGTAATACTTTGTAAATCTTTAAAATTGATTTTAAAAACACAATTGGGATGCCCAGCCGCGGCATATAAATCATTAAATCTACTAAGTGAATGATCAATTAATATCTCTATTTTATTTATATGACCAACTGGAGAAACCCCTCCAATAGTGTAGCCAGTGATGTTTTTTACATCTTCTGCTGATGCCATTGAAACATCTTTTTTTTTTAATAATTTCTTTATTTTATTAAGTGAAGCTTTTTGGTCACCCGCTATCAAATTTAATGTAAAAGTATTGTCAGTCTTGAAAAGTAAACTTTTTACGATCGCTCCTACCTCACAACCTAAAGATGAAGCTGCTTCTTGAGCAGTTCTTGCAGAGGAATTAAGGGTGATAACACTCAAACTAGGATCAAATTTTTTAAGTGATTTCTCCGCTCTTTTGACAGGTTCTTTATCTAGTAAAATCATTATTCAACTTTTAATTGTTAGTCATATTTAAGCAGTAATAGTACACTTATGTAAAATTTGCATAGGTGTTATTTACTAAAAGAACATTATTTATCAGTCTTTTTTTGGTAATACAACGCTCAGAATTATACAGGAGAGATTATGAGTGCAAGTGACGTTTTAAAATTTATTAAAGATAAAGAGGCTGAATTTGTTGATTTAAGATTCACAGATCCAAGAGGAAAACTACAACATTTAACCATGGATTCAACTGCTGTTGACGAAGATATGTTAAACGATGGTGTTTTTTTTGATGGATCATCAATTGCTGGTTGGAAAGCTATTAATGAGTCTGATATGATTTTAAAACCAGATCTGTTAAGATTTTTTCTTGACCCTTTTACTTCTCATAACACTGTGGTCCTATTTTGTGATATTTTAGATGCTATTAAAAAAACTCCATATGAAAGAGATCCAAGAGGTGTTGCTAAAAAAGCAGAAGAGTATCTAAAAGCCTCAGGCATTGGTGATAAAGCCTTTTTTGGTCCAGAGCCTGAATTTTTTGTATTTGATGATGTTAGAATTAAGAACGACATGAATGAGTGTGGTTTTGCACTTGATAGTAAAGAGGGACCTTATAATTCTGGAAAAGTATATGAAAATGGAAATATGGGTCACAGACCTGGAGTAAAGGGTGGTTATTTTCCTGTTCCTCCTGTTGATAGTGAGCAAGATATGCGTGGTGAATATCTTAAAAATTTAAAAGAAGTTGGAATTAAAGTTGAAAAACACCACCATGAAGTTGCTCCAAGTCAACATGAACTTGGAATGTATTTTGGAACTTTGGTGCAACAAGCAGACAATGTCCAACTTTATAAATATGTAGTACAAATGGTAACACATTCATTTGGTAAGACCGCAACATTTATGCCAAAACCAGTTGCTGGTGACAACGGATCAGGAATGCATACTCACCAATCAATTTGGAAAGGAGATACACCTGTATTTTCTGGAGATGCTTATGCAGGCTTATCTGAAACAGCTTTACATTACATAGGTGGAATTTTAAAACATGCTAAAGCAATTAACGCTTTTGCTAATGCAACAACAAATAGTTATAAAAGATTAATTCCTGGATTTGAAGCTCCAGTTCTTTTAGCATACTCAGCAAGAAATAGATCAGCATCTTGTAGAATTCCAATTACCTTAAGTAAAAAAGGTGCAAGATGTGAAATTAGATTTCCTGATGCATCAGGGAATCCTTATTTAACTTTTGCAGCAATGCTAATGGCGGGCATCGATGGAATTAAAAACAAAATACACCCTGGTGAGTCTTTTGACAAAGATTTATATGATTTACCTCCTGAAGAGGTAAAATCCATACCAACTGTATGTGGATCATTAAGAGAAGCTATGGAAAGTTTAGATAAAGATAGAGAGTTTTTAACGCAAGGTGGAGTATTTACTGACGATCAAATTGATGCTTATATCGCACTAAAGTTTGAAGAAATTCACAAGTTCGAACATGCTCCTCACCCTGTAGAGTTTGAGATGTATTACAGTTGTTAATTAATTATATTAATTACTGTTTTGTTGTAGCAATTGAATCTTTATTAATACCTTTTTTAACTACATAGTCCTGTGTACCATTGGCACCGGTTTCAACTTCTTTACGTAGATCTTTAAAAAAAGATTTTTCTTTTAAAGAGTCTTTAAGGCCTTTAACAAGATTTTTAAATTCAAACTTATTCATATGTATGTTATACACTAGATATGCATTTTAAGCAATACAGCTATGCAACTTATAGGATGCTATAAATTACCCTACTTTAAATGACTCTCCGCAGCCACAACGCTCTGTTTCATTAGGGTTATTAAATACAAAAGTAGAGGAAAAATTCTCTTTTTTATAATCCATTTCAGTACCTAACAAATACATGACAGCAGCAGAATCGATAAATACCTTAACTCCCTTATCTTCAATAACTTCATCACTAGGGTTCAATTCTTTTGAATACTCCATAACATAAGACATACCTGCACAACCACCCGATTTAACAGAAACTCTTACTCCTAATGCATCTTTTTCAGCATTGGACATTATTTCTTTAATTCTTTCTGCAGCATTATCACTTAATTTTATGATTTGGCTCATTATAAATTTAACTCCAATTTAGCAGCATCTGACATCATGTCTTTTGTCCACGGTGGATCCCAGACTAATTGCAAATCAACATCATCAATTTCTTCGACTTGCATAGCTCCCTCTTTAACTTCCTTAGGTAAACTTTCAG
The DNA here is from genome assembly GCF_001180185.1 of Candidatus Pelagibacter communis. Classification (GTDB taxonomy): domain Bacteria; phylum Pseudomonadota; class Alphaproteobacteria; order Pelagibacterales; family Pelagibacteraceae; genus Pelagibacter; species Pelagibacter ubique_F. Next base: position 98,653 of record NZ_CVSS01000051.1, on the reverse strand, counting down.
CAACTGGACAATTAGGTGTTGTTAATGTCATCTTAATTTCAGCTTTTCGGCCTATAACTTTTATATCATAAATTAAGCCAAGTTCATAAATATTTACTGGTAATTCAGGATCATAAATTTTTCTAATTTCATCTATAATTTTATTTTTGACTTCCATAAATATCAATCCTCTGTGCTTACTTGTTTTCCATCATTTTCCATTGCTGAGATTAACGTATGCCACGATAAAGTAGCACATTTAACTCTCATAGGATATTGTTTTACTCCAGAAAGACACATCAATTTTGTTTTATCATCCTCTTTTAAAATATTATTTTTAAGCTCAGGATTTTCTTTTATCATTCCTAAAAAATCTTCGATTATTTCTTTTGCTTCATTATCACTTTTTCCTTTTATCAAATCAGTCATTATCGAAGCTGATGCCATTGATATTGCACATCCGCTTCCTTCAAACGAAATACCCTCTACTTTTCTTTGATCATTTAACTTCAAATATACATGTACGTTGTCTCCACATAACGGATTATTTCCTTTTGCATCTTTATTAAAATTTTTTGTTTTTCCTAAATTTCTGGGATTCTTTCCGTGTTCCAGTATTATTTCTTGATATAATTCTTTTAGGTTCATTTTAGATCAAAAATTTTTTTACAATTATTAATTCCATCATTTAATTTATCTAAATCATCTTTAGTATTATAAACTCCCAAAGACGCTCGCGCACTTGCAGGAATACCTAATTTATCGTGAAGTATTTGACAACAATGATGACCAGCTCTTATAGCAACTCCAGTTTCATCTAAAATAGTTGCAATATCATGTGGATGAACTCCCTCAACAGTAAAAGATAAAACTCCACCTCGATCCTTTGGATTTCCGATTAGTTTCACAGAATTATTTTTTTGTAGAATTTCTTGTCCATATTCTATTAATTCCTTCTCGTGCTTAATTATGTTTTCAATTCCAATACCCTCTAAAAATTTTATTGATTCATCAAATGCAATTACTTGAGCTGTAGCCATTGTTCCAGCCTCATACTTATTTGGAAGTTCACCATAAGAGATTCTATCTTTTTTTACTTCATTTATCATTCCCCCACCTCCCTGATATGGTGGAAGTTGCTCTAACCATTTTTTTTTTCCATATAAAACTCCAAGCCCTGTTGGTCCATACATTTTATGACATGAGATAGCATAAAAATCACAATCTAAATCTTGCATATCTAATTTTAAATGAGGTCCTCCTTGACATCCATCTACTACAACAACAATACCTTTAGAATGTGCTAATTGAGTAATCTCTTTAATTGGTAAAACTGCACCAGTAACATTGGATAAATGAGTTATAGCTATTACTTTGGTTTTATCTGTAATTTCTTTTTCTATATTTTCAATCGGGATATCCCCATCTTCATTTATCTCTGCAAACTTTATTTTAATATTTTTTGATTTTCTTAAAAAATGCCATGGAACGTAATTCGAATGATGCTCTAATTCTGTAATTAAAATTTCATCATTCGGTTCCAAAATTGCTTGGCCTAGAGTATTAGCTACTAAATTCAAAGCTTCTGTCGCACCTTTAGTAAATACTATTTCATTTTTATCTTTGGCATTAATATACTTTTGCACTGAAGATCTTGTATTTTCATACAAATTAGTAGCTGCAACAGCCAAATAATGAATACTTCTACCTACATTTGAAAACTGTTTAGAGTAAAAATCATTAATTCTATCTAAAACTATTTTAGGTTTTTGAGATGAATTTGCACTATCCAAGTAAACTAAATCATTATTCTGAATTTTTTCATCAAAAATCGGAAATTCTTTTTTAATGTTATTTATGTTCATTCTTTTAATCCAATAATATTTTTAATTAAGTTTTTAATTTCTGAGTCTGTAATCTTTTCAACTACATCTAGCAAAAAACCATTTATTAAAAGTTTTTTTGACTGTTGATAACTTAAACCACGAGACATTAAATAAAAAATTGAATCTTCATTTAAACTTCCAGATGCAGATCCATGAGAACATTTTACATCATCAGCATAAATTTCTAATTCTGGTTTTGCATTAAACTCTGATGTTTCATCTAACAATATTGCTTTGCTGAGTTGATATCCATCAGTTTTTTGAGCTTTAGAATTTACAAATATTTTTCCCTGATAAGCAGATTTCGAATTTTTTCCAAGAACACTCTTTACAAGTTGATAACTTTTAGTGTTTTCAACTAAATGGTTTACTGTAGTTCTTATTTCATGTTGCTGATTTTCCTTTAATGAAAAAACTCCATTAATAAAAGCAGAAGAGTGCTCACCATTTAAATTGCAATTAATTTCATTTTTAGAATAATCTGAACCAGCAGATAATATAAAAGTTTCCGAAACACTGTTATTGCCCTGTTCAATGTTATTAAAAGAATATTTTAAATTATCATTTATAAATTTATCAATTTTATAATTTTTAAGAATTGAGTCTTTTAGTAAATTAAAATTATAGAAAATATTGATAAAATTTTTGTTTGTATTGTCAGTAAAAAAATCAATTAATCTTAAGCAACTATTTTCACCTAATTCAAAATCTAACCTCAAATTAATATTTGTTGATTTCATCTTATCATTTGTAGAATGATAAATTATTAGTGGTTTTTTTAAAGAATAATTCTTTTTCACAAAAATTTTAAAAACTTTATTTATAAATGCACTATTCAAATCAATTAAGGAATTTTCATAATCAAATAAAATACTTCTTTCAATCTCATCTTTAATTTCAATTTTATTTTGATCCTCATAATTAAAATCAATTTTTTCTATTCTTCCATTAATAAAAATAATCTTATTATGTTCTAAACCATCAACAAAAATAGAGGTATCAATTTTATTTGGCAATGAGTAATCATTAAAGAAGTTAAGATCACTAATATTTTTCTTAATAATCTGACTTATATCTAAAAACTTCCAATCTTCTTGTTTTCTATTTGGAAATCCATTTTCAATAAACTTTTTCAAAAAAAATTTTTTTGATTGTATTTCCTCGTTGGAAAATGTTGAGGTTTTAATTATTTTATCAAAATCTGACTGTAATTGTTCACTCATTTAATTAAAACTTTCGTAACCTTTTTTTTCTAATTCTATTGCTAATTCTGGTCCCCCAGATCTAATTATTTTTCCATTCATTAAAACATGAACAAAATCTGGTTTTATATAATCCAATAATCTTTGATAATGAGTTATTATTAAGAAAGAATTATCTTTGTTTCTTAAGGTATTAACTCCATCAGCGACTATTTTCAGTGCATCTATGTCTAGGCCTGAGTCTGTCTCATCTAAAATTGATAGTTTTGGTGCCAACATAGACATTTGTAAGATTTCATTTTTCTTTTTTTCTCCACCTGAAAACCCAACATTTAATTGTCTATTTAGTTTTTCTTCATCAAATTTTAATTCTTTAGCTTTTTCTTTTACGAGTTTTAAAAATTCAATAGCATCTAGTTCTTTTTCACCTCGTGCTTTTCTAATTGCATTTAAGGATGTTTTTAAAAATATATTCGTATTTACACCTGGAATTTCTAGTGGATATTGGAAAGCTAAAAATATTCCTTTATGTGCTCTTTCTTCGGTCTCAAGATCAAATAAATTTTTATTTTCAAATAAGATGTCGCCTGATACTTCATAACCTTTTTTTCCTGATAAAATGTTGGATAATGTACTTTTTCCTGAACCGTTCGGACCCATAATTGCGTGAACTTCACCAGGATTTATATTCAAAGAAAATCCCTTTAGTATGGATTTATTTTCAACATTTGCATTTAAATTATTTATTTTAAGCATTAACCAACACTCCCCTCTAAGCTAATTCCTACAAGTTTCTGGGCCTCTACTGCAAACTCCATTGGTAATTGTTGTAATACTTCTTTGCAAAAACCATTAACAATTAATCCTACGGCTTCTTCAGGATTAAGTCCTCTCTGTTGGCAATAATGTAATTGTTCTTCACTAATTTTTGATGTTGTAGCTTCGTGTGCAATATTTGAATCAAAATTTTTGTTTCTAATATAAGGTACCGTGTGTGCACCACATTTATTTCCCATTAATAAAGAGTCACATTGTGTGTAATTATTAGAATTTTTAGCTTTTGAATTAATATCTACTAGACCTCTGTAAGTCATATCAGAAAATCCAGCACTTATACCTTTAGATATTATTTTACTTTTAGTATTTTTTCCTAAATGAATCATCTTTGTCCCAGTATCTGCTTTTTGATGATTATTGGTAATTGCTATAGAATAGAATTCACCAATGGAATTATCACCTTTTAATATACAGCTTGGGTATTTCCATGTTATAGCTGAGCCTGTTTCAACTTGTGTCCAAGATATCTTAGAATTCTTCCCCTTACATAATCCTCTTTTAGTTACAAAATTGTAAATTCCTCCTTTGCCGTTTTCATCTCCCGGATACCAATTTTGTACAGTTGAGTATTTAATTTCTGCATTGTCTAAAGCAATCAACTCAACATTTGCTGCATGTAATTGATTTTCATCTCTCATTGGAGCAGTACATCCCTCAAGGTAACTCACATAACTTCCTTTATCAGCAATAATTAATGTTCTCTCAAACTGTCCTGTCTCTGATGCATTAATTCTGAAATAAGTCGATAGTTCCATTGGACACTTAACGCCCTCAGGAATATAAACAAATGATCCATCGGTAAAAACAGCAGAATTTAAAGTAGCAAAGAAATGATCAGTAACTGGTATTACTGTGCCTAAATATTTTTTTACAAGCTCAGGATGTTTTTGAATTGCTTCTGACATTGAGCAAAAAATTATTCCATGTTTAGTTAATTCACCTTTAAAGGTAGTTGCTACTGAAACAGAGTCAAATACTGCATCTACTGCAATTCCATTTAGTCTTGCTTGCTCTTGTAATGGAATTCCAAGTTTTTTATATGTCTCTAAAAGTTTAGGGTCAAGCTCGTCTAAACTTTTTGGTTTATCCTTCATACTTTTTGGTGCCGAGTAGTAGTATAAATCTTGATAATCAATTTTAGGATATTTTGGTTTTTGCCAATTAGGTTCTCTTAAAAGTTTTAACCGCTCATAAGCTTTTAATCTAAAGTCTAACATCCATTGTGGTTCTTTTTTAATGTTAGAAATAAACTTAATCACATCTTCGTTTAAGCCTTTTGGAGCTTTAATATTTTCTATGTCAGTAGTAAAGCCGTACTTATAATCTTTTAATTTTTCTATGTCTTTTTCTCTTGTATCCATTTTATAATCTTCTCTCATTATTATCTTTTACTAAATCTTCTAAACTTTTTTCTTTAAAAAAATTATTTATATGATTTTCTAATTCGTCCCAAAGATTGTGAGTTAAACACTTTGTTAATTTACCATTACATCCTTTTTTAGACTCTTTTTTACACTGAACAGTTTTTACTTTTTCATCTACAGCATCAAATATATTAGTAAGTTTTATTTCTTTGGCTTTTTTATTTAAAATATAACCACCCTGTGTACCTCGTACACTTTGAACAATTTCTTTTTTTCTCAATTTAGAGAAAATTTGCTCTAAATAATCCAAGGATATTCCTTGTCTTAATGAGATATCTCGTAGGGAAACTGGATTGATATTATCAAATCTAGCCAGGTCCACTAAAGCCATTACCGCATATCTACCTTTAGATGTTAATTTCATAAATCCGCTATTTTAGTGGGTATATATAAACCTGACTAAAATAGTCAAGTATCATACTTAAAAAAAGACTAACATTTTGTCACGCAGTTGTGATAAATGTAATTTTTTTTTGAGAATAATTATCAATAGCAAATATGGACAATAAAATTTTAGAAATTTTCATTCCGGGACCGGCCGGAAGACTTGAAGCAAAATATTTTAAAAGTAAAAAGAGTACGTCACCAGTGGCTTTAGTATTGCAACCACATCCGCAATATGGTGGTACGATGAACAATAAAGTAGTTGTAGAAACATTTAAAACTTTTATGGATAATGATTTTTCAGTTTGTAGGGTTAATTTTAGAGGAGTAGGTAAAAGTGATGGTGAATTTGATAATGGACAAGGAGAATTGGCAGATGCTGCTGCGGCTTTAGATTGGCTAGAACGAGAAAATTTTGACAATTCTCAATGTTGGGTTTCAGGATTTTCATTTGGTTCTTTAATTGCGATGCAATTATTAATGCGTAGACCAGAAATTAACAGATTCATAGCCATTTCACCTCAGCCAAACGCTTATGACTTTTCTTTTTTATCTCCCTGCCCAACTTCTGGTATGATGATTTATGGAAAAAAAGATGAGCTTGTTCCTTTAGAACATATAGATGAATTAAATAAAAGATTAAGTGCACAAAAAGGAATTAAAGTTGAATTTCAATCTGTTCCAGATGCAAATCACTTTTTCTCAAAAAGTGAGGATCAATTAGTAAAATTTTTAGATAAGTATATCAAAAAAGAAACTGCTTTGTACTAAAAGTTTTTTGTTAATATTCCACCGGAAGAAGATGATGAACATCTTGTGGTATTTGGAAATGATATAGGTAAATTTAATAAACTTCTTATCGCAAGATAAGCAAATGCTTTGGACTCTACAAAATCTCCATTAATTTTAAATTTATCTATATTGTAAATATTAATATCTTTATTATTTAGCAATTTTGAAATGTTATTAATCAAGGTTTTGTTCTTTCTTCCTCCTCCACAAAAAATCAAATTTTTTGAAAAAATATTGTTCATTTCATCAACTTTTTTTATTCCCTCAGATATTAAATGAGCTGTAAATTCTGTTAAAGTTGCACAACCATCCTCAAAACTCAATCCTTTTACAAACGATGTATCAAAATCTTTTACATCCAATGACTCTTTAATGGAAGTTATTTCAAAATTATCTATTGCTTGATTTAGAATTAAATCATTTACTTTTCCAAAATTCGCAACTTTACCTTCAGAGTCATATCTTTTATCAGTATGTTTTCTAAACCATTCATCTAATAGACAATTACCAGGTGCAATATCATAGGCATATACATCATTTTCAATATCTAAATTGTTTATTACAGAAGTAGAATTTGCGATGCCTCCAAGATTTATAATATTGATTGGAAATTCTAATTTAAATTCATCTTTAATTTTTCTAGAAATCAAAAAATGAAATATTGGTGTTAGTGGAGCTCCCTGACCATTATTAATTAAATCTTGTTCTCTAAAATTGTTTACAATAGAACAGTTCGTTAATTGTGATAAAAGTTTTGCATTTCCTAATTGTCTTGAAATTTTTTCTTTTGCTGAATGAAAAATCGTTTGGCCATGAAAGCCTATTAAGTCTGGTTTGGTGCCTATATCGTTAATAAATGAATTAACTATTTTACTGTTGAATAATGTGAAATTTTTTTCAGCCTCTTTTATTTTTGACTGATTTTTCAATAAATCTTGAGCATTTTTTTGTGCATCTCTTAAATCAATTAATTGTGCCCGTAATTTATCACTAAATTCGTAGTATTTATCATCTATATACTCAATATAATTATTACCATCTGATTTAATAAGAGATAAATCCACCCCATCCATAGAGGTTCCACTCATTAGACCTAAAGAAATAAATATCTTTTTTTTCATATTTATTTTTTTTTAAAAAAAATTTGTATATTGTAGAATTATAAGCTTATGAACAAATTTTTAAAAGAATTTAAAGATAGGGGTCTTTACTATCAATGTACGAATGAAGATGAATTATCTAAATTATTGGATGACCAAAAAATTAGAGCTTATATAGGTTTTGATTGTACAGCTGAAAGTTTACATGTTGGCAGCCTACTTCAAATAATGTGTCTTAGACTTTTACAAAAACATGGTCATCAACCTATAGTACTCTTAGGAGGAGGAACTACAAGAATTGGAGACCCATCAGGCAAAGATAAAACAAGAAAAATTTTAAATGAAAATGAAATAGAAAAAAATTCTAAGAACATTGAAAAAATTTTAAAAAATTATTTAGACTCAAATGATAAAAATACAAAACCTATATTTGTAAATAATTATAATTGGTTAAAAGATTTAAATTATATTTCTTTTTTAAGAGATATTGGAAAACATTTTACAATAAATAAGATGTTAACATTTGAAAGTGTTAAAACTAGATTAGATAGAGAACAATCTCTAAGCTACATGGAATTTAATTATATGATTTTACAAGCTTATGATTTTTTAGAATTAAACAGAAAAGAAAATTGTACTTTACAAATCGGTGGTTCTGACCAGTGGGGAAATATAATTAATGGAGTAGAGCTGATAAAAAGACACTCTAGTAATCAAGCTTATGGTCTTACCACACCATTAATAACTTTAGCTTCTGGTGCTAAAATGGGAAAAACAGAAAATGGAGCTATATGGTTAGACAAACAATTTTTAGCTCCATATGATTATTGGCAATTTTGGAGAAATATAGATGATCGAGATGTAATAAAATTTTTAAAAATTTTTACTGATTTAGAAATTGAGGAAATAGAAAAATTAAAAAATAAAGATATTAACGAACTTAAAATATTGTTAGCTAACGAAACAACTTCTTTATTACATGGTAAACATGAGTCAAAAAAATCTGAAACTACTGCAAAAGAAGCTTTTTCTGAAAACTCATCTGGGTCAAACTTACCATCAATAAAAATCAAAAAAAAGAATTTTGGTAAAGGAATTAATATAATCGATCTAATAATATTATCAAAACTAGAAACCTCAAAAAGTGAAATAAGAAGGTTAATTAAAGGTAATGGAGTTAAGATTGATAACAAAATCGTGCAGGATGACAAAAAGATAATTTCTGAAGATATATTTCAGGATAAATTTTTAAAGCTTTCTCTTGGAAAGAAGAGACATATTAAAATAGAGTTAGATTAGTCTCTTTTAAATTTTTCCAATGTACGTGTAATAAATCTAGGTGTAAGAGTTTTAATTGGATTTACTGTAGTTTCCAAATTTTTCGGAGGACCTTTTATTTTAAAACTTACTCCAAAAACGCCCTCTCCCGTTTTCTTACCAACTAGAATATCACCTAGTAAAGGAATTGAACTTATTGTTTTATTAATTGTTGTTGCAGGTACCAAGGTGCCTCTTAAACTAATGAGATTATCTTTTTCAATATAACCCTCCATTAAAACTGATATTGCAGGTCCAATAGCATAAATTTCATTAATAGTCATAAGATTGCCTTTATTTTCAAAATTCATCTCGAACTCGTTAAATCTAATCCCTTCACCAGATAATAAATCAGCGATACCTTGTAAGGATGCAAGTGTTAATAATTTTGTTAAAGCTGGTAATTCTTTTAATTTGAAATCATATATTCTTAGAGTTGATTGGGATTTATTATTTTTTTCAATTGAATAAAAATCAAGTTTCCCCTCTTTAAAGCCTTTTATAAATTTATATCTATCTACTAAAGGTTTTGCTTCGTTTGAAAATAAAGTTGTAATTTTTTCCAAATTATCGTTTGATTTTATTGTTAAATTGATATTTTGCCCACTAGAGAATTTAGAGACTAAATTCAAGTCTATAATCTCATTATTATTTAATAATAAAGATCCTGTTAGGTCGTAACCTTTATTAATTTTATCTAAGTGAATTTTTTTAATATCAAAAATAAATTTAAAATCCTTATTTAAATATTTTCTTTTATTATCTTTTTTACTTTCTAATAAATCGTTAATTAACTTATTAATATTAAGACTTTCACCTGTTACAGTATATCTTTTTTTATCTTTTTTAATTTGTAATTTATTTTTAATGTTTTCTTTATCAGTGAAATCAATTTCAATAAGGTCTAAATCATTAATTTTATATCCCTTAGAAAAATTTAAATCTTTAAAAAACAATTTATTTTTATTCTCGGTTATTAATATTTGATTATAGAGTATTTCATTATCTTTAAAACTACCCTTTAAGGATAAGTCTAATATTGATCCTTTTGTTTTTTCATAATTAAGAAAATCTATTATAAATGGGTTATTTGAAATTTTAAGATTGGTATCAAAAAATATTTTATCTTTTTGTCTTTTAAATTCATATTCTAAAGAATCTTCCTTATCCTGAAAAGACACATTACCAGATCCAACAATGTTAAGATTTTTTTTATTATATACTAATTCAATTTTATGATTCTCTAATATAAATTCTTTTTTAATATTTGGGAAAATATCTTTTAAATCAATACTATTTTTAAGTTTTAGATAATCGACATCTAAATTTGATTTTATCAAAATATCATAAAATTTAAATTTTCGATTTACTTTAAAATTGAAATCAAAATCTGAGCTTAATCTTATTTTTTGAAAATTTTTATTTAAAAATTCATAATTTATCAAATTTTTAATATCATTATTATTAAGTTCAATATCTTTGGTATTTGATTTTCCAGAGACTAAAAACCCATTATTTTTTTTAGTTACAATAAGGTATGGTATTAAAATTTTTTTATTGTTTAGAAGTAAATTCATATCAAAAAATTGAAATTTATTATTTGAAAACTGAAAACCAGAATTTAATTTGTTTAGATTTTTATTTAACATCGATATTTGACCATCATTTATTAAACCATCTATCTTGTAGTTATCTTTTAATTTTCCAAATTCATCAAATTTGAAATTTAGATTGGTCACTATGTACCCATTTTTGATAAATTTTTCAGCAATGAAAAGTTTAGGATCTCTATTAAGTGCTCTAATAAAACCTATCATATCTTTTATAGGCAATGAATTAGTTGATGCTGATATCTCTGATAACGCAAATTCATTATTTATAATAGAGTTTAAGGAAATCTGTGACTTAATATTTTCAAGTTTTATTATTTTATCTTTTAAAATGATAGAGGTTCCAACTGTTTTAGCATCAATTGTAAATTTGATCAAATTTAACTTCACACTTACATCATTAAGTTTCAATTTAATTTTTGGTTCAATTTTTTTTATCTGAGAAATTATTTGCGAATTGAATTTATTTGTTTTTATTCCAATAGTACTTAAATAGATTAATAAAAAAAATGATACTGATATTAGAAAAATAACTGATCTATAGATTATTTTTTTCATTTTAGTTGGTATAAAGATTTTTCAAGAAATTCATCTATTTCTCCATCCAAGACCTTGCTTGGACTTGTGCTTTCGTGGTCAGTTCTATTATCCTTAACTAGTCTATAAGGTTGTAGAACATAAGATCTTATTTGATGACCCCAGCCTATATCAGATTTAGATGATTCTGAATTTTGATTTTGCTCCTCTTTTTTTTTTATTTCAAAATCGTATAATCTTGCTCTCAACATATTCATGCATGTCTCTTTGTTTTTGTGTTGAGATCTCTCATTTTGGCATTGTACAACGATTTTTGAAGGTATATGGGTTATTCGTACAGCGCTGTCAGTTGTATTTACATGTTGTCCTCCAGCACCACTAGATCTATAGGTATCTACCCTTAGATCTTTATCAGAAATTTCAATATTGATGTTTTCATCAACCACTGGATAAACCCATACACTCGCAAAACTAGTATGTCTTCTAGCGCCGGAGTCAAAAGGTGAAATTCTAACTAATCTGTGAATACCAGACTCTTTTTTTAACCACCCAAATACATAATCACCTTCAATTTTTATTGTAGTAGATTTAATTCCTGCCTCATCTCCCTTATGTTCACTGACTATTTGATATCTATAATTTCTGTTATCTGACCATTTTAAATACATTCTTCTAAGCATATCCGCCCAATCCTGACTTTCAGTGCCTCCTGCTCCTGCATGAATTTCAATATAGGCATCCAATGGATCTGCTTCTTTAGATAAAAAACATTTTATTTCATTTTTTTTTGCAAGTAGTCTTAAATCTGAAATATTTTTACTTATCTCATTTTGTATATCTGAGTTATTTTCATCTAAAGCTAATTCATATAAATCCTCAAGATCTTGAAGTTGGCTACTTGACTGATCATAGGAATTAATTAAATCCTCATATAATTTTTTTTCTTTTACTATTTTTTGTGAACGAGCCCTGTCTTGCCAAAAGTTGGCTTCAAGCATTTCTTTATTATGATTGTCTAATTTAGACGCAATATTATGCTTTTCAAAGATACTCCTTAACTCTTTGATTAATTTTTTCTATTTCTTTTTTAAATATTAAATATTTGTCATTCATTAATAGAACCTTAATATATTATTTGTATCTAATCTATTGTTATTTGAATATAAGATTTTTCCATCATGTATATTTTTGCTTTTATATGACTCAATTATAGTATTTTTTGAGCTAAATTTAGCTTTATTACCAGTATTGGGATCTACAACCATCAGAGTAATATCATCGGGCACTTTAAATGGTCTTGCATCAGATTTTTTTATGGCTTTTTTCACAAATTCCTCAAAAATTGGTAATGCTGCTTTTGATCCAGTTTCAAATTTACCTAGTGGTTTAGGATTGTCCATGCCAACGTAAACACCAATCACTAAATTAGATGTATATCCAACAAACCATGCGTCAGTATTTTCATTTGTAGTGCCAGTTTTGCCTGCAAGGTTTAATCCAAGCTTTCTCAATTTTTTTCCTGTTCCTCTTTGAATAACACCCTGCAAAATTGATGACACTTGATAAGCAGTTTGAGGTGAAATAACTTGTTGATAATTATCGTCAATCTTTGGAAATTCTTTCCCAGTAAAAGATATTCTATCACAATCGACACATTTTCTATTTTCATTATTTATGATTGTATTGCCTTCTCCATCTTGAATTCTATCAATTAAAATAGATTTAATTAACTTTCCCCCATTAATAAAAGAACAATAGGCAGAGGTAAGATTCAGTAAAGTGGTTTCAGCTGAACCAAGCGAAATAGACAAAAGCTCCTCTGGTTTTTGATAGATATTCATTTTTTCTGAAAAACTTGCAATTTTATCTACCCCCAAATTTTGGGCTATTCTTACTGTCATTAAATTTCTTGATTTTTCCAATCCTACTCTTAAAGTTGAAGGGCCATAAAACTTTTTGCCATAATTTTCAGGCTTCCATTTTTTTAAATCTACACCTTGATCTAGAACTAAAGGTGCGTCCAAAACTAATGATGAGGGTGTATATTTATTTTCCAATGCTAATGCATAAACAAAAGGTTTAAAAGCAGAGCCTGGTTGTCTTAAAGCTTGTGAAGCTCTATTAAATTCACTCTTTTTAAAACTAAATCCCCCACTCAAAGCAAGCACCCTACCCGTAAATGGGTCCATTGCTACTATTCCACCATTTATTCTTGGTAATTGCTGAAGGCTATAAAAGTTTTTAACTATTTTCTTAACATATATAATGTCACCTTCTTTAAGTAATTCTTTAAATTCTTTTTTAGCCCAAGAAACGTTTTTATATTCTATTATACCACTTGAATAATTTTGAGTTTCAATAATAGAGTTAAATTGATTTATCTCTTTTACAATTGCAATTTCCCAGCCTATAGATTTTTCTAAATTAAAATCCTTTTCAAATTTTTTAAACCAATTTTTTGAATATTTAACATTTGCTATTGGTCCCCGCCAACCTTTTCTTCTATCATAAGCAATCAAACCGTTTCTTAATGCTTCAGTTGCTATTTTTTGTAACTTTAAATTTATTGGAGTATTTATGTTATATCCTTGATTATATACTTTTTCATAAGAAAGTTTATCAATTATATTTTTTCTAACATCCTCGATGTAATATTGAGAGTCCTCTAAATAAACCTTTTTAACTTTTTTAAGTTTAATGGGTTTATTTTTAAAAACTTTGTAATCATTATTATTTATAAAATCATTTTCAAACAAATTTTTTAAAACAAGATCTCTCCTAAATTTTGCAAGATCTTTATTTCTATATGGATTATATTTGCTAGGTGCTTTGGGTAATGCTGCAAGCAATGCTGCCTCGTTATAATTTAATTCTTTAATTGACTTATCAAAATATTCCAAACTTGCAGCAGCAACCCCATATGCACCACTTCCTAAATAAATTTGATTAAGGTATAATTCTAGAATTCTCTCTTTCGATAGAGCTCTTTCAATTCTAAAAGCTAATATAGCCTCTTTTATTTTTCTATTGATACTAACTTCATTTGTTAATAAGAAGTTTTTTGCTACTTGTTGAGTAATAGTTGATGCCCCTTCAAGACGTTTTGAACTCATAACATTTTGAATATTATTAATTATAGCTCTCATCACACCTTTTGCATCAACTCCTGGGTGAGAAAAAAAATTCTTATCCTCAGCTGATAAAAAGGAATTTATGACATTTTTAGGTATGGCTTCGTAAGGAACAAAAATTCTCTTCTCCTTCGAAAAATCTGCAACTAATTCGCCATTTCCAGAATACATTTTACTTGAAACTGGAGGTTTGTAATTTTTTAAAAATCTATAATCAGGAATACTGTTAGAAAATGTCCATAAAACTATCAAAATTACAACAGATGAAACTGAAATAATTCCTAAAATACTTAACAAAATATTTTTTAAAAACTTATTCATTTTAATTCCATTATATAGCGGAATTTGTTAAAGATAAGGCATTATAGATACAAAATTTTAAAAAATATGAGTCAAATTAATCAAACATTATGGAAAAAAATTTATATATTGATGCTTCGCATCCAAATGAAACTAGAGTTGTACTTAAGTCTGAAAACAATATTGAAGACTACGAATACGAAGGCTTAAAAAACAATTTAATTAAAAATAATATTTACTTGGGAAAAGTAAGTAGGATTGAACCGTCTCTTCAAGCAGCATTTATAGATTTTGGTCGAGAAAGACATGGTTTTTTGTCATTTAACGATATTCAATCTGATTATTATCAAATACCTCAAAGTGATCTAGAGATTATTAAACAAGAGGAAGAAAAAGCTAGAGAGGAACTTTCAAAGGAAGTTGAAGCTAAGGAAGAAAAAAATTTAGCTGAAGGTAAACTAGAAATTGATGATCCTCTAGAGGTAGATAAAAGTGATGATGAAAAAGAAAATACTTCACACGATAATACCGCTGAAAGTGATTTAAATAATACTAGTCCAACCTTAGAAGAAAAAGAAAAAGAAAATAGAAAACCTTTTAAATTTAAACGATATAAAATCCAGGAGGTAATTAAACCTAATCAAGTGATATTGGTGCAAGTAATTAAAGATGAGAGAGGTCAAAAAGGTGCAGCTTTAAGTACATTTATATCAATTGCTGGTAAATATATAGTATTAATGCCTAATACACCCAAAGGAGGTGGTATTTCTAGAAAAATATTTAATCCCGCAGACAGAAAAAAAATTAGAGTTATTCTTAATGATATTGAAATTCCAAAAGGAATGGGTTTAATTGTTAGAACAGCTGGAAGTAATAAAACCAAAAATGAAATCAGCCAGGATTTAGAAACATTAAAGAGTACCTGGAATCAAATAAAAAATATTGCTTTAAATTCCATTGCCCCCTCTCTCATTCATCAAGAGAGTGAAATTATCAAAAGAACATTAAGAGATATGTATGATGAAAATACAAAAAATATTATTGTAGAAGGTAATGAAGGATATAAAAAAGCCCAAAATTTTATGAAAATGATGATGCCTTCACACGTAAAAAAAATTAAAAAATATAGAGGAAAGATACCTTTATTTATTGAGGAAAAAATTGAACAAAAATTGAATCAAATATTTGACTCAGAAATAAAACTAAATTCTGGTGGATATTTAGTTGTTAATCCAACAGAAGCTCTTGTGTCCATTGATATAAATTCTGGGAGTTCAATCAAACAAAAAAACGTTGAAAACACCGCACTAGATACAAATCTTGAAGCAGCTGAAGAAATTGCAAGACAAATAAAGATAAGAGATTTATCTGGATTAATTATAATAGATTTTATTGATATGTTAAGTTACGGAAATCGTAGAATGGTCGAAAGACGATTAAAAGAAAAGTGCAGATCAGATAGAGCAAGAATTCAAATTGGTAGAATAAGTAATTTTGGATTACTTGAAATGTCAAGACAAAGACTAAGAGAAAGTGCTGTAAAATGGAAAGTAGAATTAACAGATGAGTCTTTTGCTCAGAAACTTTTAAAAATAGTAGAACTAAAATCTGTATTAAATAAAGCCAAATTTGTTGAACTTAGAGTTTGTAAAAAAATTTCTGATTTTTTAAAAGAAAATTTTGTTGATGACTTAACTTACTTAGAAAAAAAAAATAAAATGAAAATTGATATTATTACTGACAATACTCTCATAATCCCCGAATACATAATTATTCTAAAAAATAAATCTAAGAAAACTATTGAAATTGTTGAAAACCACGAAGAACTTAAAAATCTAGATCAAAAAAAGATTACTGCTCAAGAGGTTAATTTAAAAGTTAAAAAAAAATTTATCAAGAAAAAAAATTTCAAAAAAAAATATTATAAAAAAACTAGATAATTCCTTTTGTTGGTGAAGAAGGTTTTCCCATTAAAGTTTTATCAATTCTTCCAGATAGAAAAGATTGTCTTCCAGATATTACTGCATTTTTAAATGCTTCTGCCATCATAAATGGTTTTTTTGCTTTAGCTATCGCCGTATTTACTAGTACACCGTCACATCCAAGTTCCATAGCAACAGTTGCATCGGATGCTTGTCCGAGTCCCGCATCAATTATTAAAGGTAATTTAGTTTGATTTCTTATAATCTTAATATTTGTTTCGTTCAGAATTCCTAATCCTGAACCAATAGGAGCAGCTAAAGGCATAATTGCTGATGCTCCAGCGTTTTCTAATCTTTTTGCCATTAACGGATCATCATTACAATAAACCATTACTTTAAATCCCTCTTTAGACAAAACTTCTGTAGACTTTAATGTTTCAATCATATCTGGAAAAAGATTTTTTTTGTCTCCTAAAACTTCCAATTTTACCAACCTCCACCCTCCAATTTCTCTAGCTAACCTAAGAGTTCTGAGAGCATCCTTGGAAGTAAAACATCCAGCAGTATTTGGTAAATATGTTATCTTTTTTGGATCAACATAATCCATTAACAAAGGTTTATTTTTATCAGAGATATTTACCCTTCTAACTGCTACTGTTACAATATCTGCACCTGAGATTTTAATTGCTTTAGCGCACTCAGTCATATTTTGGTATTTGCCTGTACCAACAATCAATCTGGAACTAAATTTTTTATTTGCAACTATTAACTTATCTTTGCTCATCTTATCCTCCACCTATAAAATGAACGATTTCAATAATATCTTTATTTTTTAATTTCATTTTTTTTAATTTTTTTTTATTTACTATTTCCTTATTTAATTCTATTGCTACTTTTGTTATAGGTATATTTAAATCATTCAATAATTGATATAAGGTTAATTTATCAATTATTATCTTTATTTTTCCGTTAACTCTAATTTTTATTTTTTTTAATTTCTTCATCGTATATAAATGCTGAATGAATAATATTATTATTATTAATGGACCTAATCTTAATCTATTAGGTGAAAGAGAACAATCACAATATGGATCTGTGACATTTGAAGAATTGAAAGAAAAATGTCTTAAGAAAGGTGATGATTTAAAAATTCATATTGAATTTTTTCAATCCAATATAGAAGGTGAAATTGTTACTAAAATTCAAGAGGCTAGAAAAAACTATGACGGAATAATTATTAATGCTGCTGGCTTTACCCATACATCAGTAGCAATTAGAGATGCCTTGGATGTATTTAAAAAGCCAATTATTGAATTACATATATCCAATATATATAAGAGAGAGGAATTTAGGCATAAATCCTTGATCAGTAGTATTGTAAGTGGAGGAATATTTGGTTTAGGTCCTGAAGGATATATTTTAGCCATAATTTCATTGGACAAGATGCTTAAAAATGAAAATTGATAAAACATTAATAAAACAACTTAGTGAATATCTTGATGAATTCAAACTCACAGAAATAGAATTCACTGAGAAAGATACTAAAATTAAAGTTTCAAAAAATAATGTTTCAATAAATAACCAGACAACACCTATTACTCAAAATGCAGCAAACTTAAATGATAATACAAAAAAAATAAGTAAAACATCCTCAGGAATAGAGATCACTTCTCCAATAATAGGTACAGCATATCACGCACCTGAGCCTGGAGCAAAAAAATTTGTGGAAGTAGGAAAAAAAATTAAAAAAGGTGATACAGTAATGATTGTCGAGGCAATGAAAACTATGAATCATGTTCCTTCTACAGCTGATGGCATAGTAAAAGAAGTTTGTGTAAATGATGGTCAGCCAGTAGAGTTTGGACAAACAATTTTAATCTTAGAATAATGTTTAAAAAGATTCTAATCGCAAACCGCGGGGAAATTGCAGTTAGAGTAATTCGAGCCTGTAAGGAATGGGGCATTTCTACTGTAGCAGTTCATTCAGATGTAGACAGAGACAGTATGCATGTAAGAATGGCAGATGAAAGTGTTTGTATAGGTTCTCATCAACCAGCGAATAGCTATTTGAATATACCGGCTTTGATGTCAGCAATAGAAATTACAAATGCCGAAGCTGTTCATCCAGGTTATGGTTTTTTGTCAGAAAATTCGAGCTTTGCTAAAATACTTGAGGAAAATAATATAAAGTTTATTGGTGCTTCCTCAAAGTTGATCGAGATGATGGGTGATAAGATACAGGCAAAAAAAATTGCCCAAGAAAATGGCTTACCTATAATTGAGGGATCTGAGGGAGGAGTTAAAAATATAATAGAGGCAAAAAAATTATGTAAAAAAATAGGCTTTCCAGTTTTGATAAAAGCATCTGCTGGAGGGGGTGGAAAAGGAATGAAGATAGTTCAAAAAGAAGAAGATTTTGAAACTTTATTTTCAACTGCGAAATCAGAAGCTCAAAAATATTTTGGAAATGATGAAATTTATTTAGAAAAATTTTTTCAAAATCCAAGACATATTGAAGTTCAAGTATTAGCTGGAAAAAATAGAACTGTTCATTTACATGAAAGAGATTGCTCAGTACAAAGAAGACATCAAAAATTAATTGAAGAAACCCCAAGTCCAGTTTTAAATGACGAAATTAGAAATGATCTTTTTGAAAAAACTGTAAAAATGGTAAGTAAAATTGGATATGAAGGAGCTGGAACTGTAGAGTTTATTTTTGAAGATGGTAAGTTTTATTTTCTTGAAATGAATACGAGAGTTCAAGTTGAACATCCAGTGTCTGAAATGGTAACCGGTATTGACATTATTAAAGAACAAATATGGATAGCATATACTGGTGAAACTGCTTTAAAACAATCAGATATAAATCCAAGGGGTCATGCAATAGAGTGTAGAATAAATGCTGAAGATCCCAGTAAAAATTTTCAACCCTCTCCTGGCACTATAGGAATGTGTCACCAGCCTTCAGGGTTTAGAACTAGAGTTGATGGTGCAATTTTTCAAGGATATAAAGTTACACCATATTATGACAGCATGGTATGTAAACTTATATGTCATGGAAGGAATAGACAAGAAGCCATTCAAAGAATGAATAGATCATTAGATGAATTTGTTATAGAGGGTATAACTACAACTATACCATTACACAAAAAACTACTAAGCCACAAAAGATTTCTAGACTCTGATTTTAATGTCAGCTGGCTCGATAAAGAAAAAATAATTTAATAACAATCTACTAACCATATATCATACACAGGATGATCAAAAGGTGCTATCGAAGGACTTGAAGAAAACATCCAGCCATTAAACACATAAACTTTATCATTATCATTTCTGGTGAGATCTCTGACTTGAATATATGCCTTAATTTCTGGATTATCATCAAATTCAGAGTTTGTACATTTCATGCTTTTTATTGCTAAATCTTTGTATATATATTCATCAGTATTATTTAAATTAATTAACTCATTTTTTGAACTAATTTTATCTAAAATTTTAATATCAGTTTTTGTTCCAATCATCATGCTTTGTGTCTGTGCATAAGAAACATCAGATATAAGAATACTGATAATAAAAATTAACTTACTTAGACTTCCAACTTTTATATTTCTTATCAATAACATTTTCTTTATCTTTATTTGGATAATAAGCTTTTTGAGTACCTGTTAAATTTGATTGATGAGGTTTTTGCCACTGATATTTATCAAGATTATGTTTTTTTTCAATTTTGTTTGGTGTGAAATGCATCCAAGAATACCATTCTACAGGAATTTTAGTCGCATCAATTTCATCAGAATATATCACCCATCTTTTTCCATTTCTACTCTCATAATATTTATTTCCAAAAGAGTCTGAACCTACAAATTTCCCAAAAAAAATAGTTTTTAACCTAGTTCCGAAAGTGTCCCGATTCCACCAAGTGAATATTTTTTTAAAAAGTGTCAACATTAATTTTTTTTTTATTCAATTTTAAATTGTATAAATTAAATTAGACTAAAATATGGATTTGTATATAAATTAATTGATTCTTAAATCAAAATAAAATTTTAAAATTGGAGTAAAATGGCAAAATATTTAGTTGAAACTTATTACACGTGTACATTCAAAGTTAATCATTATCTTGATGAAATAAACGACAAAGAACTAAAGAACTTAGAAAAAAGAGATGATGGAAAATTTGAAATTCTAGATGTTAAGTTGGATAACAGAAAAACAAAAAATTTAGATGCTAATGAAAAAAAAGTAGTTGATAAAAAAATTGATATAGTTGCATCTAATGAGACTTTAAAAAAAGATGCTTTTCAAAAAACTTTTACTCAAAATTTATATAACTCTGATAAGTCTGGTAAAAGATTTAGTATGCCAGATAGAAGAAAAGGCTACATACAAAAAGCAACTATTGGTGATCATAAAGTTTATTTACATACAGGAGAGTATGAAGATGGTAAAATTGGAGAAATATTTATTGATACAAGCAAAGAAGGAGAATTAGTCAAAGCGTTGATGAATAATTTTGCAATAGCAGTATCATTAGGTTTGCAATATGGGGTACCTTTGGACGAATATATTAGTGCATTCATAGGTACCAAATTTGAACCTTCTGGTAAAGTAGTTGGGAATGATAGAATTCTTAGCGCCACATCAATTCTAGATTATATTTTTAGAGAATTGGCAATTTCATATCTAAATAGAGAAGATTTAGCTCATACCCCATCAATAGGCGGGTCAGATATTAATAATATAGAACAAAATTCAGATGATCAAAATCAATTACTTAAAATAGTAAAAGATATAACCAGCAAAGGATTTGTGAGAAACAATTATAAAAAAAATCTTGTTGATTTGTCTGATGTAAAAATAAACCTCAAAGGGAAAAAATAATTATTTTTTAGATCTAAGGCTTAAGTTTAATTCTTTTAACTGTTTATCATTTATATCTGAAGGTGCATTCATCATCAAATCTTGAGCATTTTGATTCATAGGAAACATTGTTACTTCTCTAATATTTTTCTCATTTGCGAGTAACATTACTATCCTATCAATACCAGGTGCTATACCACCATGGGGAGGTGCTCCATAACTTAAGGCATTAATCATCCCACTAAATTTTTGGTTTACATCATTTTTTGAGTATCCCGCTATGGAGAAAAGTTTATACATTAGTTCTGGTATATGATTTCTTATAGCCCCTGATGATAATTCAATTCCATTACAAACTATGTCGTACTGATAGGCTAATATTTCTAAGGGTTTTTCAAAATTAATATTATCTAAACTACCCTGAGGCATAGAAAAAGGATTATGGCTAAATTCAATTTTATTAGTTACATCGTTTATTTCAAACATTGGATAATCTATAACCCAGCAAAAAGCAAAAGTATCATCATCAATCAAATCTAAGTCTTTTGCAATTTTTTCTCTCGCAAGAGATGTTATTCTCTCAAGATCTTTTTTATTTGAGCAAGCTAAAAATATACTATCGCCTATTTCAGCTCCTGTTAAACTCATAATTTGCTCTAAAGACTCTTTAGAAAAAAATTTTCCAATTGGTCCTTTTCCTGAAACTTCTTTATCTTTTTCTAACGTAAAATATGCTAATCCAGATGCTCCCTGATTTTTTGCCCATTTATCAATGTTGTCAAAAAAACTTCTAGGCTTGTCTTTAGTTTTTTTGGTTACAATACATCTTACCATTGATCCTTTCTTTACAAGTCTTTTAAAAATTTCAAAAGAAACATCTTCTCTTAAAAAAATTTCTGTGATGTCATTGATGAGTAGAGGATTTCTAAGATCTGGTTTATCAGATCCATATTTGAGCATAGCTTCTTTATAAGAAATTTTAGGAAAATTATTAAAAAGTAATTTTTTCTTTGAGAATTCTTTAAAAGTATTTATCAACAATGTTTCAACCACATTAAATACATCCTCTTGCTCTACAAATGACATTTCTAAATCTAATTGATAAAATTCACCAGGACTTCGGTCAGCTCTAGCATCTTCATCCCTAAAACAAGGGGCGATTTGAAAATACTTATCAAATCCTGAGACCATAATTAATTGTTTAAATTGCTGTGGAGCTTGAGGAAGCGCATAAAATTTACCAGGATTTAATCTACTTGGAACTAAAAAATCTCTAGCACCCTCTGGACTAGAAGATGTTAGAATAGGTGTCTGAAATTCTAAAAAACCTAATTCATGCATTTGATTTCTTATAAATGATATTACTTTTGACCTTAAAATAATATTTTCATGAATTTTTTTTCTTCTTAAATCTAAAAATCTATATTTGAGTCTTATATCTTCAGCATATTCTTGGTCTGTAAATACTGGTAAGGGTAATTCTTTACAAGTGCCTAAAACATTAAATTTTTGAATTCCAATTTCAATTTCACCAGTTTTTATTTCTTTGTTAATTGTATCCTCTGACCTATTTACTACCTTTCCCTCAATTCTTATTACGGTTTCTAATGGAGTTTTTTCTAGTTCATTAAATTTTGAGTTTTCTTTATCTATAATACACTGTGTAATTCCATAATTGTCTCTTAGATCTATAAATAATAAGTTTCCATGATCTCTTTTTTTATTTATCCAACCAGAAAGTAATACATCCTTTCCAACATGTTTTATATTAAGCTCACCGCAATTATGTGTTCTATATTTTTTACTCAATTACTCTCCTAAAACCTCTTTTATAATTTTAAAATCTATTGGTTTTTTCTTTTTTAAACTTAATTCGTCAACTTTATATATGAAATCAAATATTTTGTCATACGATCTATCTATTCTTTTAATAATAAATTCTATAAGTTTCTTATCTATGGATATTTGACGGTCAGATAAATTTTTTAAAATTAAAGCAAACATCAACTCATCATCGGGTTTTTCAATAGTTTGCAAAAGAAAATTTTTTGTTCTAGATCTTAAATCTAATAATGAAAAATTTAAATCCACAATAGGCTTACGTGAAGTTACAATAATATACTTATTATCAATATCAATAATATTAAATAAACTGTAAATCAATTTTTCATCAATATCTTCACTTATATTCTCTAAAATTATATTTTCATGGATTTTAATCATTTTTAAATCATCTGCTTTCAATAAATTTGCATCAAGTTTAATACCTTTGTATCTTTTGATAAATATATTTACGAGATGTGTTTTACCTGAAAACTTTTCACCTATAATATTTAAAAAGTTCTTTTCCCATTTTGGCCAACTGTTTAATAAATTAAAAATATGCTTATTGCTGTCTGAAATATAAAAATCATCATCTTTAAAATTTTGCTCATAATCAAATTTTATAATCAATTGATTTAAATTTTTCATTCTAAAATCCAAGTTTTTTTCTGTGTATTAAATTTATAATCATTGTCTTCCATTATATTGATAAAGTTTTTGGTCGTTCCATTGAAAATTATTTCGTAAAAAATATAATCTTTATTAAATCTACTTATAGAATAACTATTTATCAGATCAATTGTATTTAAAGTTTCTTCAAATTTAGAAATAAAATCAAAATTATTATTTTTAACTTGTATAAATAATGGAAGCTTAATGGATGAATTAATCAAATTATTATCTTTCCAAAAATCTTCGTAAATAATTTTTAAATCACCGATTAATAAATTTAAGTTATCAATATTTTTTAAATCAATTTCTGAAAATGAATCACTTTTAATAAATGTATTCCCTTTAATATTAATTTTTGACAAAATTTTCACTTGATTTTCATCTTTAAAAAATAAGGCAATGATAGAATGGTCTAGAAAATATTTTTTAATAATATCTTGAAAATCGTAATTTTCTAGATTGAGATATTCTTTTTTAATTAAATTAATATCCTCTAAGTCTTCTGTTGGTAATATATATTCAATTAAATAATCTTTTTTATCATTTTTTTTCCAATATTCATAAATTGGGTTATTTGAAAAAATCAATAGATCTGTTGTAGATTGATCTATAATAACTGGTATAAAAAAAAATTTTTCTTTAATAATTTGCGCAGGAAATATATTTTTTGAGCTTAAATAATTAAAGATTTTTTTTTTATTAAAAGATACTCCTAAATTTAAATTATAAGTATTATTAATGAAATTTTCTTTTTTTATTGTAAAAGTTTCTATCATACTTTTAATTTCATTTAAACTTACATCAATAGCTTTTGATAAATCTTTAGATTTAACCATCATAGTCATTAAATCCTTAAATGCTTTTTCAAATCCTTTGTTAATAAGAATGTCTTTGTTAAAGTTATTTACTAATTTTTCTGAAATTTCTACTTGATCTATATAAAAAACTTTTGCATTTACTTTTTTTGTGGAAAAAAAAGATAAATTTAGAGCTAGAACCAAAAAAAATATATATAAGAGTTTTTGACAATGCATAGTTATTTTAAACAATATTGTAATGAATAAAAAACTCTTTACCTATAAAAAAAGTGGGGTCAACATTAGAACAGCAGATAGATTTGTTAATTTCATATCTAGCATTTCATCAAAAAAAAAAGGCAACAAAAAGTTTAATAATATTGGTGGATTTGGGTCTATTTCAAGCATTCCAAAAGGGTTTAAAAACCCAAAAATAGTTGCTTGCACAGACGGAGTAGGAACTAAAGTTGAAATAGCAAACTTTTTAAATAAATTTGATACTATAGGCATAGACTTAGTTGCCATGAGTGTAAACGACTTAATAGTTCAAGGAGCAAAGCCCATTTTGTTTCTCGACTACATTTCAATTAATAAAATTGAATTAAAAAAAGTTAAAGCCATTATAAAAGGAATAATGAAAGGTTGTAATATCGCTAAATGCCAACTTGTTGGTGGTGAGACAGCTGAAATGCCTGGAACTTACGAAAAAGGAAAATTCGATATTGCAGGTTTTTCAGTAGGCATAGTTGATGAGAAAAAAATTTTAAATAAAAACAAAATTAAAAAAGGAGACTTAATATTTGCTATACCTTCCTCAGGGATTCATTCTAACGGCTACTCTTTAATAAGACATGTAATTAAGAAAAAAAAAATAAAATTGATTAAAAACAATTTTTTAAAAAAAGAACTTATTAAACCAACAAAAATTTATGTAAAAGAAATTTTAAATCTTACAAATAAAAACTTAATAAATGGTTGTGCAAATATTACAGGTGGAGGAATAGCTGATAATATTAAAAGGATAATACCTGATAACCTATGTGCTAATATAAATTTGGATGAAATAAAACCCTTAAAGATATTTAATTGGTTAAAAAATAACAAAATATCAGATACTGAAATGTTAAAAACGTTTAATTGTGGAGTGGGTTTTTGTATAATAATTAATCCTAAAAATATTAATAAGATAAATAAATTTTTTTCTAAAGAATTTAAACCTTATTTAATTGGAAAGATTATTAAAAGTCAGAATAGAATTAAGTTAAATGGGAAAATTAATTGGAATTACTAAAACAAAAGTTGCAGTTTTTATTTCTGGGAATGGAAGTAATCTTAAGAATTTAATTAAGCATTCACTTAAAAAAGACTCTCAATTTATAATTAAACTAGTCATTTCTAGTAACTCAAAAGCTAAAGGTCTCCAGTATGCAAGAAAATTTAAAATAAAAAAAAAGTCGATTAATTATAATAATATTTTGAATGCTGAAAAACATATTAATGATGAATTGATAAAAAATTATATAGATTTGATTTGTCTTGCAGGCTTTATGAAAATTTTAACAAAAAATTTTATAAAAAAATTTAAAGGAAAAATAATCAATATTCATCCATCATTATTACCAAAATATAAAGGTTTAAATACACACCAAAAAGTGTTGGAAAATAAAGAAAAGTTTTCTGGTTGCACTGTTCATTTTGTCAATTCAAAACTTGATGCTGGAAAGATTATCCTTCAAAAAAAGGTTCCTATACTAAAAAATGATAATCCTGAAAAACTTGCTAAAAGAATTCTTAAACAAGAACATCTTTTGTACCCAAAAGCTCTTAAAAAAATAATAGCTAGACTTTAAAAAAAAAATCTATCTCTATTTGTGCATTTTCTAAGCTATCTGAACCATGTACAGAGTTTTTATCAATTGAGATTCCATATATTTTTCGAATAGTCCCCTCTTTTGCTTCCTTTGGATTAGTTGAACCCATTAATTCTCTGTTAGCAATGACTGCGTTTTCTTTCTCTAATATCATAACAATTATGGGACCAGATGAAAGATAGGAACATAAATCATTATAAAACGGTTTTGTTTCATGGACTTTATAAAACTTTTCAGCCTCAGATTTTTCAATTTGAATTTTTTTTTCTTTTATAATTTTAAAATTATTTTTTATAAACATTGACTTAATTTCTGATTCAAGATTTCTCTCAACTGCATCAGGTTTAATAATAGACAGTGTTTGTTCTAAATTATTCATAATTATCCTCAATAAGTTGGTTTAATAATCTTACTCCAAAACCTGTGGCACCACCTGAGTTCAAAGCTCCACCGTATTTTGAAAAAGCCATCCCAGCAATATCAAGATGTGCCCATGGTGTTTTATTTATTATAAACCTTTGTAAAAATTGTGCTGCTGTTGTAGATCCTGCTCCTCCAACATAATTAATGTTTTGCATGTCTGCTTTTTTTGAATTAATTAATTTATCATAACTCTTATTAAGTGGCATTCTCCAAACTTTCTCGTCAACTTTGATACCTGAATTATAAATCTGATTTGATAATTTATCGTCATTACTAAATAAACCTGCATATTCTGAGCCTAATGCAACTATAATTGCTCCTGTTAATGTTGCTAAATCAATAATAAATTTTGGTTTGAATTTTTCTTCTGTATAAGTGAGTGCGTCCGCTAAAACTAGCCTTCCTTCAGCATCTGTATTTAAAACTTCTATAGTTTTTCCACTATAAGATCTTACAATGTCACCTGGTCTTTGTGCATTTCCATCAGGCATATTTTCAACCAATCCTACTACTCCAACTGCATTTATTTTTGCTTTTCTTAAAGCTAAATTTTTCATTAATCCAACAACAACTGCGGAGCCAGCCATGTCGTAAGTCATATCCTCCATAAATTTAGCTGGTTTTAAAGATATGCCACCAGTATCAAAACAAACTCCTTTTCCTACAAAAGCAAGGGGTTTGTTATTTTTACTAGAACCGCGCCACTCTATTATTACTAGGTAAGATCCTCTAATACTTCCTTGGCCAACACCCAATAATGCGTTCATTCCCATTTTTTTCAATTTATTTTTATTCAAAATAGTAACTTTCAAACCAAATTTTCTTAATTGCATAATTCTTTTTGCATATTCATCTGGATGAAGAATATTGCCAGGTTCTGAAACTAAATCTTTAGTTAAATTTGTTCCATTAAGTATTGCATTGAATTTTGAATTAATCTTTTTAATATTAGATTTCATCTTAATTGGAATATTAATATTAATATTTTTACTTTCATCCTTAGTCTTATATTTATTAAATTCATATGACTTTAACTGTAATCCATGTAGAAATTCATTTAAAAAAAATTTATTTTTCTTAGAAAAAAATTTTGCGTTTTTATCTAAAATGCTGATTGAAAAAACAAAATTAGATTTCAAAAATTCATAAAATTTTGCTCCACTTTTTTCGTTTTCAAAAGAAGTTTGACCCGGTTTTACAGGGACAATAACAATTCTTTGGGAGGGGTTAAGATTAAAAATTGATAGTTTTTTGTTGTTTGCTCTTATCGATTTTGAATTTATTATCTGATTTATATAATCTATCTCCTGATTTTTAAAATAATAATTAAGTTCGATTAATTTATACTTTTCTGTGTAAAATATTACCAGATCACCTGTAGTTTTTTTACTTATGTAACTTAGATTTAATGCCATAATTTTACTTAATTTGATTATTAGATGATTGGTATATATTAAGTTAAATTAGATTTTCAATGAAAAAATTAATATTTAGAAAGTTCATTTGGGATACTTCGAAGTTTTTTATAAGTTCTCTCCTATTAATGGGGATAATTGTATGGACTCTTCAAGCTGTAAATTATTTTGACTTTGTTACAGAAGATGGACATGGCCTGAAAGTATATTTTTTTTATACTATTCTTAACTTACCTAAAATACTACACCGAATACTCCCTTTTATATTTTTTATCTCAATATTTTATACAATTATAAGTTATGAACTTAAAAATGAGCTAAATATTTTTTGGATTAATGGGATTGGTAAAATTAATTTCATTAATAAAGTAATAATTTTTTCAATTACTTTGATGATTTTTCAAATAATTTTAGGTTCATATATATCACCCAATTCTCAATTTAAAGCTCGAAATTATCTTAAAGAATCCAACATTGATTTTTTTACTTCACTCATAAAAGAAAGGAAATTTATCAATGTGATGAAAGGGCTTACAATATTCATTGATAAAAAAAATGAGGATGGCTCCTATTCAGATATTTTTCTTGATGACTCAACAAAAAATAATTCAAAAATGATATATGCTAAAAGTGGAATTTTAATTGAAAATGAAAAACAAAAAATATTTAAGCTTTTAGATGGTAGAATGATTAATAATGAAAATTCCAAAATTAACATATTTGACTTTAATCAAATAGATTTTAATCTTCAGGACTATACTACTACAACAATTATAGTACCTAAGGTTCAAGAAATAAGTTCAATTAAATTATTAAGTTGTATCTTTAATTTTGATGCTGGTAAAAATATATATGAATCATTTAAATGTGGTGAAAATTTAAAAAAAGAGATTATTCAAGAGTTACTTAAAAGATTTTATAAACCAATTTATATTCCAGTAATTACAATTCTTTGCTCTTTTTTAATTATATTTTCAAAAAATGACATTCAGTATAATAAAGTAAAAAATTTGATATTCGTTTTAACATTTTTTCTATTAATCATTTCTGAAGCATCATTACGATATTCTGCAATATCAAGCTACTCATTCTTAATATACTTATTAATACCTTGGGTTATATTTATTTTTGCTTACTCATTTTTTTATAAAATGGTGAAATATGTTTAGGATATATCAAAAATATTTAATAAAAAAATTTTTATTTAAGTTTATCAATATAAGTATAATTTTTTTTTCATTAAGTATGATTCTTGGAATTTTAGAGGAAATTTCTTTTTTCAAAAATTTAGAAAACAATATTCTTTATCCTTTTTTTTTAACATTGCTTAATGCTCCAATTACTTTATTTGAAATATTTCCATTCATTTTTTTATTAACTGTCCAATTTTTAATTTATGAGTTATTTAAAAAAGAAGAATTAAATCTATTAAAAAAGAATGGATTGGATAATCTTAAAATCATAAGAATTTTATTTTTTTTGTCGATATTCATAGGTGTATTTAACGTTTTGGTTTATTACAATGTGGCGTCAAAACTAAAATTTCAATATTCCAATATTAAAAACGGCTTATCAGATGATAACAAATATTTGGCCATGGTAAATGAGAGTGGGTTATGGATAAAAGATGAAATTAATGACAGTATTTTAATTATCAAATCTGCTTATGTAGATAAAAACTTTTTATCAAAAGTAATAATTAATGAATTTAATTCTAATTTTGATTTAAGAAGAACTATTCAATCAAACAAAATTGATATTAAAGAAAAAATTTGGATAATATATAATCCGACGATTACAAAAGAAAATATTAATGAAAAAAGTGATGAATTTATCGTTCTTGAAACAAATTTTGATGAAGATAAAATTAATAATCTATTCTCAAATGTTACTACATTAGACTTGATAAGACTTTTTGATTTAAAAAAAGAGTTTGAAAATCTTGGATACTCATCTGATGAGATTACAATACATTTACTCAAACTCTTTACTACACCACTGTTCTATGGGGTATTAACAATCCTTTCAGCTATAATAATGTTCCATTTTACACGAGACAAATCTCTCATATTTCATATTGTTATTGGGATATTTATGTCTGTTATGATTTATTACATGAATTTTATCTTTAACTCTCTAGGAAATACAGGAAAGATACCAATTATTTTATCAATATTTTTTCCTCTTTTTATTGTTTCAATAATTTCAATTATAGGGTTAATAAATGTCAATGAAAAATAGTTTAATAATTTCTATAGTATTATTTTTCTTTAATTCATCACTTCTAGCCCAAACATATAAGTTTGAAACTAAGAGTTTAGAAATATTTGAAAATGGAAACTTAATTAAAGCATATGACGGAAAAGCTATCTCCACAGATGATGATATGGAAATAGAAGCAGATAAATTTGAATTTACAAAAGAGTTAAAAATTTTAAAAACTTACGGAAATAGTAAAGCAATAATTAAATCTAGAAATTTGGAAATGAATTTTGATGAAGGAGTTTTTAAATCAAAAGATTCTACAATATATACAAAAGGAAATGTAATCATTTTTTTTGATGATAGAAATTTTAAAATTCAAACTGATGAAATATTCTATGATAAAAAAAAAAATCAAATTAAATCAGATGTAAAAACTGTAATTTATGATAAACTTCAAAATCAACATATTGTTGACAGTATAATTTACGAATTAGACAAAAACTTATTAAAAGTAACAAACTTAATATCTATTGATAAAGATGGCAATCAAGTTAAAACTTCAATTGCTTTTATAAACACTCGCTCTAATAAAATGTTTGGTAAAGATGTTGATATCAGTTTAAATAATAAATCTTTTAATAAAGAGAATGAGCCGAGATTAAAAGGAAACAGTTTTGGGAGTGATAACAACATAACAGAAATAACAAAAGGTGTTTTTACAACTTGTAAAAAAAGAGATGGTTGTCCACCATGGCAAATGTCAGCGGAAAATATTAAACATGATAAAAAAAAACAAACTATATTTTATGATAATGCTATATTACGTCTTTATGATAAACCGGTAATGTATTTCCCAAAATTTTTTCATCCAGATCCAACGGTAAAAAGAAGATCTGGATTTTTAATCCCCACAATTAAAAATTCATCCTCCTCAACAAATTATCTCAACGTTCCTTACTTTTTAGCGATTGCAGAAAATAGAGATGCTACTTTTTCTCCTAGAATTTATATGGATGACAAATTTTTACTTCAAACTGAATACAGAGAAGTTAACTTAAATACAAAACACAATTTAGATTTTAGTATTTTTGCTGAAAAAGATAAAGACTCAAAAAACCATGTTTTTTATAATTATGTGAAAGACTTAAATCTTGAAAATTTTGATAACGGAAAATTTAATTTTAAAATGCAAAAAACTTCAAATGACACCTATCTTAAATCAAATAAACTAAGGTCCGAAATTATTCCAGATAAAGATATTTTAGAAAACTCTTTAGGTTTAGACTTATATTCAAATAATCTATCAATCAATTTTGAAACTACAGTTTATGAAAATCTTAATAAAAATACAAATGATAGATATGAATTTATTCTGCCAAAAGTAAGTCTTTATAAAAAATTTAATAATAACACAAATTTAAATGGAGATTTTTCTTTCAAATCACAGGGTCTCATCAGAAATTATAATACGAATGTTTTAGAAAAAAAGAATATTAATGATTTGGTATTTAACTCGTTTCCAATAATTTCTAAAACAGGTTTTTACAATGACTATAAGTTACTTATAAGAAATTCAATTACTGACAGTAAAAACTCCTCTAAATATAAAGAAGACCAAAACATTTATCTTTCTGGAATGTTTCAATATAATTCTTCATTTCCATTGATAAAAGAAAACCAAAGTCACCAAAAAATTTTAAAACCAAAACTTACTTTTAATTTAGCACCCTCACACACTAAAGATGAAAGAAATAAAGACGTGAGAATTGATATTAATAACGTATATTCTATGAATAGGATTGCTGATGATGACACAATTGAGGGTGGTTTATCTTTTGCATATGGCGGAGAGTATTCGATATTTGATAAAAATGTATCTAGGGAAATAATCAATCTTAAATTAGCAAATAATTTTAGATTAGATGAAAACGATGATCTTCCCTTAAATAATCAAATAGGTCAAAAAACATCAAATATTTTTAGTGAAATCATTTTTAATCCTAATGAATTTTTGAACACAAAATACACAACATCAATTAAAAATAATTTTGCAGACATCAACTACGAAAATTTATCTTTAGAAATTGGTAACAATAAACTTATAACTACTTTTGATTATCTAAATGATAACAACGATTTAAATAAAAATTCTTATCTTACTAATACATTAAAATACACTATCGATTCATCAAATAGTCTATCATTTTCTACAAGAGAAAATAAAACTGAAGACATAACAGAATATTATAACTTAATGTATCAATATAATAATGACTGCTTATCAGCTTCTATTGAATATAATAAAGATTATTATAGTGATAGGGACATTAAGCCTGATGAAAGTATATTTCTAAGATTAACGATAATTCCATTTGGTGAAACTAATAGTCCAAATTTAAAATGATAAAAAAAAAAATTAAAATTTTAATATTTCAGATATTTATTTTATTTTTTTTTACTTACATATCAAATGCTCAAATATTTATCGTAGCTAAAATAAATAACGAAATAATAACAAATTTCGACTTATTAAAAGAGAGTAAATACCTCAAAATATTAAATCCTAATATTTCAAAATTAGATGATGAAAAAATTTTAGAACTTGCAAAAAAATCTCTTGTAACTGAAATTATAAAAACTAAAGAACTTAAAAAAGTTATTGATGTTAATAGCAACAATCCTTACACACAAAAACAATTAGAAAATTTGTATAAAAGTTTAGGCTTTGAAAATGAGGATCAATTTAATAGTGAACTTAAAAAAAATAATAATTATTCAATAGAACAAATAAAAAAAAAAATTAAGATTGAGTTATTCTGGAACGAATTTATCTATGCCCGGTATAATAATCAACTTAAAATAAATAAGACAGAATTAATTAGTAAAGTTAATAATAAAAAAAGTGAAAAGCAAAAAGAATTTTTATTATCTGAAATAATTTTTACAAAAAAAAAAAATGAGCCATTAGAAAATTTGATTAAGCAAATTAAAGAAAGTATAAATGAAATTGGCTTTAATAATACTGCTAGCATTTATAGTATATCAGATAGCTCAAAACTTGGAGGTAAATTAGGTTGGATAAAACAAGATAGCTTATCAAAATTAATATCTTCTAAGCTTGAAAATCTAAAAGAAAATGAATATTCCGATGTGATTACACTAGGTAATAATTTTTTAATTCTGAAAATAGACCAAATTAGAATTAATGAGACTAAGATAGATAAAAAGCGATTACTCGCGGAATTAATTAAAAATGAGACAAATAATCAACTTAATCAATTTTCTCGAATTTACTTTGATAAGATAAAAATGAACTACAAAATTGATGAAAAATAATAATCCAGTATTAATTGTTCCAGGAGACCCAAATAGTGTCTTCTTTGAAATTTTTTTTAAATCTATAAAGAAAAATAAATTTAGAAGCCCTATTATTTTGATTTGTAACATTGGTGTTTTTAAGAAAGAGGCAAAAAGATTTAAATTCAAGAAAAAATTGAGAATCTTAAATTTTGAAAAAATAAAAGATTACAAGATTAGTAATAAAGAAATAAATTTAATAAATATTAACTTTAGAAATTTTTCTAATAAAAAAAAATTAGAGGAATCTAAAAGAAAATATGTAAAAACCTCTTTTAATACAGCCTTTAAGCTTTTAAAAAATAAGTTTAGCTACAAATTTTTAAATGGTCCCATCAATAAAAGTTTATTTTTCAACAAAAAATATTTAGGTGTAACAGAGTATATCTCAGATTATTTCAATAAGAAAAAAACTGGGATGCTTATTTACAATAAAAAATTATCAGTTTGCCCTATTACAACTCATTTACCCATTAAATTGGTAAGTCATAGAATTACTAAAAAATTAATTCTAGAAAAAATAACTATTATAGATAACTTTTATAAAAAAAATTTAAAATTCAAACCAAAAATAGGTGTTACAGGCCTAAATCCTCACTGTGAGAGTATACTAAAATTTAACGAAGATAATGAAATTGTATTATCTGCTATCAAAAGAGCATCTAAAAAGAACTTCAATGTTAAAGGACCGTTTTCAGCTGATACTATATTTTTAAAATCAAACAGAAAAAAATTTGATATTATTTTGGGCATGTATCATGATCAAGTGCTAACACCAATCAAAACTTTATTTGAGTATGATGCTTTTAATATAACTATGGGCTTACCCTTTTTGAGAGTTTCTCCTGATCATGGTCCTAATATTAAGATGATTGGAAAAAATAAATCAAATCCTCTTAGTCTTATTAAAGCTTTAGAATTTTTAGATAAAAAGTGATAAAAGCAAAAAAAAGTCTAGGTCAAAATTTTTTAATTGATCCAAATATAATTAATAAAATTATTAATATCATTGAGATAAAAGATAGAAACCTTTTAGAGATCGGTCCAGGAACAGGAAATTTAACATCAGCATTGCTTAAGGAAAATCCAAACAAATTATTAGTAATTGAAAAAGATAATCAATTAGCTTCCATGTTAAGAGAAAAATTTAAAGACTCAATTGAAGTCATAAATCAAGATATTTTAAATTTAAATGAAAATTTACTTAGTAAAAAAATACTTACTGTTTATGGAAACTTACCATATAACATTTCAACTGAAATTTTATGTAAATGGATTTTAAATTTAGATAGTAATAAATTTTGGTTTGATAATCTTATTCTAATGTTTCAAAAAGAAGTTGCTGATAGAATTATTTCTGATTTTAACACAAAAAATTATGGACGTTTATCAATAATATCTAATTGGAAATTAAAGGTTAAAAAAATATGTGACATAAAACCCTCAAGTTTTTTTCCTAAACCTAAAATTGATAGCAGTCTTTTACTTTTTTGAACCAAAAAAAACTTTATAAAAATAAAAAAATTCCAAAAATCTTGAAAAAATTACTAGAAATTTTTTTATGCATAGAAGAAAAATGATTAAAAATACTTATAATCAATTGTTTAACAAAAATTTAGAGACGGCAAAAAAACTTAATATCAACCTAAATTTAAGACCACAAAACTTAGATTTTGACACCTATTATAATCTTACTTCAGAATATGAAAATTTAAGAGGTTAGTTTTTTTATGTGATTTTTGATATATTCAATATCATAATTTTTTATTCCTTTATTAATTTCTGCCTCTATAAGACTTAAAATTTTGGCATGGCATTTTTCTAAATTATCATTTACTACAACATAATCGTAATCGACCCAATGCAAGACATCTTTTTCAAATTGATTCATTCTTTCCTCTACTATTAATTTGTCTTTCATGTCTCTGTTAGATAATCTCTCGAATAGGATTTCTTTACTAGGTGGAAGTATAAAAAATGTTATTAATTTATAATTAAGTTTCTGATTTCTAATTTGATTAGCTCCTTGCCAATCAATATCAAACAAAACATTTTTACCTTTACTTAAATTTTCTATAACTGGTGTTTTTGTTGTTCCATAAAAATTTTTAAAAACTTTTGCATATTCCAAAAATTCTTTTTTCATTAATAAGTTTCTTAAACTTATCATCATTAACAAAATAATAATCTTTGTTTTCAATTTCGTCTGGTCTGGGTTTTCTAGTGGTATGAGAAATTGAGATCTCAAAATTATTCTGTTTTGATAGGAGTTTTACTAAAGTTGTTTTACCAGCTCCGGAAGGAGATGATAAAATAACCATTACCCCATCATTTTGATTGGGCATTGAGAAATCTTTTAATTGGCTTTACTTTCAATAAATTTTACAGCATCACCTACTGTTAAAATTTTTTCTGCTTCACTATCAGAAATTTCTGAACCGAATTCCTCCTCAAAAGCCATTACTAATTCTACAGTGTCTAGACTGTCTGCACCTAAATCATCTATAAAACTTGATTCCTCTGTGACTTTTGCTTCATCAATTCCTAAATGGTCTGCAACTATTTTTTTAACTTTGCTTGAAACATCTTCTGACATATTGATCCTTTATTGTTTTAAAATCGTTATTAGTTTAATTACTTAGATTGTCAAGCCATATACATGCCTCCATTAACATGTAATGTTTCGCCATTAATATAATCTGACTGATTAGAGGCCAAAAAAAGAACTGCATTTGCAATATCCTCTGGTTCACCTAGTCTAGCAGAGGGTATTTTTGAAATTATAATATCTTTAAATTTTTCATCTATTTTGTCTGTCATGGCAGTTTTAATGAACCCTGGAGAAATACAATTAATATTTATATTTTTTTTAGCGTATTCTATCGCTAAACTTTTTGACATCGCAACTATGCCTGCTTTTGAGGCAGTGTAATTGACTTGTCCTAAATTACCTGTGTGACCAACAATTGATGTAATATTTATAATTTTACCTTTTTTATTTTTTATCATTTTCTTAATCGCAAATTTACTCATTAAAAAAGTTGATGTTAAATTTATATCAATTACTTTTTTCCACTCTTCTAAATTCATTCTTATTGCTAAGTTGTCTTGAGTAATACCTGCGTTATTTATTAAGCAATCTAGGCCATCTAATTCTGTAAAAGAGTTTTCGATAAATTCCTCAATCTTTTCACTTTGTGAAATATCAAATTTAAGTATTTTCAAATTTTTATATTTACTTTTTAATTCTTCAAGTTTTTGAATTTTTGTGCCTGATGCTAATACATTCGCACCCGCTTGATGTAATTTCTCTACAATTGAATTACCTATCCCTCCTGAAGCACCCGTCACTATAATCTTTTTATTTTTTAAATCATTCATATCTTAATATTTTTTATTTCCTCCTCATTATTAATTGAACATACATTTACCTCTTTATTAATTCTTTTTATTAGACCGGATAGAACTTTTCCAGGACCAATTTCGATAAATTGTTTTACTCCCTTATTAATCATATTTATAACACTCTCTCTCCAGCGAACTCTGTTTTCTATTTGTTTAATCAATAAATCTTTTAATTCATCTGCATTAAATATTTCATTTGCTGTTATATTAGAAATTAAGGGATTGCTACCTTTTTTAAATTTTAATCGACCCAGTTCTTCTCTCATTATATTTGTAGCATTTTTCATCATACTGCAATGGAATGGAGCACTAACTGGTAATTTTATATTTTTTATTTTATTTTCTTTTAAAAAAAGACCCATTTTTACTAAATCTTTATTTTTACCACTTAATACAATCTGTCCTTCAGAATTGTCATTTGCAATTTCAGCATAAAAGTTATCTTTGTTTTCTTCTAAAATATTTTCTATATTTTTTACAGTTGTTCCTAACACAGCCAACATTCCTCCTTCGCCATTTGGAACTGAGTTTTGCATGGCATTTCCTCTTACCTGTAAAATTTTAATAGTCTCTTGAAAATCTAAATACCCAGCACATGCAATTGCAGAATATTCTCCTAAGGAATGACCTGCATAAAATTTTGCTTTACTTAAATCAATATCGAACTCCTTTCTTATTATTTGAAATATTGAATAACTAATAAGAAAAATTGCAGGTTGTGTATTTACTGTTAGATCTAATTCATCTTTTGGTCCTTCTAAAATAATCTTAGATAAGGGGACATCAAGTGCGCTGTCTGCTTCTTTAAATAATTTTTTTACAAGTTCGAACTTCTCATAAAACTCTTTTCCCATACCTACAACTTGAGATCCTTGACCAGGAAAAATTACAGAAAACATATAAAATTTTTTTAATTTTAGTCTTTTTTTTGTGTTGTAATTAAAGACTTATAATAGTATATCCTCTCGTTTTATTAAAGAATTTAAATGAATTTATACGAACACACTATTATAGCTAGACAAGATACTTCACCAAGTGAGCTTAGGCAGCTAACTGAAAAATACTCAAAAATAGTAGAAAAAAATGAGGGAGAGGTTGTTAAAACAGAAAACTGGGGTTTATTAAACTTGGCTTTCTTAATAAAAAAAAATAAGAAAGGTAGTTACATTCATTTTAAAATTAAAGGTAAAAGTAAAGTAGTTGAAGAATTAGAAAAAAATGAGTCTATTGATAAAAAATTATTAAGATATTTAACTGTTAAAGTTAAAAACTTTGATCTAGATACAAATTACTTTTCTAAAAAAGATGATAATGAAAAATTTGAAAAAAAAGAGAAAAATACTAATTGATCATGCCTAAAAGACAAAGTGGAAATAAGAAAGGAAAACAAAGTAATTTTGCTAAACTAAGTATTTTTCAACCAAATAAATATAAATTCAAAAAAAGTTGTCCATTGTCTGTTAAGGGTGCACCAAAAATAGATTATAAAAACATAAAATTGCTTAAAAAGTACATTTCTGAAAATGGAAAAATATTACCCTCAAGAATTACTAATGTGAGCCAAAAAAAACAAAGAGAGTTATCTATTTCAATAAAAAGAGCTAGAAATTTAGCACTATTATAAAATGAAAGTTATTTTATTAGAAAATATAAAAAGAATTGGATCGATAGGACAAATTATAGATGTCAGAAGAGGATTTGCTAGAAACTTTTTAATAGCGAACAAAAAAGCATTATACGCATCAAAAGAAAATATAAAAGAAGTGGAGAAAATTAAGTCTGATCTTGCCAAAAAAGATAACAGTAAAAAAGCTGAAGCTCAAAAGATTTCTGACCAAGTAAATAAAAAAGAGTATCAAGTAAAGAAATTGAGTACAGAAAATAATGAATTATATGGTTCAGTTAAACCAACTGAAATAGCAAAATTAATTCAAGAAAAAGACAAGGTTGATATTAAACCTTCAATGATACAACCGGTCCAAGAAATAAAAACTCTTGGTAAGCATAAAGTTAAAATTTCATTGCACTCTGCAGTTGATGCAGAAATAATAATTAATGTAAAATCTGCTGAATCTATTCAATAATTATACAATTTCATCCACAACACTTTTTTTAAATTCTTAAATAAAGCATTTTCATATATTTTCTAATAATGGAAAAAAGTCTTAGTGTTATTCAGGATAAATTTAAAGAACTTCCTAACAATATTGAGGCTGAGCAATCAGTGATAGGCTCAATACTAGTCACCAACGAAATTTTTGATGAAATAAGTGCAATGATATCTAATATAAATTTTTATGACCCAATGCATCAAAAAATTTATAATGCTATTGAAAATTTAATTTATAAGGGGATGCTTGCAAATCCAATTACTCTAAAGAATTATTTTGAAAATGAAAAAGATGACTTAAACGTACCTGAATACTTAGTAAAAATTACCAAGTTCTCTACTTCTTTAAGACAAGCGATTGAATATTCCAAAATAATTTACGACATGTATGTGAGGCGCGAACTAATTAAAATATCTGAGCAAACTATAGATAATGCAAAAATGAATGATTTGGACTCAAGTGGTCAAAATATTATAGAAAACTCTGAGAGGTTATTATTTGATTTAGCTGAAAAAGGATCTTTTAATTCATCTTTAATTAAATTTGATGATGCAATGAAACAAACTATTGAAATGGCATCAGCTGCTTATAAAAATGAAGGAGGAATAGTTGGAGTTCCAACCGGGCTAAGAGATTTAGATGACAAACTTGGTGGTTTTCATAATTCAGATTTAATTATCATCGCAGGTCGACCCTCTATGGGAAAAACATCTTTAGCAACCAATATCGCATTCAATGCTGCAAAATATGTTCAAGACAATGGAAAAAAATCTTCAATAGCTTTTTTTTCATTAGAAATGTCATCTGAGCAGCTATCAACTAGAATACTGTCAGAACAAGCAAGAATAGGGTCAAATGATATTAGACGTGGAAGAATTTCAGATGAACAGTTTGATCAATTTTTAGAAACATCAAAAAATATAGCTGAACTCCCACTATTCATAGATGAAACACCTGCAATTAGTATTGCGGCTATGAGTAATCGCGCAAGAAGGATTAAAAGATTACATGGATTGGAAATGATCGTTGTTGATTATATACAGCTTATGAGAGGAACAACAGCTAATAAAGATGGCAGAGTTCAAGAAATTTCTCAAATTACTCAAGGTCTCAAAGCTATAGCTAAAGAACTTAGTGTTCCCGTAGTCGCATTATCTCAATTATCACGTCAAGTTGAGCAACGTGATGATCACAAACCACAACTAGCAGATCTGAGAGAATCTGGATCAATAGAACAAGATGCTGATGTTGTTATGTTTGTTTATAGAGAAGGTTATTATCTTCAAAGAAAAGAACCACGAGAAGCAACAGTAGAACATGCTGAATGGCAAGCCAAGATGAATGAGGTTGCTCATTTAGCAGAAATTATAATTGGGAAACAACGACACGGTCCGATTGGTAAAGTAACTCTTGAATTTGAGGAAAGATTTACCAAATTTAAAGATACTCAAATTAATTAATTTCCAATATAAAAGAACTTATGTTTGTAAATTTGTATGAAAGTACAATATTAAAAAATCCAAAGTCTGTTTTTGCAATTTTATTGATAATACTTTTTAGTTTTGGTTATTTCTCTAAGGATTTTAGGTTAGACGCTTCCTCTGAAACTTTGTTAATAGAAGGAGATCCTGACCTAGAGTATTTGAGAGAAATAACTAATCGATACGGATCAAAAGAATTTTTGATACTAACATATACTCCAAATGAGGGTATGGTTACAAATGCTTCCATAAATAATTTATTAAGCTTAAAATATAAAATTCAAAGTTTGGATTGGGTTCACAGTGTAATCACATTATTAGATATACCCTTGTTAAATAATTCAGATGCACCTCTTCAGGAAAGATTAGTGTCCTTTAAAACACTTAAGGATGAAGATATTGATAGAGAGAGAGGCTTTAAAGAAATTCTAAATAGTCCAGTATTTAGAAACTTTGTTATAAGTGAGGATGGAAAGACAAGTGGAATAATAGTTAATATCAAGCAAAGGCCAGTTTTAGAAAATATTGAAAATTTATCACGAAGAGAAATTGAAGAATATAAAGATTTAATAAAAAAACAAAATCATAACAATATTTCAGAAATTAGAGATGTAATAAAAAGTTATGAAGATATTGGAAAAATTTATTTAGGTGGTATTCCAATGATTGCTGATGATATGATGACATTTATCAAAAGTGATATTATTGTTTTTGGTCTTGGGGTTTTAATATTTATAATAGCAACTCTCTGGTTTGTCTTTAAAAAGTTAATTTGGATAATAGTTCCTATAAGTAGTTGTTTTTTTTCTGTAATTATAATGATGGGGTTACTTGGCTTACTTGGTTGGAAAGTAACAGTAATCTCCTCTAATTTTATTGCATTAATGTTAATTTTAACAATGGCAATGAATATTCATATGAGCACAAGATTTTTACAATTTCGAAAATCAAATTCAGCTAAATCTAATTTGGAAATATTAATTTTGACGACTAGTAAAATGTTTTGGCCAATTCTGTATACAGTTTTGACAACTATTATAGCTTTTTTGTCCTTAATTTTTAGTGAAATAAAACCAATTATTGATTTTGGCTGGATGATGACCTTTGGATTAATCACATCATTTATAATTACTTTTACTTTACTTCCGACTTTATTAAGTTTCACTTCTACCAAAAATATATCTATTAAAAAAGATAACGGTTCAAAAATAACAAAGCTTCTTGGAGAGATATCTCTAAAATTTAAAATTCCAATTTTTATGATAACTAGCGTTATCTTACTTATAAGTATTTTTGGTGTTAGCAAATTAGAGGTGGAAAATAGTTTTATAAATTACTTCAGTAAAAAAACTGAAATATATAAAGGAATGAAATTAATTGATGATAAATTAGGAGGAACAACCCCATTAGAGGTTATTTTAAAATTTCCTAATTTAAATAACGAGCAATTAAAAGATGATGATGAATTCGAAGATTGGGAAAATGAAGATGAAAACGATAATGAAAAATATTGGTTCACGAAAGATAAAATTGACACAATTGCTAATGTTCATAATTATCTAGATAGTCTACCAGAGACTGGTAAAGTCTTATCATTTTCCTCTATTATTGATGTTGCTACGCAACTAAACAATGATAAGCCTCTAGGTACTTTAGAAATGGGGGTTTTATATACTAAAATTCCCCAAAGTATAAAAACAGAAATAGTAGACCCTTATATTTCAATAAAAGATAACGAGGCTCGAATAAGTTTAAGAATAATCGACTCACAAGAGGATTTAAGAAGAAATGATTTAATCAACAGAATAGAAGATGATCTTCAGAGTAAACTTAATTTAGATAAAAACAGATTTAAATTAGCTGGTGTATTAATTTTATTTAACAATCTCTTACAAAGTTTATTCAAATCTCAAATTTTAACTTTGGGATTAGTCATGATTGGAATTTTCACAATGTTTCTGGTATTATTTAAAAATATCAAATTATCTTTGATTGGTATAGTGCCAAATTTCATCGCTGCTTTTTTTATTCTTGGCATAATTGGAATTCTAGGCATTCCTCTAGACATGATGACTATTACAATTGCTGCAATTACTATAGGTATTGCAGTAGATAACAGTATTCATTACATTTATAGATTTAAGGAGGAATTTAACAAGATAGGAGATTACAAAACTACATTACAAACTTGTCACTCTACTGTTGGTGTAGCAATTTTAAATACATCAATAACAATTGTTTTTGGGTTTTCTATTTTGATACTTTCAAAGTTTATTCCCACAATTTATTTTGGGATATTCACAGGTTTAGCAATGTTGTTGGCTATGGTTTCAGTTTTAACTTTATTACCTTCTTTAATTTTAGTTTTGAAACCTTTTAAAAAATAATGTTAGATTTTTTTGTTAAAATTTATAAGGTAATTTCTTTGATTGATCTAATTTATTTAGTTATTACAATCTTATCTTTAATCAGTTGCTATAAAAAAGGTTTTGTTCTAAGTGTTCTTTCTATGGCTAAATGGTTGTTGGCTTATATAATAACATTAATCATATTTCCAAAAATAAAACCTTACTTTTCAGATATATTAGATAACGAATATGTTTTAGACGTAGTTCTAGGTATTAGTATATTTATTATTGTTATTTTTTTTGTTTTAATGGTTAATAAAGGAATTAGTAAAGTTATTAGTTATACTGGTATTGGAAGTTTAGACACTATTTTTGGATTCTTTTTTGGATTTTTAAGAGCATATATAATTTCAGTATGTATATTTTCAGGCGCACATGTTGTTTATAATCATGAA
Organism: Candidatus Pelagibacter communis; assembly: GCF_001180185.1. Lineage (GTDB taxonomy): Bacteria > Pseudomonadota > Alphaproteobacteria > Pelagibacterales > Pelagibacteraceae > Pelagibacter > Pelagibacter ubique_F. Next base: position 55,008 of record NZ_CVSS01000051.1, on the reverse strand, counting down.
AAATGGCCGATAAATTCAGATAAATCTTATGTCTTTTCATATTTAGTGAAAGGTAGTAATTATTTACTGAAAGAATTTCCAGATGAAAAAACTTATCAAGATTCCAAAGAAAAAATTGAAGATCTATAATCCAAAATTTAATGAGGAGTGTGGTGTATTTGGTATCAGCAATATAGAGGATGCGTCAGCGATGACTGCGTTAGGCTTACATGCCTTACAACACAGAGGTCAAGAGGGTTGTGGTATTGTGACATTTGATGGCGAACAATATTACTCAGAAAAAAGATTCGGGTTAGTTGGAGATAATTTTAATAAAGAAAAAATTCTTAAAAGACTAAAAGGAAATTATGCAATAGGTCATAATAGATATAGCACTACAGGAAGTAATACTTTAAGGAATATTCAGCCCTTTTTTGCAGATACCAATGCGGGTGGTATCGGAGTTGCACACAATGGGAATTTAACAAATTCAATATACTTAAGAAATAAGCTTGTAGAGGAAGGTGCTATTTTTTATACAACATCAGACACTGAAACGATTGTACAATTAATCGCCAAATCTAAAAGAGTTAAAACAATAGATAAAGTTGTAGATGCAATATTTCAAATTCAAGGTGGTTATGCTTTAGTGATGCTTACTCAAAAATCTCTAATTGGCGTAAGAGATCCCTATGGTATTAGACCATTAGTAATTGGAAAACTAAAAAATAGTTATGTGCTTGCATCTGAAACATGTGCATTAGATATTATTGGTGCGAAATTTTTAAGAGAAGTTGAAAATGGAGAGATAGTAATTATTGAAGATAACAAACTAAAAAGCATTAAGCCTTTTTCTCCAAAAAAAGTTAGACCTTGCGTTTTTGAATATATATATTTTGCAAGACCTGACAGTATTTTAAATGGTAGAACAGCTTACGAACACAGAAAAAATTTAGGAAAAGAGCTTGCTAAAGAAAATGATATTGATGCAGACATTATTGTTCCAGTACCAGATAGTGGAAACGCTGCCGCGTTAGGATTTGCTCAACATTTAGGGAAAAATTTTGAGCACGGTTTAATTAGAAATCATTATGTTGGAAGAACTTTTATTGAACCAAGTCAGCAAATAAGAAGTTTAGGAGTAAAGCTTAAATTGAATGCAAATGAAACAACTATAAAAAATAAAAATATAATTTTAATTGATGACTCTTTAGTCAGGGGTACGACGTCTCTTAAAATTGTAAAAATGCTTTACGATGCTGGAGCTAAAGCAGTGCATGTTAAAATTGCTTGTCCTGAGATTCGATATCCTGATTTTTACGGTGTTGATACTCCTACAAGAAAAGAACTTCTAGCTGCAAACAAAACTAATGATGAAATTTGTAAGTATATTGGGGCAAGATCTTTAAAATTTTTATCTATTGAAGGAATGTACAGGGCAATTGGTTTTGAGAAAAGAGATAGAGGTTATCCTCAGTTAACAGATCACTATTTTACTGGAGAATATCCTGTTAAACCAATTGATGAATTAGGTGACAGCAAAATTACTCAACTTTCTTTATTAAATACAAACTCTAATAATTGATGAAAACAGTTAACTTTACTCAGATGAAGGATGGAAATAAAGATGAATATCTTTTATTAGACAGATATGAAAAAGAATACATCAATAAAACTGCTGAAAGAATATTGGTCTATTTAAAAGGATTAACAAAAACTTTGGAAGGTTACAAAATTTCAAGACTAGAACATTCACTTCAAACAGCAACACGTGCTTTTAATGATAAAGCGGAAGAAGAAATGGTTGTTGCAGCTTTACTTCATGACATAGGTGATGAATTAGCTCCATTAAACCACTCGGAATATGCTGCTGCTATTCTTAAACCTTATGTGACAAAAAAAACACATTGGATAATTGAAAAACATGGTGAATTTCAAATGTATTACTATGCTCATCATTTAGGAAAAAATAAAAATCTAAGAGATAAATATAAAGATCACGAATTTTATAATGATGCATTAAATTTTTGTGAAAAATGGGACCAAGCCTCTTTTGATCCTAATTTTAAAAGCATGACACTAGAAGATTTTTCACCTATGGTAAAAAGAATATTTTCAAGAAAGCCTTATTCTTTTCTTTAAAATAATAAATTAAATACTATTTAAGAATTTATGATTAATTCTAAAGAGCAAATTATCAAATATTTTAATTCTGGTATTAAGAATGAAAAAAACTTTAAAATTGGAATAGAGCATGAAAAATTTCTGTTTAATAATGCAGACAATAAAAGAATTGATTACTTAAAGATTAAAGAAATGTTTTCAGCCTTGTTTGAATTTGGTTGGAATCCGATTTTTGAAAAAAAAGATGTAATTGGATTAAATAAAGGTGACAAAAACATTACTCTTGAACCAGGAAACCAATTAGAATTATCAGGAGAAAAACTTAATAATATTCATGAAGCTTGTGCTGAGTCTCATGATTATTTATTTGAGCTTAAACAAGTTACAAAAAAGCTAAATTTAAGTATTGTTAGTGCTGGTTTTGATCCAATTTCCAAACTCAATGAAATCCCTAACAATCCTAAAGAAAGATACAAATTAATGAGTAAGGATATGCCTTTAGGAGGAAAATTAAGTCTCGATATGATGTATCGAACTTGTGGAACCCAATTAAATTTAGATTATAGCTCTGAAAAAGATTTTATAAAAAAATTTAAAGTTGTGAATTCAATTGTTCCAATTTCTATTGCTCTATTTGCAAATTCATCAATTGTTGAGAAAAAGAAAAGTAAATATTTATCATACAGATCAAAGGTATGGCAAAATACTTCTCGGGGTGGATTACCGAAATTATTCTTTGAAGAAATTGATTTTGAAAAATACGCAGATTTTGTAATGAATTTTCCAATTTTATTTATACAAGAAAAAGAAAAATATATATCGGGAAAGAAATATAGTTTTAGTGATTTTATGAATGGAAAAATCAGTGAAATTTCAAATCGTTTACCAACAGAGTATGACTTATCAAATCATCTTGGTACAATCTTTACAGAAAATAGATTAAAGAAATATATTGAATTAAGATCTATGGATACCTGTGGTTGGGATTGTTTATGTGCAGGACCAGCTTTTTATATTGGAATGCTTTACGGAAATCTAGACGAAATTTATGATATAGTTTCAAAATGGGATAAAAATAAAATAATTAATGCTTATATCGAATCACCACAAAAAGGATTTAATACTCAATTAATGGGAAAAGACCTGCTTTATTGGGCCTCAACTTTTTTAGATATATCTCAAAAAGGATTAGAAAAAAGAGATGTGCTCAATAAAAATAAAAAAAATGAAACTATATTTCTTAATCATTTAAAAAAATTAGTTAATAATAAAAAAACAAATGCTGATCATATGATTAATAAATTCTATAAAAATAGAGATTTAAACGAACTTTATGATAAGTAAAATTGTAGCAATTCAAGGTGATTATCTTTCCTCTCTTAACCCTTTAACTGATACAACTATTTTTTTAGCTAATGAAATTCAAAAAAAAAAATATAGAATATTTTATTATAATCCTAAAGATCTATCAATTATAAATTCCAAAGTAATTGCCAAAGGTTATTTTATCAAAATTGATTATAACAAAAAAAAATTCTATGAAATATTGACTAAACAAAATTTAGAATTATCTAAATGTAATTTCATTATCATTAGACAAGACCCTCCTTTCAATTCAGAGTATATTTCCACAACTTTTATTTTAGATACCATAAAAGATAAAGTAAAAATAATAAATGATCCAACCTCAATTAGAAATGTTTCTGAAAAACTTTACTCTGCTAAATATCTTAAATTTATGCCTAAAACTATATTTACTCAAGATACTTACGAAGTTAAAAGATTTTTAAAAAAAAATAAAAAGATAATTTTAAAACCTATACATGGACATGGAGGTAATGATATTTGCTTAATGACTAAGTTCAAACTTAAATTTATAAACAAATTTATAAAAAAACATAATCATATTGTATGCCAAACTTATTTACCAAAGATAAGTTTTGGGGATAAGAGGGTTTTTTTAATTAATGGTAAAGTTTGTGGAGCTATTACAAGAATTCCAAAAAAAGGCTCTTTTTTGAGTAATATGAGTAAAGGTGCTAAACCTAAAATAACAAGTTTAACTCAAAAAGAGAAAAAAATATCAAAATTAGTAGGTAAAGACTTAAAAAAAGATAAGATATTTTTGGCTGGTATTGATTTTATTGATCAAAAACTCAATGGTGATATCAATGTAACTTCTCCAACAGGATTAAAAACATTATTTGATATTTCGAAAATAAACCTTGCAAAAACATTTTGGAAAGAACTTAAAGCATGAAAAATCTTACTGACCAACAAAAAGGCTCTTTAATGGCTTTTTTGGCAGTATTGTTCATAACTCCCGACTCATTATTTATAAGACTTTCAAATGTTGATACTTGGGGATTGGTTTTTTATAGAGGAATAATTCCATTCTTAACAGTATTTTTAGGAATGCTTATTATTTACAGATTAAGTTTTTTTAAAATACTTGCAAGCAGTGGGTATCATGGTCTAATTTACATTATTACCTTTAGCATAACTAACATCACATTTGTTGTATCTATTCAAAATACTAATGTAGCTAATACACTTGTCATGATTGCAACCGCACCAATGTTATCAGCTATATTAAGCGCAATTTTTTTAAAAGAGCCTCCTGACAAAAAACATGGATTTCAATAATCGTGACTTTTATATGCATAATCTACATTTTCTTCGACTCTCTTAAAGTAGGAAATTTTTATGGAGATATTCTAGGATTTATAACGGCTTTAGGCTTAGCTGTAGGAGCTGTTACTATCAGATCAGGAAAATCAAAAAATTTAGTTCCAGCTGCAGTTGTTGGTAAGTTATTTGTTGCTACTTTTGCTTTATTTTTTATAGAAACTTTTAATTTAATCGGCAAAGATCTGCTAATAGTGCCTTTAATGTGTATTCTGTGTGTTGCTATACCTTTTGTATTAGTCACAATAGCCCCAAGATATATACAAGCTGCTGAAGTTAACCTCTTTTTTCTATTAGAAACAATTATTGGTCCTATTTGGGTATGGTTTATCATAAAAGAGCAACCAACTATAGAAACTCTTCAAGGTGGAGCTATAATAGTAATTACAATTGCAATCCACTCATTTTTAAAGCTGAGAAAAACAAAAACTGTCACAATTAAGACTTGATTTATTTATACATCGCGAATATTTACGGCAGTTTTCTATGGATAAAGTTTTAAAAAATTCTTGGGCACTTTTTTTAGGGATGGGATTTATAATGATGGCCTATGGCTTTCAAGGATCTCTCCTCGGCGTGAGAGCTGTTAGAGAAGATTTCAGTTTAACTTCTACAGGCTTTATGATGTCAGGGTATTTTGTTGGATATTTTATTGGTGCTGCAACAATTCCTCAGATTATTTCTAGAGTTGGTCATATAAGAGTTTTTGCAGCTTTCGCATCTTTAGCATCGTTAGTAATTTTAATACATTCTGTTTTAATCAATCCATTTGTTTGGTTTGTTTTGAGGGTGTTAACTGGAATAAGTATGGTCTGCATTTATACGGTTGCTGAGAGTTGGTTAAATGATAGATCAAGCAACAAAAATAGAGGAAGTATCCTATCAGTTTATATGGTTATACTTTATGGCAGTATGGGTATAGGAATGTTTTTACTAAATTTTAGTAAACCTCAAAATTTTCAACCCTTTATTTTAATTTCAGTAATTACATCTGCAGCTCTAATTCCTATTTTATTGACAAAAAAAAAACCACCAAAATTTAAAAAAATAAAAGCTATGTCATTAAAAAATTTATATGAGGCATCACCATTTGGGATGGTTAGCTCTCTTTTTTATGGGACAATACAATCAGCTCTATTTACGTTATTAGCAGTTTATGCAACATCAATGAATTTTTCGATACTAGAAATATCAATTGTGACTTTTTTATTGGCAGTTTCTGGTGCGGTTGCACAATTTCCAATCGGAAAAATTTCGGATATTTACGATAGAAGAAAAGTAATTGTATTAAGTACTTTTAGTGCTGCTGTATTTTCATTATTAGCTATATTAGTTTCGAGACAAATGTATTTACCTGAGGGTCTTGCTACAAGCAAAACTTGGTTTTATATTTTTTTTATTCTTTTTTCTTTTTTTAGTTTACCAATGTTTTCATTAATTCTGGCACATACAAATGATTATATTTCAAAAGATAAATTTGTAGCTGCTGGAGCTGGACTTCAATTTGCATTTGGTCTTGGAGCCATTAGTGGACCTTTTTTATGTTCGCTGTTTATGGATATCGTTGGACCTAATGGTTTTTTTATATTTTTATTTTTCTTTCACTCTATAATTGGAGTTTTTGGTATTTATAGAATGAAAGTCAGACAAACTATTGATAATCCTGACTCTCAATTTGTAGCTATGCCTCAAACCATTACGCCAGCAGGTATAGAACTTAACCCTATAACTGAACCAATTGATGAACCTGAGGTAAAAACTGAAAATGGAAAAGTTTTAATTAATGAAACAAGTGATAAGAAAGATAACTAGCTTCTGATAACTTTATCAATTGCCTTAGACATTTTTGAGAGAACTTCTTGTTTATTTAATTTATCAGTTCTTATCAGTATAGCGTCTCTTACTTTAATTAATGGACTATTTTTTCTTTTTTTATCTAAATTTGTTCTTCTTCGAAGAGATTTTTTAACATCATCTAATGAAATAGTTTTTTTTAAATCTAACCAACGTCTATAAGATGCAACTTTTAAATTACACTTGAAATAAAAAGCCACATCATATTTTGGCTTTTTTGATAAAATCTTACTTGCAATATCCCTTCCCTCTACACAAATTTTATTATTTTCTTTTATAATTTTTAATTGAAATTTATTTACAATTTCTCTAACTTTCTTATTTTTTGCAAGGACCGCTACATGATTTGAAATTTCCTCTGAATGGAGATTTTTATTTGAGATAGATTTGTAGGTTATATTGCTAAATCTTTTTTTTAGAAAAGCTAATAAGTTTTTTGGTTTATTTGTTAAAACAAGCTTACTGCAGTATCGATATAATAAACCAGAATTTATTAGTAAAAGTTTATATTTATTTGAAACAAGTTTTGCCGCAGTACTTTTGCCACTTGCAGACTCTCCGTCACACGCGATTATCAGCTTTTTTATTTTTACCATAATGTTTAATAGACTATTTTAATAGATATTAAATAATAAAAAACAATTTTTAGTTGTGCCCAATATAGCCACATTTTCTAAAAAAAAATCAAACATATTCTTGAAAAAAAACAAATTGTCTGATCAAATTTTGTTTTTAAAAAAAATGACAATTAAAAAAAAGAAAAAAAAAGTTAGACAAAATTTTAAAAGAAATTCCTCTACAGGTTTTTCAAAATTTGCAACATTAACAACTGGATCAATCAGTAAAGCATATTCAAAATACAAAAAGAACCAAGAAATAAAAAAAATAAAAGAAATCAAACTTAAAAAACTTCAAGAAAATAATGAAATTATAAAAGAAAGAAAAGAATTAAAAATTTGGGAGGAAAAATTACAAAAAGAAAATAATAAACTTAAACAAAAAGAAGATGAGCTTAAAATAAAAGAAAAAGAAATCAAAACTAAAGAAGAGGCTCAAAAAATTGAGAGCAAAAGATTAATTAAAAAAGACGAAGATTTAGGTATTATCGACAAAGATTTAAGAACAAAAGAAAAAGAGCTTAAATTAAGAGAGGAAGAGCAAAATAGAAAAGATATTGATCTTAAGGCTCGAGAAGAAGAACAGCTTGCAAAAGAGATTAAAGAAAAAAGACGAAAAGATAAAGCTTTAAAATTAATGAAAGAAGAAGAAGAGCGTCAAAAAAATCTTGAATATATTAAGATTAAAGAGTGGGAAGAGAAATTTGATAGAGAACAAAAAATTAAAGAGCAAAAAGAACTAATGCGTGAACAAAGAATTAAAGAAAAAGAATTAGAAAAATTAAAACTTCATGAGGAAAATGAAAGTTTAGAGTCTCCAGTGTCTTCAGGTTTGGAGAATTTTGATATTGATAAAACTCAGAAAAATTAATTTTCCTGAAATTAAAAATTATTAATTTTGATTTTTACTTAGTGTATATTTAATTTCATGCTTGATAAATATACATAATCAATTATTAGATATTATATGAAGCCATTTTTACATGTTGAAGCTGATAGGAAAAACTATCATAAGTTTAAAAATAAAAATACTGTTCACAGAAGCTCATTAATTGTTCCAAGATTTGATCAAGCATCCTCGAACATATCTTTCCTTAATCACTTTCTTTTAAAAAGAAATAATAAAGATGTAACTCTTAAAATTACTGCGATAAATGATGCCGGTATTATAATTGACTCTTTATCTTTTGAAATTAATGAACCTAGAGTTTACTCCTTTAATTTAGATAATCTATTCAGTGAGACATCAAAGATCAATGAATATATAATTGAATTTTTTTCTGACAAAAATCTTTTTATTCCATTTCCCGCTGTAATGGTAAACCATATTGGAAGTGATTTTGTTAATAGTGTTCATTCATTTAACAGAGTATTAAATGACATTTTTGAGGATGATAAAGTTAATCAAGTGCATGTATATGAGTCATCAGTGGATGTGCTAATAAATAAAGAATATGATACTTTTTTTAATTTTGCTACAGGTCCATTTAAACTAAAAGAAAATATAGAAATATTTTTTGAAGAGGACAGTAAAATAAAAAAGAAAATTCCAATTGAAATGGAAAGACTCAATAACAAAAATATTTTTTTATCAGATTATTACAAAAATAAAGATGAAAATAAATCTATATTAAAAATTTTACAACCTAAACAAAAACTGTTCTATGGACGATTGCTTGCAGGAAAGATTAATAAAAGAACCAACGCATTTTCTGCTAATCATTCTTATTACGATAATTCCACAGTAAAGGAATATTTCAATAATCAAACTAGTAGGAGAACATACCCCTACTTCAAAGACTGCCTAAATAAAGTGATAATGTATCCAATAATGAGTCCGTCAGAACTTGAGATTTTTATAGAAATTTATAATGGAGATAAGATATTTAAAAGTGATGTTAAGTTAATAAAATCACCCTCAAAAAATTCAATTTCTTTTGATATTGATAAATTAGTGAAAGATTCAGGTTTTATTGATGTAAGTTTATTTAAAGTCGTAGCCAAATCTTCTTCAGATAAAATTCCTACTAGGATAGCTCATCAATTAATATATGGAGATAAAAAATCATCATCGGAATTAAATAGTTCTATTGGCACAGCTTTAATTAATGAAAGTATTTATAATCCGTCATCAAAAACGGGTGTATCTTGGGGACAGGTTTTAATTAATAGATCCTATAAAAATAAACTTGGCATTTGTTTTAGTAATAATTCAGGTTCTGAAGATCAAGTTTCTATTGATTTTTATGGAAAATCAGGATTATTAAAATCTATAAAACAAAATTTAAGTCCTAATAAAGCATTAATATTTGATAATAAATTTTTTGATGAGCTTGGAACTTCAAACGAATTTATTTGGTATATCGCAAAATCTAAGAGATTTGACTTGCAAGCAATGTCATTTCATTACCATATGGCAAGCGGAAATGCATCAGGTGAACACTCTTTTTAAATTATCTTTAGATACAAAATTTGAATAAAGAAAACACAAGTAGATTATGGAAATTAATTCAAGAAGCTGGAGATTATTTAAGGGAATAGAGGGACACATTATTCCACATTAAGCTACATCAAACTACAGTACTTATGCGGATAATCAAAAATTTATATTAAGTAAATCGCTTAAAGACTCATCTATTTAATAAAAAAACTACATTACAAACTAGATACAAAAAAGATAAATCAAATAACTATTTTTAAAGCAAATTGCTGATCAGATGAATGGTTGACCTCTTAAAGCCTGCAAGAATGTGAAAGCGACCATACCTACACCTATAGTAGATGCGATGACAACAATAAGTCTTGGTCTTTGGAAGAAACGATCAGCGATAAATCCAATCACAGGGATGATCTGCATCAAGTGCGTCGCGAAGAAGTGAGGCACACGTAGGTCACCACCACTACGCACCCAACCGACGATTGGCAGGCCATCGGCATCACTTTTGACTCCACCGACCCAGTGGCCGTATGTTTGCGACATATAACCGGCGACAATTAAAGTTGTGAAAAATCCGAGGATCATGCCTAACAAAATACCAAGTCGTAGACCCTGACGCATCTCACGAACAGGGTAGCGGTAAACCAGCAGACCGATTACTACAGGAATCAGAATCAATATGACAGCTCCAATGCCCATTGTAGCGTACATCAAGGATTCGAACGTGGTCTCGAAGTTCCAGTGCGAGTGACGTCCGCGTGCAGCCTGCATAGTAAGGTAGGCCAACTCAAAAATCGCAGTGAATGTCAGTACCCAGCCCAGGACATAAACCGAAAATTTTCTCCGAACATCGTAATCAATAAAACGTGCAATGAAGGCGATGGTTATCATGTGCAGTCCAACCGACGCATAGAACTTCATTGGTTTCGACCAAATATTTATTTCGTTCAGCTGACGTGGATCATAAAGTGAAACCAGGAACGTGACTGGCAAGAACGCGATGATAATTAAACCACCCTGCCAGAGCAAATCCTCCACACGGGAAGTCACAGAAACCTTTGGTGATAGTGTCAGTGTCGTCATTGTCCAGCTCCTTTTGTTATCGATTGAGGGATATCTAGTATCAGTTTACGGGCCTTCCATAACATCAGGAACAGGAGCAACCCAAGTGGGCCAAACATGAAAGTTGAGGCTAGGATCGGAGCCTGAACTACTCGTGAAATACCAGCATCATCTGATTGCCGTGAAATCCATGCACCAATGAAAAGGTCGAACGCCAAATAGTGCACCCAACCTGCTAGCAAAATATGATCGTTGGATAATAATTTCGCTACATCCGCTAGTGTATTGTAACCACCTTCAGCGGGACCGAAGTGGCGCAGTATCAAAATCACGTAACCCAACGATAGAACTGCTGGGAAAACATACGCCGGCAAGATCGATAATAACGGCCAACGTCGTGGCCCAAAAATCAAGATCACCCAGCCAATCATCGCAATCAGTCCACTATAGGAGAACCAAGATTCAAGATCATTGGGTAGGAAATTTCGCAAGAAATACAGGACTAAGCCAGTTGCCAAAAGTGTTATGATCAACCAAACGGCGCTAAGATACAAATTTTTCTTCATGATCCAACCTTCTTTCATTATATTTAAAATCCTGTTATTATGTTTACTAAGATAACATGATTACTATAGGAAAATGTTTACTTTGTAAACATTAATTTGATATGAGCTATCACAAAAAAAATCTAAAAGAAAAACTCGTTGAGGTTGCATGGAATATTTGTGTCGCTGAGTCTTGGGAAAAAGTTAATATGCGAGAAGTTGCTAAGAAAGCTAGAGTTTCAAATACTGCTTTTTATAGACATTTAAAAAACAAAAATGATCTTAAAGCAGAGTTGGTTCGAAGAGGTTTTGAAATAATAAATAAGGGCAAGAAAAATTTAACCAATAATTTTTCTGGTTACGGAGCTCATTACATAAGATTTGGATTAAAGTATCCATATATTTACGATTTAATGTTTGGGAATACGGATTTAGATATATCTCTTTATCCCGATATAGAAGCTCTATTTGATGAAGCTTTTGATGGAGTAATTCAAGGAGTTAAAAATTTTATGCCCAATGCATCTGATAAAGATGTTATGATAAAAGCAGTCAATATTTGGGCATCTGTTCATGGATTAGTTGGAATATTGAGACGTTCGGATTTGCAGGCAAATAAAGATAAGCGTCTCAAATGGATTAAGAATAACTTAGAAGAATATTTGAAGATGACTACATTTAAATAATTAAAAAATCTCTATTGATACTGGTTACAATTTATAGGATTTTATAGGATAACTAGATACAAACTAGATACAAAAGAGATAAAATAAGAAAAGTGAGTGTGTGAACAAAGAAAACGCAAGTAAACTGTGGAAAATTATTCAGGAAGCTGGCGATTATTTGGTTGGAAAACTTCCCGAAAGTCCGAACCATCCAAAAGGAAGAAATCCGTATGCTCATGTAGCAATATGTATTAAAAACAAATTTAAAATGAGTTACAAAGATATTCCTGATGAAAAATATAATGAAATTGTTCAATATTTAGATTATTTAAAAAAAAATCCTGATTAACAAATAATTTTATCACCTACTCTTATTCTAGATGATGATAAAATTTGACATCTTAAACCACCTTTTCTTAAAAATTCTTTTAAAATATTATCTTGACCTAGAATCTCAGTTAAGTGCCTGCATGGTCGACATAGATCAATTCCCTCTAATTCAACACTTCCAATTTTAAATTTTTTTCCAACTAATTGATTGAGCCTAATACCTTTTGTAACTATATTTCTTCTAAAATTTACATAAGGGATATCCAAACTATATTTTAAGTTATAAAAATCAATATTTTCTGATTCGATTAGCGATAATTGACAATATGGATCATTATAATCACTAAAATGTCTGTCCCCAATAATACCTTTATTTGCTAATACCTCTATATGGTCTACCTCAGTAATTTTTTTATTATTTTCACTAGATATTCCTAATTTAAAAACCTTTGACATAAATCATTGATTTGGAAAATAATCTTTTAATTCACCCTCTCTATAAACATCAGCGGTACAACAGTGTAAACCTCCACCAAAAGCGTACGCATCTCTTAATTCAACTGGAATAACTTCCATCCCTATTCTATCTAATTGATCAGCTTGAAAAACCTCACTTTTTTCTACACAAACAGTTTTAGGATCAAGCACGAGAACATTCATTGATAGCCAGACAGACGAATAGCAAAGTGCAGGAGGTTCATTATGTGCAGGTTGAGCACTATCAAGAATCTGCCAACCATTATTCTCAAATAATTTTCTCTGTTCTTTTGGTAATCTTCTTTGTGGATTGTTAATGATAAGGCCCTCTTTGATTGGAGTAAATGTTGCATCAATATGAATTGGATAAGGATCACCTGGAAAATTCACAGCATGAACTCTGTGATTTCTATAGTGTCTTCTCAACCAATCAATTCCTTTCAGATTAGTAGTAAATCCATGTTGAACGACTAAATCCTTTCCAAATCTTAAAACATCTGCAGCATCAAATAATGGCTCTTCTTCAGTAGTTACAAAATATTTTTTTTCAGTCCATTCAAGTCTTTTTTGAATACCAATTTTTTCAGATAAATAATCTTTTCTGTAATCAACATCAGTTAATCTAGGTTTTGGTGCTGACTCATGTCTCATGTTTGGATCTTCGTTATAGTATTGTTTTAAAAGGGGTCTATAACTAAGATACTCAAACCACCTACATCTATAACTCATTGTTGCCTCTAGTATTTCATTTCCAACTGTAAGCAAAACATCTCTTGGAGGCATGCAACCAAACATAGTTTCAGTCTTCCAGTCTGGTGTCGAAGTTGGTTGATTGAAATCTAAAGGAGTTGGTCTATCAACCTTAATTCCTCGTTTTTCCAACATCAATGAAAAATTATCCAAAAGCTCATTAGCTTTATCCACTGTATCTTTTGTTCTTGGTCCAAATTGACCCCTCATATCACTATCTTCAGGAACTTTTGCGTCTAACGCTGGTTCAGGTGCAGGTATACAGGTACCATCCGCACGACCAACTATTACATGTTTTAATGGATCCCACTCGTTCCAGCTATTTACGATTGTTTTATTTTTCATTTAATTCTTTACAATATTATTTTCAGGTCCAAATGGAAATTTAGTTATATTTTCGGAAGTATTTTCTTTTATAACCAAAATATCATGTTCCCGATATCCTCCTGCGCCCGGTTTTCCCTCAGGAATCATTATCATTGGTTCCATTGATACTACCATGTTTTTCTCTAATGTAGTGTCAATGTCCTCTCTTAATTCTAATCCTGCTTCTCTTCCATAAAAGTGAGATAACATCCCAAAAGAATGTCCGTACCCAAAAGTTCTATACTGTAAATATCCAAGCTCAGCAAAAAGATTGTTCAACTCTTCACATATCTGAGAACATTTTATACCTGGTTTTATCAATTCTAGACCACGTTTATGAACTTTAACATTAGCTTCCCAGGCTTTCAGAGAAGCTTCATCTACCTCATTAACAAATAATGTTCTTTCAAGAGCTGTATAATATCCTGAAATCATTGGAAATGTATTTAAAGATAAAATATCTCCATTTTGTAAAACTCTATTGGTTTTTGGATTATGAGCTCCGTCAGTATTTATCCCTGACTGAAACCAAACCCAAGTATCCATATATTCTGCCTCTGGATATACTTTAGCAATCTCCCTCTCCATTCGATCTCTTCCTGCAATCGCAATTTCTAACTCTGTTTCACCAGGTTGAATATGTTTTATGATTTCCTCTGCTCCTAAATCTGCAATTCTTGCACCATTTTTAATTATCTTTATTTCCTCATCAGATTTTATCATTCTTTGTTTCATTAAATGTTTTGAGATATCTTTAAAAATTGACTCACCAAAAATAGTATTTAGTTTATCTTTTGCATCCAAAGTCACATGATCATTTTCTATACCAATAGATTTTGGTGGATCGTTTCTTCCAATTATTGACACTATTGCTCTTAAAAAGTTATCTCTTTTCCAATCTGTATATATAATATTTTCACAATGTGATCTTCTCCATGGTTGGCTTGCATCAATATTTGCAGATATTGTAACCATCTTAGTTTGAGTTATTAAACAACCATAGGGTCTACCAAATGAACAATAAATAAATCCTGTATAATAAGCAATATTATGAATGGAAGTTAGAATTATCATATCTATATCATTATCAGACATAACTTTTCTTAATTTAAAAACCCTATTTTTATATTCCGCATCTGAGAAAGGAAGTTTTACTTTTTCACCATTTTTTAATGTAAAAAAATCTGGTCTTTCCATTTACTTCTCCAATAATTAATTTAAACCGATATATCTTTTATTCCATTTCATTATCAAGCTATAATAAAATAATGATATAAACAAAAAGAAGCCCCCAATTATTGTATTAGTATCTGGTATTTCATTTATTCCGAATAAAGGTAACCATACCCAAAAAATCCCCCCAATTACCTCAGTCAGTGAAAGCAAAGTAAGTTCTGCAGCTGGTATTGCTTTTGAACCTATAGAATACAAAATTAATCCAAGACAAACTAAAGTTCCATGTATAGAAAATAGAGTTCCGTTATAACTGGATGAAAAAAAAACTTGTCCTTTCAAAAAAATTATAATTGTAGCAGTTACAAGACAAAATAATCCTGCAAAAGCAACAGTTGTGAATTTAGGAGTATCTTTTTTCCATCTCAAAGTTACGGAAAAAATAGAAAATCCTATTGAAGATGTAATTCCAAAAATTAATCCAACAAGTGAATTTTCTTCTTTGTTTCCAAAAGCCATTATCACAATTCCTATAGTAGCGACGATAATAGAAATCCAAACATTTAAAGATATTTGTTCTTTTAGAAAAATAAATGCTAAAAGTGCTGTAAAAAAAGGCATAGCGGCTAGACATAACAAAGTTACTGCCGCAGTGGTGTTTGTTATTGAATAGATAAAAGAAATCAT
The DNA here is from genome assembly GCF_001180185.1 of Candidatus Pelagibacter communis. Lineage (GTDB taxonomy): Bacteria > Pseudomonadota > Alphaproteobacteria > Pelagibacterales > Pelagibacteraceae > Pelagibacter > Pelagibacter ubique_F. Next base: position 39,254 of record NZ_CVSS01000051.1, on the reverse strand, counting down.
AGCAATACCTAAACCACAACCGCCTAAAATTCCTGATTTACCTATCTTAAGATAGTTTTTCCAAAATTTTAGACCTTCTTCAAAATACAAATAAAGATTTAGAATAATAAATATTGTTAGTCCTCTTCCAAAAATATACTGCCATGGAACTAAATTTGGGTTATCCATGTACCTCACAACTAAAGGTCCAAATGACCATAAAATACCCGCGAACATAACAACAGGAATTGCAATTTTTGGATTTTTTAATTCAATCATCTTAAGAAGATTAATTCAAAAAATTATAACTACAACAAAATTAGAGCTCTTTAATCTAAAAATTTATTTGAATGATTGGGGAAAAAACAATCAATAATTTGACCTTTTTTAAATTTTGATTTCCCACTTGGGAGAATTGCCCAAGCATTAGACTCAACAAAAGATCTTACTCTGAAGGACTCTTGGCCAGGTAATAACTTGACATTGATTTTACCATTATTAGTTGTACTAAGCTTGCTTTTTATAAAACGTGTAAAATTTTTCTTTTTTTTGAAGTTATTACTCAAAACAGCTTTTACTGGTTTTTCCCTAGATAAATTTAATAAATTTTCTATGTAAGGATAAACAAAAAATCTAAAACAAGCTGCTGATGATATTGGGTTTCCTGGTAAACCAAATATTGCTTTATTATTTATCTTGGCAAACAGAATTGGTTTCCCTGGCCTTATCTTAACACCTTTAAAATAACTAGAAGTTTTAAAAAGTTTAACCACCTCTGGAATGTAATCAAATTTTCCTGCAGAAACAGCACCTGATGTAATAATAATATCAAATTTTGATTTTAATATTTTGTAAAGTTTAGATTTAAATTTATTTTGATGGTGGTCTCTTAAAATCTGACCTTTTTTAAAATCAAATAAAAAGTTTTTTTTTAAACTTTCAATAAAATAAGTATTTGAATTTCTGACCTTCCATTTTGGAATCTTGCTAAGATTCGAAATTTCATTGCCAGTAGCAAAAAAAACGATATTTAATTTTTTTTTTACTTTTATATTTGCGATACCTAATGTTTTTAAAGCTAGAATATGGTTGGATTGAATAATCGTTCCTTTTTTTATAACTAATTGTTTTTTTTTGTAATCAGAACCTTGAAAACGAACATAATCATATTTGTTAATTCTTTTATCAATAATAATCGATTTTGGATTTGTTCTATTAGGATAAAATTTAATTTGTTCAATTGGAATTATAGTATTAAAAGGTTTGGGAATAATTCCTCCAGTCATTATTTCGACTGTTTGAAACTTTTTGATTTTTCTTTTGAGTGGTTTTTTTCCAGCTGAAATTAATCCTATAATTTTAAATTTTTTTTGAATTTTTTTTTTTAAACTGATTGTATCTTTTGAATTTATAGCAAAACCATCAAAGGCTGCATTATTAGCAGAGGGATGGTCAGATTGGGAATAGATATCTTTTGATGTAACTCTATTTAGTGATTTTGATAATGAAATGACTTCATCTTTAATACTAATCTTTGTATTTTTTAAAATTTTTTTTGCAGATTTATAACTGATCATCTAAAATTTTTTTTGCTTTCTCTAATTCTTCCTTTGTATTTATATTAAAAAATGAGTCATCTTTTTCAAAAGACATATTTATTGTTTTAACTCCAATATTATTTGCCCATTTTTCAACCTTTCTTGATCCATTTTCTAAGTCCTTCTCTAACTGATCAATCAAATCAATTGACCATAAACCAAAAATATTATGTCTTTTTTTATCTGTTTTCATAAAAAATAACTCGCTTTCTTTCTCATTAATTTTATTTAAAAAATTTTTAAAAATATCTATTTTAAATAAAGGTGTATCTGCTGGAAAAGATGCAATCCATTTATAAGATTTTTTATTATCTTTTACCCATTTCATTGCGCTAAAAATACCACCTAAAGGTCCGTGATTTTGTTTTACATCAGTGATCTTAGTTATTTTGTCAGAGTACATATGTTTGATTGAATTATTTGTCACAATCAAAACTTCATTAAATTCATCAATTAACTCAGATAAAATATAATCAATAAGTAGTTTTCCAGCTAATTTTGCTTGTGATTTGTCCTCACCAAAGCGTTTAGACTTACCTCCTGCTAGAACTACAGATAAAATTTTGTTAAAATTCATTATTAAAATATAAAACATTAATTAATGAAATAAAGAAATTAAATGGATTTAAAAATTTTAGAAATTGCATCACATACTGAAAATAGTAAAGTTCTTAACAATTATACACATAAGTCTAAACATAAAAATCCATTATGTGGTGATGAAATGGAAATCAGCCTAGTAGTTAAAGATCAAATTGTGAAAGACATGGGCTATCAATGTAAATCGTGTATTTATTGCCAAGCTTCAGTAAGTTTACTTTCAAGAAAAATTAAAGAAAAAAAAATTGACGAAATAAAAAAGTTTATTTCTGTTGGGGAATACCTGTTCGATGGTGTTGCAATAAGTTTAGAAAAACAATGGCAAGATTTTAAAGAAATTCTTAATAAAAAAAATTTATCTAGAAAAGAGTGTTTATTATTACCTCTTAAAACAATTGCGAAAGCGTTAAATATTTAAATGATAAAAATTACTAAATCAATTTTACAAAAAGCTATAATAGCAGGTTTTTTTTCTGCGTTAACTATAGGTGTCCTAACAATACTAACTTATAAAAGTACACTTGGATATTTTATAGCGGGATCTTTTGGATCATCAATGGTCTTATTATTTGGTTTTCCAGAAAGTCCATTTGCTCAACCCAAAAATGTTTTCTTTGGACATTTATCAACGGCTCTAGTAGGAGTAATTTTTGTGCATTTAATTCCACTCCCAATTTATATAAATATTGCTATCGCTGTTGGTGTAGGAGTTTTTGTAATGATACTTTTTAATGTTGTTCACCCACCTGCAGGTGGAAATCCTATATTAGTTATCATTGGGAGTGCATCTTATGATTATTTAATTAATCCCATTATTTTTGGGTGTATTATAATTTTGCTTTTAGCAATAATTATTAACAAATATATTTTAAAAAAAAATTATCCTTTAAAATAAATTATGAATTCTAAATATAAAGTTATAAAATTTAACTCAAACAAATTTGAAGATATTGAAGATTTAATTTCAGTTGAGGAACCATTAGAAATTTCTCTTAAATTTAAAGAAAATAACAAATGGGTAAATCAAAATCTCTCTATAACAATGAGAACCCCAGGAGATGATCAAGATCTTGTCAAAGGTTTTTTGTTTAATGAGCAAATTATACAAAATTTAAATGAAATAAATTCTATTAAAAGTTTTGGAGAAAAAGTTGGGCAATATAATATTCAAAACAAAATATTAGCAACTTTAGATAATGCAGAAAATGTTAATATCTCAAAAATAAAGAGAGATTTTTTAACCAACTCCTCTTGTGGTGTTTGTGGAAAATCCTCCCTTGATGCATTAGAAATAATTAAAAAAAATAAAATTCATCCCTCAGAACCAAAAATAAGCAAGGAGGTTATTGTTCAATCTCCGAATATCTTAAGACAAAACCAATCAGAGTTTAGTAAAACTGGCGGAATTCATGCAAGTGGGCTTTTTAAAAGTAACGGAGAATTGGTGGCACTTCGAGAGGATGTTGGTAGGCATAATGCTTTAGATAAACTTGTTGGTTGTGCGCTAACTAATCAGCAATTCGACCCTAAAAATCAATTTATTACCTGTTCAGGAAGATTAAATTTTGAGTTAGTTCAAAAGGTTTTGATGACAGATATTGGAATTATGATCGGGGTTGGTGCGCCAACAAGTCTAGCTGTTGATTTAGCGAATAAATTTGACATTACCCTCATAGGTTTCGTAAAGAGAGACAGTTTTAATATTTACACAAACAACAAAAAAGTTATTGTAAATTAAATAAAGGATTTTGCGGTGTCAAAAAATATAAGTAACTTATCAGGAAGAATTGGATTAAAGGACAATTTATTTAAAAAAATGTCCGAAAATGTTCTTAATGACTCACCTAAGAATATTAAAGATATAGCAAAAGAATACAATTTAGGTGTTTCAACTATACATGGTGCTGAGAGTTTTTATGAATTTCTAAGACCTTCTCATAGAGAAAAAAAAGCATTTGTCTGTAACGGAAGTGCGTGTATGTGTGCAGGAACACAAGAAAAGCTGAAAGATAAATTAAAAGAAAAATTAGGAGATGATAAAGTTGGAGAAATGTTCTGTTTAGGTCACTGTTATGAAAATCATGCATTTCACTATGACGGAGAAAACTATGCGGGAAAAGATATAGAAAAAATAGATCAAATTTTAAAAGGTGAAAATATTAAACAAGAAAAATTTTTTTCAAAAAGTTACGCAACAACTAGTTTCTTAATGGATGATAAACTATCAACTACAAATCAATTTAAAGATCAATTAAGTAAATTTCTTAAGGTAGATAAAAAAGAAATTATCAAATCATTACTAGATTCAAATTTAACTGGTCGAGGTGGTGCTGGTTTTCCTACAGGAATGAAATGGGACTTTTGCAGCAAAGCAAAAGGAGATAAAAAATATGTTATTTGTAATGCTGATGAAGGAGATTCTGGAGCTTTCTCAGATAGATATTTACTAGAGGATCAGCCTCTTAAAGTAATTTTTGGAATGGTCATATGTGGGCACGTAATAGGAAGTAATGAGGGTGTTTTATATATCAGAGGTGAATATCCTAAATCTATTGAAGCTATAAATGGAAGTATTAATGAACTTAAAAAATTAGGTTTGTTAGGTGAAAATATTTTAGGAACAAATTTTTCATTTGATTTAGGAATTTGTATTGGACAGGGCGCATATATTTGTGGAGAAGAAACAGCTCTAATTGCATCAATCGAAGGAAGAAGAGCTGAAGTAGATGTTCGACCACCGTTCCCTGTTACAGAAGGACTTTATAAGAAACCAACAGTAGTAAACAATGTAGAAACTTTAGCAGCCGCAACTGGTATTTTAATTAATGGCTCAGAAAAATTCTCTTCAATTGGGAATAAAAAATCTGCAGGTACAAAATTAGTTTGTTTGGATAGTTTTTTTAAAAAACCTGGGGTTTATGAAATAGACATGGGAACGCCAATGAAAAAAATATTTAATGAAATTGGTGGTGGCTATAAAGAAGAAATAAAAGCATTTCAAATTGGTGGTCCTTTGGGAGGTGTGGTGCCTATAACTGAAATCGAAAGCTTAAACTTAGACTTTCAAGAATTCACTTCAAAAGGATTTATGTTAGGACACGCTAGTGTTGTAAGTATTCCTAAAGATTTTCCAATGACAGAATATATTCATCATTTATTTGAATTTTCTGCGGAAGAATCATGTGGTAAATGTTTTCCTGGTAGGCTTGGTTCTTATAGGGGTAAGGAAATGTTTGATCAAGCTAAGAAAAAAACATCAAAAATTCCACTTAAATTACTCAATGAATTATTGATTACCATGCAAAAAGGCTGTTTATGTGCCCTTTGTGGAGCTATACCAACTCCCATTATGAACATCTTAAAGTATTTTGGTGATGAAATGAAAAGTGATATGGTGAAAGATAATTAATGAGTTCAGAAAAAAGAAAAATTGCCTACATAGATGGCAAACCATATGAAATTGGTGCCAACCACTCATCTATTTTAAAATTTGTAAAGAGTTATGTTGGGGAAAAAAAAGTACCAACATTATGTGATGATCCAAATCTTGCACCCTATGGTGCATGTAGAGTTTGCTCTGTAGAGGTGGCATTAGAAAAAGATGGTCCAACTAAAGTAGTTGCATCTTGTCATACTCCAGTAGCTGAAAATCAACACATTTTTACATCTAATGAAAACCTCCAAAATTTGAGAAAAAACATTGTAGAATTAGTTCTGACTGACCATCCGATGGAGTGTAGTACTTGTGAAGTTAACAATAACTGTGAACTTCAAACTGTGGCTAATGATTTAGGTATTTCTGATCACAGATATAATAATCCTAAACAACATAAAGGAATTCCAAGAGATACTTCTCATGATTATATGAGAATGAATTTAGATAATTGTATCAATTGTGGAAGATGTGTAAGAGCTTGTGATGAAATACAAGGTTCATTTGTACTTACAATGTCTGGAAGAGGGTTTGAGTCTAGAATAACAACTGATAATGACATGATGTTTGGAGACTCATCATGTGTATCGTGTGGAGCTTGTGCACATACATGTCCAACTGATGCAATATCTGATGTGTTTCAATCAAAATCTGCGGCTGTAGATAAAAAAGTAAGAACTACTTGTTCTTATTGCGGTGTAGGTTGCAACTTAGAAGCATCAATTAAAAACGACAAAGTTGTAGCTATAGATACTCCGAAACAAACGGAAGTGAATGCCGGACATACTTGTATTAAAGGAAGATATGCTTTTGGTTTTTATGATCATCCTGACAGGTTAAAAACGCCACTAATAAAAAGAAATGGAAAATTTGAGGAAGCAAGCTGGGATGAAGCTTATGATTTTATTAAGAAAGAAATGCAAAGAATTATTAAAGATCATGGGCCAGATGCATTTGCTGGAATTTCATCAGCTAGATGCACAAACGAAGAAAATTACGTTTTTCAAAAAATGATAAGAGCAGCTGTAGGAACAAATAGTGTAGATTGTTGCGCAAGAATTTGTCATTCACCCACTGCGTGGGGAATGCAGCAAACTTTTGGGACTGGTGCTGCAACTAATTCTACTGAAGATATTTACCATGCAGATTTATTTTTGGTTATTGGAGCAAATCCAACTAATGCACACCCTGTTACAGGAGCAAAGATTAAACAGCAAGTTATGAAAGGTAAAAAGCTTATTGTTTTAGATCCTATTACAACTGAATTAGCAAAATTAGCTGACTATCATATTAAATTAAGACCCGGAACAAATGTTGCAGTGCTCAATATGATGTTACACTTTATTATTAAAACAAAATTATATAACGCTGATTTTGTAAGAGATAGAACAGAAGGCTTTGATAATTTTTTGAAAGAAATTGAAAAACAAGATGTTGATCATTTAGCAAAAGTTGCGGGTGTAGATAAACAATTAGTTAAAGAAGCAGCTATTGCTTATGCAACTGCTAAAAATTCAATGGAGTTTCATGGTCTAGGAGTAACAGAGCATGAACAAGGGTCTAAAACTGTAATGTTAATTGCTGACCTCGCAATGATTACTGGCAATATAGGAAGAAAAGGTGTTGGCGTAAATCCTTTAAGAGGTCAAAACAATGTTCAAGGAGCTGCTGATATGGGTTGTCAACCACATCAAGGTGCTGGTTATTTTGAAGTATCAGATAAAAAAAATCAAAAATTTTATTCAGAAAAATATGGTGTTACTCATCCAACAAAAGCAGGATTAAAAATTCCTCAAATGTTTGATGCAGCAATCAGAAAAGAAATTAAAGGAATTTGGATTATTGGTGAGGATATTGTTCAAACTGATCCTAATAGCGCTCATGTTGTGGATGCAATGAATTCATTAGAATTATTAGTGGTACAAGAAATATTTATGAGTGAAACAGCAAAACTTGCAACTGTTGTTTTACCAGGAACAACATTTTTAGAAAAAGATGGAACCTTTACCAACACTGAAAGAAGAGTACAAAGAGTTAATAGAGCTGTTCCTCCACTGCCAGGAACAAAACCTGATGGTGTAATTGTAACTGATATGATGCAAAAACTTGGATTTAGTCAACCAGATTATGATGCTGATCAAATGCTTGCAGAAATTGCTGATATAGTTCCTTTTTTCAAGGGTATAACAAGAGAAAGGTTAGGGAAATTTGGATTACAATGGCCAGTCAAAGAAGATGGGACAGATACCCAAATTTTACATAAGGATGAATTTAAATTAGGAAAAGGTCGTCTAAAGAGCTTTGATTGGAAAGAATCAACTGAAATAACCAATAACCAAAAAGATTATCCACTGATATTAACAACTAGCCGTGTTTTACAACATTATAATGCAGCAACAATGACAAGAAGAACCAATAACATTAATATTGTTGATGAAGATATTTTGTTAGTCCACCCTAAAGATGCAGCTGACAGAGATTTAAATACAGGAGATATTGGAAGATTATATTCAGGTAGAGGTGAAGTTGCTCTTAAGGTAGAAGTTACAGATAAAGTAAAAGAGGGAATAGTCTTTACAACATTCCATTTTCCAGAACATATGGTGAATATGGTAACAGGACATGGAAAAGATGAGGAAACTATGTGTGCAGAATATAAAGTTTCATCAGTCCAAGTTCAAAAAATTTCAAATCAATTTAAAACTAAAGTAAAACCAAAAGAACACCAAGCTGAAGTAAGTTAAATCTAATGACCATTGGATGGTGCTTTGACAATACTTATTCTAAATTACCAGATCCATTTAGGGAAAAAATAGATCCTGTCCCAGTAAAAAATCCTGAATTAGTTATTTTGAATAAAAATCTCTCTAAAGAATTGAATCTTGATTTTTCAAATATAGATAATAATAAAATCGCTGAATTGTTTTCAGGTAATTCTCTTCCACCTGGAAGTAATAGTATTGCTCAAGCTTATGCGGGTCATCAATTTGGTCACTTTACTATGCTTGGGGATGGAAGAGCAGTTTTAATTGGAGAACATTTATCCAAAAAAAAGGATAGATACGATATTCAATTTAAGGGTTCAGGAAAAACTACATTCTCAAGAAATGGTGATGGAAGAGCTGCACTAGGTCCAATGTTAAGAGAATATATTATCAGTGAAGCAATGCATAATCTAAATATTCCAACAACAAGAAGTTTGGCTGTTGTCAAAACAGGTGAAGATGTGGTTAGAGAAAAACCTTTGCAAGGAGCAATACTTACAAGAGTAGCCTTAAGTCATATAAGAGTTGGAACTTTTCAATATATTGCTGCAAGAGATAAAAAAAATGAATTAGAAATTTTACTTAATTATGTAATTCAAAGACATTATCCTAATATTCAAAATTCCAAAAACAAAGCTATAGATCTTTTAAAAGTGGTAATGGAAAAACAAATCAATCTTGTGGTTAATTGGATGAGAGTTGGTTTTATTCATGGAGTTATGAATACTGATAATATGAGTATATCAGGTGAAACTATTGATTATGGTCCGTGTGCTTTTATGGATACATATGATCCAAAAACGGTATTTAGTTCAATTGATCATTTAGGAAGATATGCTTACTGTAACCAACCTTTAATTACAAAATGGAATTTAACAAGATTTGCAGAATGTTTAATTCCGTTAATACACAATGATCAAAATAAATCTATCGAAATAGCAACTGAAACTTTAAATTCTTTTGAAAAAAAATATGAGGAAAAATGGCTCAATATGATGAGAGATAAATTAGGTTTATTTGGTTCTGAGGATAATGACAAAATTTTAATCCTAGATTTACTTACTTGGATGCATCAAAAAAAAACAGATTATACAAATACTTTTTGTCATTTAATGGGTCTTGAAATTGATCAAAATGATAAATTTCAAGATGATGATTTTCAAAGTTGGAAAGAAAGATGGCAGAAAAGACACTCTTTAAATAACAAAAATTATGAAAAATGTGTAAAACTAATGAGAAGTGTAAATCCTTTAGTTATTCCTAGAAATATTATGGTCGAAAATGCTTTAAAAGATGCTGACAAAGGTAATTTTGATTCAACTAAAAAAATTATCGGAATTCTCAGTAATCCTTATCTTGAACAAAAGGATATTATCAATTATCAAGCTGCATCTCTATCAAATAAAAACTATAAAACTTTTTGTGGCACATGATAATTAGATATGAAGACAAAATATAAGATATTTGTTGCTAAAATTTTATCCTCTTTTTTAAGATTTTTTATTTCAAATATACAAGAAGTAAAACGTAATAAAATTTTTTGGTTATTGGATCTAAATGAGGGAATAGATTTATCAATATTCCTATTTGGAACATTTGAAAAAAAAATTCTCAAATTAGAAAAAATATTAAAAAAACAATCTAATTTCTGTTTTTTAGATATTGGAGCAAACATAGGATCAGTTAGCCTACCCTTAGCAAAATCATTTAAAAATTGTAAGATTTTCGCAATTGAACCAACAGATTATGCGTTTAGAAAATTAGAGAAAAATTTATCTTTAAATTCTGACATAAAAGCTAGAGTTGATTTAAATCAAGTGTTTATTTCTAATCAAAAAAAACCAAAAAAAGTTTGGTCAAGTTGGAATCTGAACGACAAAGATGATGTTCACAAAACACATAAAGGAAAATTGATGGAAGTGAGAGAGAATTCATATATTGCCCTTAATGATTTTATAAATATGAAAGGAATTGAAAAAGTAGACTTTATAAAAATCGATGTTGATGGATACGAACTAGATGTGCTTAAAAGTGGGTTTGAATATTTAAAAGAAAATAAGCCTATTATTTTTATAGAAATTGCACCTTATTTATATCCTGAATTTGGATATAATGTCAGTGAATTAATTGGTTATATCAAAAATATTGGATACGATTTTCACGATGACAATTTAAAAAAAATAAAAGATACAGAATTAGAGATAAAGAATATTAAATTTGGATCAAGTAAAAATTATTTTCTATACTAAAGCACATAAGGTTCAGGTCTAGCTTTTTTTCCAAGAACTCTTTCAACTGCCATATTTGAAATATCAATTGACTGATAAGAGCCAGTAGTAATTAACTCTGTAAGAGCACGTCCTATCCCTGGAGCTTGCATCAAACCTCTGCCTGTAAATCCTGTAGCTAAATAAACATTTTCAAATTTTGGATGTTTTCCAACGACCGCATTATTATCTAATCTATTGCAATCATAAAATCCTGCCCATCCTCCTGTTAATTTTAATTCCTCAAATGCTGGAATTCTTTTGGCTAAAGCAGGCCAAACTAATTCCTCAAAATCATCCCATGCTGGTTCAAGATCTTTAGTGTCGAAAACGGACTTTGGAGATCCAGCCAAATATTCTTTACCCTCTGGCCTCCAATATACTCCTGTAGTTAAATCTCCTGTTAATGGCATTTCAGGTATATGCTTTGGACACTTTACTCTAAAAACAGTATGTTTCTGAGGTTCAACTGGAATATCTTCTAATAATTCTTTTGTCCAACATCCTGCAGCAGAAACTATTGTTTTGGCTTTTATCTCTGATAATGATTTTACTTCACCTTTAACAAATTCTGCTCCTTGTTCAACTGCCTTACTTTTTAAAGCTGAATGAAATAAAAAAGGATCTATCCAACCCTCACTTTTGTTGTCTGTGAAAGTAGCAGTTTCAATTCCTTCTTTATTTATATATGGAAAAAATTTATTTAAATCGAATCCTTTTATGTTTTTAGTTCCTGCATCGCATGCTTTATGATTTTCTAGAGCTTTATATTGCTCCTCAGCATGCTCAGGACCGAACATCAACAAATATCCGTTTGGCACCATACTCGCTGTAGGATGGGGATTTTTATTAGTTTTTAGTAAATTTGGAATTTGAAAAATAAATTCTCTGGCGAATTTTCCTAACAATATATTTTCTTTCTGAAAAAATTGTCTTCTAAAGCCTCCAAGTGACAGCGGAAAAGAAGCTGTTTTATATGTTGGATCTCGCTCTATTACTTTAACTTTTCTTCCCTCTTTAGATAAAAAATATGCAGTTGATGCGCCTATTATTCCACCGCCAACTATTACAACATCGTCCATTAATTTAAAACCAATAAGTTATAGTTAAGAAATAATGCATAGAAACACCAAAGTAAATATGGAATCATAAGGAAATAACTTACAAAATTGACACGTTTAAACCTAATAATTAAGATGATTATTAAAATAATTAAAATGATTAAAATAATTAGAGCAAAAAATATTTGGTGTAGCCCAAAAAAAACAATACTCCAAGTTGTATTAAAAAATATATGAATAAAATAGATGTAAACTGTGTTTAAATCTTTTTTTTTACTATGCCAAAAAAACCAAATAGCTAATACCATCATAATATAAAGAGCCGACCAAACAGGGGCAAAAATCCAATCTGGTGGATTAATACTTGATTTCACCAGGCTTGAGTACCACGGCTCCTTGAAGCTGATTGAGACCAAACCCCCAGTAAATGATGCAGAAAAAGTGATAATAAAAAAGATGAAAAAAGATAAAATTTTGTTTTTTAACATAAACATAATATACATCAGGTTATGCAAGATAAAAAAGTAATTTGGATTACTGGAGCTAGCAGCGGTATCGGAAAAGCTTTAGCCTTAAAATTTGCTGAAAATGGTTGGATAGTTGCGGTATCAGCAAGACGTGAAAACTTATTAAAGGAACTTCAAAATTCAAATGAAAATATACATCCTTTTGTATTGGACGTAACTGATATGGGTCAGTGTAAATTAATTGCTAATTCAATCATTAATAAATTAGGTAAGATTGACATTTGTGTTTTTGGAACTGGTATTCATGACCCCAAATCTGAAAAACAATTCAACCTTAATAAGATTAGAGAAATAATGGAAGTTAATTATTTTGGAACTATGAATTCTATAAATTCAATTTACGAATATTTCTCTGAAAAAAAAGAGGGTAAAATTTCTATTATATCATCTGTTGCAGGTTACAGAGGACTACCAGCTGCAGGTGCATATTGTGCATCAAAGGCAGCACTCACAAGTTTTACTGAAAGCCTAAATTTTGATATGATGAAAAAAAATGTCCATGTAAATTTAATTAGTCCAGGATTTATCAAAACTCCAATGACTGATAAAAATGATTTTCCAATGCCTATGATAAAATCCCCTGAATTTGCAGCAAATGAAATCTATAATGGTTTAGTAAAAAAAAATAATTTTGAAATACATTTTCCTAAAGCTTTTACATTTTTAATGAAAATTATACAACTTTTACCAAATTGGATATACTTTGGTTTTATAAAATTTAGCAATAAATATATGAAAAGAAATTAATAATACTTATAATTAATGAATATATTAATTTTAGATCCTGAAAAAAAAGTTTCATACAGAATTTCTAAAGATACAAGTGGTGGATATGGAACAGGGAATAATTTTGGTGATACAATTGTGCCCATGTTTTTGAAAAAGACACTAAAAAAAGTTCATGATTGGCCACCAATGTTTGCAGTATATACAATGTCAGCTTTAAAAAAAAATGGACATAAAGTAGATTATCAGAAAAATCTGCCAGAAAATTTTAATCAATATGATTTTTTTATTGTTGTTTCATCTATTGTCTGTTGTGAGACTGAATGTGAATATATAAAAGAATTATCTAAATCCAAAAAAAAGATATTTGTTATTGGACCATACGCTACCAATATGCCTCAAAAATATATTAATGCAGGTGGAACTGTTATCATGGGAGAGCCAGAATTCTTTTTTTTAAAAGATCAAGATCTCAATAAATTAGAAAATGGAAAATCAATATCTTTTAATCACGATTATGCACTTGATGACTTACCATATCCGGATTGGAATAATGTAGTAAAAAGTAATAAAACAAGTTTATTATTCGGAACTGATAAATCTTTGCCAATTCTTGCAACTAGAGGATGTCCTTATTCTTGTTTCAAATATTGTGTATACCCTTTACAACAAGGCAGAAAACCACGTCAAAGAGACCCAAAATCAATCGTCGATGAATTAGAATACTGGAACTTAAAATTTAAAGTAAAGATGTTTATTTTTAGAGATCCTGTTTTTTCGATAAATAAAAAGCATACCATAGAATTTTGTAATTTTTTGATTAATAGAAAATTAAATTTAAAATTTGTAATAGAGACACATCTCAGAATTTTAGATACTGATTTAATAGATTTGCTTAAAAAAGCAGGGCTTAAAGCTGTAAAAGTTGGAGTTGAAAGTTTTGATGAAAAAGTCCTTAAAGAATCTGGAAGATTTTCTGTCTCAAAAGATCAACAACTAGAAAAAATAAGAGAATTAGAGAAAAAAAAGATACAAGTTTCTGCAATGTATATTCTTGGTTTTCCAACAGACACTGATGAAACAATTAATAAGACAATTAATTATTCTAAAAAATTAAATACTACTTACGCTCAGTTTAGTGTTTGGACTCCTTATCCAGGAACCCCTGTATATTCTGAATTTAAAGACAAGATTAATGCTGAAAAATATGAAAATTTTGATCAATACCAATTAGTCTATAATCACAATTTATTTAATAAATATGAAATAAGAAATTACCTATCAAAAGCTTATACAGCTTATTATTTGAGAATTAATTGGTTAATAAAATATATAAAGTCATTTATAACAGTCTAATGAAAATAAGTATAATTGTACCATGTTATAATGAACATAGAACAATTGAAAAGATAATAGAAAAAGTAAATAAACAAAAAAATTTTGATAAAGAAATAATTGTAGTTGACGATTACTCAACAGATGGAACAAGAAAAAAATTAGAAAATATTAAAGACCAAGTTAGTTCAATTAGTTTAAATGATAAAAATTATGGTAAAGGTTATTGTATAAAAAAAGGGATTCAAATAGCGTCTGGGGATATAATATTGATTCAAGATGCTGATTTAGAATATGACCCCTATGATTATGAAAAGTTGATAAACCCAATTAAAGAAAATTATGCAGATGTTGTTTATGGCTCTAGATTTATTGGCTCAGACCAAAAAAGAGTATTATTTTTTTGGCACTCTTTAGGAAATAAATTTCTTACAATTCTATCTAATATGTTTACTAATTTAAGTTTAACAGATATGGAATGTTGTTATAAGGCATTTAAAGCAGAAATCATTAAAGGTGTAGATTTAAAAGAAAATCGTTTTGGATTTGAGCCTGAAATAACTGCAAAAATTGCAAAAAAGGATATAAGAGTTTATGAAGTAGGAATTAAATATTTTGGTAGAAAATATTCTGAAGGAAAAAAAATTACATGGAAAGATGGTTTTCGAGCTATTTACTGTATTATCTATTATTCATTTTTTGACTAATTATATTAAATCAAATGATTTTGAATCGTAAATTTATTAAAAACAAAAAGACTAGTATTATTTTCTTAGTTTTATTAATTTTTTTCTTTTTGAAATTAACAAATTTTCCAAAAAATGTTTATGATTTGCTTAAAGATAATTATGAAGAAAGGTTTATATCATCATATAATAATGTTTTTTATTCTGGTTTTTGTAATAAATCTTCTCATGGTTACATTTATCATATTTATAAAAAATTTAGTAAAACAATGAATCAGAATTCTGTACCCAAAATAATTAATTTAGATCCTATTAAAAGAAAAAAACCTTATTGGATATTTTTATTTCATGACCCAAAAATAAATCAGGATGAAATAATTTTATTAAATTACGATCAGTCCCTTTCAAACTTTGATTTAAAAAAATATGAAATTTTAGATAATCATCAAAATAAATGTTTGTTTTTAAGGAAAAATGACTGAATTATTTTTTATATTTTTAAATTTAATTTTATTGACTGTTTTTTTTTCAATAAGCCCATTAGTTTTTTTTAAAAAATATAATCTTTTAAATTTAAATTTTTTTGAAAACACAACAACTAATTTTTTAATATATTTTAATATCATTTTGTTTCTCTCTTTCTTAAATTTAAATCTATCACAAATCTTAAAAATTATATTTTTAATATTTTTAATTGTTCTTTTAATAAATATTAAAAAAGAAATAGTTAAATATCAGAAAATTATTTTAAATCACAAAGTATTAATATTATTTGTATTATTTATATCATTTGTATTATCGATTGATGTTGCTAATAAAATATTTATATCATGGGACTCAGAAAAATTTTGGACTAGTAAAGTATTAAATTTCTATAATGGCTACAAAATTGAAAATCTTAGTGATGCAGGAAATCCTCATTATCCATATTTGGGTGCACTTATTACATCTATAAATTGGAAAATAAGTTTTATTGATTACGAATATGCTAGTAGATTAATACTTGTTTTTATATTTTGCTATTCTTTAATTACTTTAATAGATAATTTTAAGATCAATGATAATAAAAAAGTTTTATTTTTCTTACTTTTTTTAATAATTATATATGACTACGATTTATTATTCTCAGGGAATCAAGAAATATTAATTTTTTCATTTATTGCGATTATAATGAATAATTATTACAAAATAAAATTTATAAAAAAAATAAATAGTAATTATTTTTTAAATATATTTTCAATAATTTTGTGCTGTAATTTAATTATTTGGACAAAACAAGAGGGTATGTTTTATGTAATTTTTTTAATTGTAACATTATTTTTTTTAGATAGAAAAAATACTAAATTAAACACTTTATATCTTTTAATTACAATGAGTTTAATTGGAGTTAAAATTTTAGTATTCTATATTTACAATTTAGAAATTTCCTTAAATAAATCTGTAATAACAGATTTATCTTTAACAAGTTTATTATCAAAAATAACAATTGAAAGAATATTTATAATTGTTGAATATTTAGTATATGCACATTTTCAAAGTTTGTTATTACTTTCTGGGCTATTAATTTATACTTTGATAAAATTAGTAAAAATTAAAATTCAGTATTTAGAAATTTGTATTTTATTAAATTTACTTTTTCTCTTAGGTGTATATTTGCTAGTGGATAATCAAGAATTTAATATTAAACATGGAATAAATAGACTAATTTTCAATATTACACCACTAATAATAATGTTATATTTAGAATATTTTAATAATAGTTTAAAAATTAAGACTTAAAGAAAAAAACAGTGAGTTCTCCTACCTTAAATCCAAATTTTGATAAAGTTGCCCTGTTTATTGCCACTTGATCATCCTGTTTAAAAATCCAATCATCAAAGGTAACTTTAATTTCTTTACCCTTAAAAGGAACAATTAAATCATACTCAAATTTAAATGCTGATCCGTATTGATATCCTTTTGCTTTACCTACGACATCTCCAGCTGTACCCTCATAATAATTTTCATCTATCTTTAATATAGTCCATTCTCTATACTGAACTTCTCCATCATCCCAATTAAATTTCTCTTTAAGGATTAACTGTTTGCCATCCCAAGTACCATCTAAATCAGCAGAAAATTGCCTCGTAACTTTTCCAGATCTATTTTGTAAAATTCCCCAAGCCTTAACATTACCAGTTAAATACTCTTCAATAATTAATTTTGGCTCTTTATTTATAAAATCTTCTGGTTTCATAGCGCTATTTTTTGCGCAACTTGTAATTAAGAATAATGAAATTATCAATAAAATTGATTTATATATTTTTAAATGTCGCATAAATACTCCATTAATTTTCTATTTGTTTTGCATTGAAAATTGTATCAAATCGATATTTTTCGACTTAAAACCAGCCTCGCAATACGAAAGATAAAATTCCCACATTCTTTTAAATGTTATGTCAAAGCCTTGTTTCCTGATTATTTCCCATTTCTTAATGAATTCATTTCTCCACAAAGCTAAGGTGTTGGCATAATGATCAGCATAAGAAATATATGAATTTATGGTCAGATCATTTTCTGAAACATAACGATTTATAGTGTTCTTATTTGGTAAAAAACCTCCTGGAAAAATATACTTTTGTATAAAATCTTGTTTGTTTTTATATCTATTAAACAACCTATCATCTATCGTGATAGCTTGAATAGCTACCTTTCCACCTTCAGACAAATTTTTTTTAATAGTGTTGAAATAACCCTTTAGATAATTTTGACCAACTGCTTCTATCATCTCAATTGAAGCTATTGAATTGTATTTTCCTTGGAGATCTCGATAATCTTTTATTTCAATATTGACTTTTTCGTTTAATCCACATTTAAAAATTCTTTCTTTTGCAAACTCAAACTGTTTTTGTGATATTGTAATACAGTCAAGTTTGACATCATATTTTTTACCTAAATACTCTGCAAATCCGCCCCAGCCACAACCAATTTCTAAAATTTTGTCACCATTACCAGGTTTAATTAAATCTATTAATTTTTGATATTTGTTATTTTGAGCCTCAGAAAGATTTTTGGAATTATCATCAAAAATAGCACCTGAGTAAGTTAAGGTTTCATCTAACCAAAGTGAAAAAAAGTCATTTCCCAAATCATAATGTTTAGCAATATTTGCTTTACTTCTTTTTTTTGTATTTTTAATTATTTTATTTTTAACATAATTTATCACAGGCATATCAAGAAGGCCTGAAAATTTATATATGATATTGATATTTCTTGCTGTCAACTCAATTAAGTTCGATAAATTATCAGTTTGAAACTCACCCCTCATATAACTTTCGGCAAATCCAATACTACCTCCTCTTATTAAATTGTAATTAAAATTATTTTTTTTGATGAAAATATTTGCTTTTAATTTTTGATCAGGATTTCCAAATTTCAAAAGATCGCCTTCAAACGTTGTTAATTCTAAATAACCATAATTAATTTTTTCTAAAAATTTAAAAACCAATTTATCTGATGCTCTATATAAAAACATTAGTTTTCTGTAGTTACATTATTTCTTATTTTAAGTTTTTTTTTTACAAACTTAATTCCTTTGATCCATAATTTGAACGCTTCAAAATGTATCGCTGAGATAATTTTAAATGTCATAAAAGGGTGTTTTAAGTAGGAATTCATTAAATTTTTACCAGTTAAATCAGATCGTTTTCCCTCTTGAGACGCAAAAAGTATTTTACCTTCTTTATCATATTGATCAATTACAACTGATAATTTTTTGGTTGGATTCAAAATCCTAAAAAAATAATTACAGTCCATGTCAATAAACGGTGAAACATGAAATTTCTTAGAGCAATTATTTTGAATTAAATTATTTTGATTTTCAACTTTAAAAATATATGTATGTTGTTCCCCAAATGTGTTTTTTACTTCATATAAAATTGAAACAAGTTTATCATTTTTATTATAAATAAAAAAAATACTTAGTGGATTAAAAACATAGCCGAGTATACGAGGATAGCACAAAAGTTTTATTTTAATTCCTTCTATATCTATATCAGTATTTTCAAGATTATTTTTTACCCACTTTTCTAATGACGTGCCATCTCTAGCTCCATGATCTCTTTCATAAAAACTTATCAAATTAAATTTATTTAGAGAGAAAAATTTTATTTGTTCACATAATTTTTGTATTTCTGATAGGTCAATTAAAAGTGAAAAAACTTTATATTTGAAGAAATGTTCTTTTGGTTTAAATCTTTTGTGAATTACAGTTCCATTATATATACAAGAATTAATCATTAAGGTATTTCAACATTTCAATAGATGATTTTAAGCCATCTTCATGAAATCCGTAACCAAAATAACTTCCACAAAAAAGTAAATCTTTACGATTTTGTAAATTAACAAGCCCTGATTGCGCATCTAAAGCTGTCTGATCATAATAAGGATGAGTAAATCTGACTTTTTTTAATACTTTTGACTCATCAATCTCAAAATAGGGATTTAAAGTCAAAAAAATATTTTGATTACATTTTAAGTTTTGTAATAAATTCAACCAATATGTTATTGAATTTTTACTTAAATCTTTATCATCTATTGAGGAGTTCCATGAAGACCAAGCTTTTTTATTTTTTGGCATTGCTCGATGATCTGTATGTATATAAGCTGTATTTTCCTTATAACTGAAATTTGAAAGAATATTTTTTTCATCTTCAGTAGGATTTTCAATTAATTTTAAGGCCTCATCTGCATGAGTGGCTAATATTGCTTTATCATAACCAAAGAATTCGTTTTCTCCACCATAGTACAAATCTAAACCTACTGATTTTCTTTTTATTTTTGTAACATTATAATTTTTATAATGTTCTCCACTTATTTGGGAAATTATTTTACTCACATAAGTTCTACTTCTGTTAGATACTGTATACCACTTAGGTCTATTTTTTAATTTAAACAAACCATGATTTTGAAAAAATTTTAGAAAAAAGCTTATTGGCATTTTACTTGCCTCATAAGGAGGCATAGACCAGATTGCAGATACCATAGGTATGATATGATAATCTACGAATGTTTTAGATAATTTGTTTCTTTTTAAATATTCTCCTAAAGTAATTTTTTCATCCGAAATAGTTTCTTGATCGCTTTTTTTATAAAATTTTAAAATATCAAAAAACATTTTTAAAAATTCAATATTAAATAAATTCGATTTATTTGAAAAAATTCCATTTAAACCTTTTCCGCAATATTCAAATTTTGTATTATCTACTGAAACGGAGAAAGACATGTCGCTTTTTTCAATTTGAATATCATTTTCTCTAAAAAAATTTATTAGATTTGGATAAGTTTTGAAATTAAACACAATAAAGCCAATATCTACAGAAACTTTTTTTTTATCAAAAACTAAATCAATTGTATGAGAATGTCCTCCAAAATGGTCTTCTCTCTCAAAAAGATCTACATTGTGTTTTTTTGATAAATAATATGCTGCGCTTAACCCTGAAATTCCTGAACCAATAACAGCAATTTTCATTAACAACTATGCTGCATCTTCTTTAAACTCATCCATACTTGGACATGTACAAAAAATGTTTTTATCTCCATATACATTATCTACTCTTGCTACTGGAGGCCAAAACTTATTTGCTTTTAAAAATTTAGCTGGATAAGCTGCCTCTTCTCTAGTGTATTTATGTGTCCAGTTATCAGATGCTAGTTCACTATCAGTGTGAGGAGCATTCTTAATTGGATTGTCAATTTTATCAAACTTACCTGATTTAATCTGGTCTATTTCTTGTTTTATCTTTATTAAAGTGTCGCAGAATCTATCGAGCTCCGACAAGCCTTCACTTTCAGTTGGCTCTATCATCATAGTTCCAGCTACAGGCCAAGACATAGTTGGTGCATGAAAACCAAAATCTATTAATCTTTTAGCTATATCTTCTTCTGTTATGCCTGTTTCAGATTTTATCGTTCTAATATCTATAATACACTCGTGTGCAACATTCCCATTAGATCCTTTATATAAAATCGGAAAGTGATCTTTTAATCTATGAGCAATATAATTTGCGTTTAATATCGCAACTTGAGAAGCAAGCTTTAATCCTGCAGACCCCATCATTTTAATGTACATCCAAGAAATTGACAAAATACTTGAGCTACCCCAAGGAGCTGCCGACACTGCACCAATTCCAGTTGTTGGTCCACAATCTTTTATTACTGGATGGTTAGGTAGATAAACTTGTAAATGTTTTTTACAGGCAATGGGCCCCATTCCAGGTCCTCCTCCACCATGAGGAATACAAAATGTTTTATGTAAATTAATATGACAAACATCAGGTCCAAAATTCCCAGGCTTTGCAATTCCAACTAAAGCATTTAAATTTGCTCCATCCATATATACCTGACCACCATGTTTATGAACTAATTCACAAATATCAGTTATTTTTTCCTCAAATACTCCATGGGTAGATGGATAAGTTACCATTAATGCTCCAAGGTTTTCAGAATGTTGCTCTGCTTTTTTCTTTAAATCGTCAAAATCAACATTTCCATCTTTATCACAATTAACAACAACCACTTTCATGCCAACCATTTGTGCACTTGCTGGGTTAGTACCATGTGCCGAACTTGGAATTAAACATATATTACGATTAGGCTCACCTCTATCTAGATGATATTTTCTAATAACCATTAAGCCTGCATACTCACCTTGAGCACCTGCATTAGGTTGTAAAGAAACACCTGAAAAACCAGTTATAGACCGTAACCAATTTTTTAAATCAGTAAATAAATCTCTAAATCCTTCCATTTGTTCAATTGGAACAAACGGATGAGGTTCTGCAAATTCTTTCCATGATATTGGTATCATTTCGGCAGCAGCGTTTAACTTCATTGTGCATGAGCCAAGTGCAATCATAGTTCTATTCAATGCTATATCTTTATCTTCTAATCTTTTTAAATATCTAAGCATTTCAGTTTCTGAATGATATAAGTTGAAAACTGGATGTTCTAAATATTTTGAAGTTCTTAATAAATTTTTTGGCAAATTAGGTAAACTTACTGAAGGATCCTCTTTTTTAATTGACTCTGCTGCATTAAAAATTTTTAATAATTGATTTACTCTATAAACATTTTTTCTTTCATCAAAAGAAACAGCTAGCATTTCAGAATTTACTTTTCGTATATTAACTTTTTGGTTAAGAGCGTTCTTGTAAATTTGATCAGTTTTTTCTTTTGTAATAATTGTAACCGTATCAAAAAAACGATTAGAATAAAGTTCATATCCAGACTGTTTTATTTTATCAGCAAAACTTTTTGCTAATTGAGACACTCTTTCAGAAATATTTTTAATTCCATCCGGACCATGATAAATAGCGTATGCTGCTGACACAATCGCTAATAAAGCTTGTGCAGTACAAATATTACTAGTCGCTTTATCTCTTCTGATGTGTTGCTCTCTTGTTTGTAAAGATAATCTATATGCCTTATTACCATGTCTATCGACTGATACACCAACAATCCTTCCTGGCATTGATCTCTTATATTCATCTTTGGTTGCAAAAAAAGCTGCATGCGGACCTCCATATCCCATTGGAATACCAAATCTTTGGGAGCTTCCAACCGCAATGTCGGCACCAAGTTCTCTAGGTGTTTTTAATTTTGCTAGAGCTAACAGATCACAAGCTAATATAGCCTTCCCATTTTTTTTGTGAATTTTGCTAATTGCTTCACTTGGGTCTTTAATATCCCCTAAAGTTCCTGGATATTGTAAAATTCCACAAACTAAATCCTCTTTTAGCTGGTCTAAAACTTCATCTTCTTTACCAACTAAAACCTTTAAACCCATTGGCTCAGCTCTTGTTTGAATTACATCTATTGTTTGAGGATGACAATCTTCAGAAACAAAAACTAAATTACTATCTTTTTTATTTAATCTGTGACTTAGACCCATAGCCTCTGCTGCTGCTGTACCTTCATCTAATAAAGAGGCATTGGCAATATCCATTCCTGTAAAGTCAACAATCATTTGTTGAAAGTTCAATAACATCTCAAGTCTTCCTTGAGCTACCTCAGGCTGATAAGGCGTATATGAAGTATACCAACCAGGATTTTCCAGTATATTTCTCAAAATTACATAGGGTGTGTAAGTTCCATAATAACCCATACCAATGAAATTTGAGTAAACTTGATTTTTTTTAGAAATTGCTCTTAATTTTCTTAATGCTTCGTACTCTGAATTTGAATCGCCAATATTAAGTTCACCCTTAAACTTTATTTTTTCTGGCACAGTGTTGTCAATCAGATCATCTAGTGATTTATAATTTAATTCTTTTAACATTTTTGATTGGTCTTCTTTAGAAGGTCCAATGTGTCTTTTTAAAAAATCTTTTTCTGAATTTGGTAACATTATGCTGAAGTCTCCTTTGCAAATTTATCGTAATCATCTTTATTCATTAATGCATCCATTTCTGATGGATCTTTTATTTTAAGTTTAAAGAACCAAGCTGAATCTTCTGGATCTTGATTAATCTTTGATGGATCATCTACTATAGCTTGATTTGTATCAACTACTTCACCACTCACAGGAGTATATACATCGCTAGCTGCTTTGGTTGATTCCACAACACCTGCTGTCCCGTCTTTCTCTACATTAGAACCTTTTTCTGGAAGTTCTGCAAAAACTATATCACCTAACATTTCTGTGGCATGTTTTGTAATACCAATTGTTGCTACATCTCCATCTAATTTAATCCACTCGTGCTCTTTTGAATATTTTACTTCACTCATTAATTTACTCCTTTGACATAACTTTTTTTATAAAATGGTAAACTGCAAATACTTGCAGGATGTTTTTTTCCTCTTACCTCTAAAAATACTTTGGTATTTTTTTTTGAAAATTCATTTTCCACATATCCCATTGCTACAGGACCATTAACACTTGGTCCAAATGTACCACTAGTGATTTCTCCAATATGAACATCTGATTGATTAAATATTTTTGTTTTTTCTCTAGCAATAATTCTTCCCTCAGGTTTAATTCCAACTCTAATTTTACTGACACCATCATTTAATTGTTTAATAATTATGTCAGAGCCTATAAAATCTCCCTTAGATATTCTTTCTTTTGAAATAGCCCACTTTAAATTTGCTTCCACTGGAGTTTTATCTTTATCTAGATCATGACCATATAAACATAAACCAGCTTCCAATCTTAGTGTATCTCTTGCTCCTAGGCCTATTAATTTAGATCCTTTGTTGATTAATTCCCTGGTTAATTTATCTACAAAATCATTTACAATTGATATCTCAAAACCATCTTCACCTGTATAACCAGATCGCGTAATATAAACTCTCTGATTTTCAAATGTAAACCAGTTTCCAGACATAAAATTAAGATCTTTTACACCATTAATAACATCGTTGAGAATTTCTGATGATTTAGGACCTTGAATGGCAATTAAAGATCTATTTTCATCCATAATCATTTTGTACTTATCTTTAAGGAGTTCTTTTAAAATTTTGAAGTCATTATCTTTGCATGCTGCATTAAGAATTATCAAAAAACCCTCACTTGTTTTTGTGATAATTAAATCATCATGTATCCCGGCATCTTTATCCATTAAGAAACTGTATTTAGAATGATTTAATTTCAAATTTTTCAAATCTAATGGAAAAATTTTTTCTAAATCTCTAATTAATTCATCACCACCATAGATAAATAATTGACCCATATGTGAAACATCAAAAATACCAGAGTGATTTCTAGTGAATTTATGTTCTTCAACAATACCTTCCGAATATTGTATCGGCATTTGATAACCTGCAAATTCAACAAATTTTGCATTACAATCTTGATGTAACTGGTACAGCGATGTTTTTTTTGTTTCCATATTAACTCTTTGTACCCATCTGTATATTTGCCTGAGAGTTTTGCTCCTTCGGCGAGAATTAAATCTCTTTCCAGAGTTAATATGCTACGGTCCTTTTTGCCTGAGAGATTCCTGGGTGGTTGCTCCTTCGGCGCTACAATAATCTGTAGTCTCTCCCGTAGACCAATAGTCCTATATGTGACTTAAAATGTCAATTGGAAACAATTGTCTTTGGCTTTTTTAAAAGTGTGTAAAACTGTAATAATACAGCAAAAAATATTATTGCTCCTCCTATCAACCCATAAAATGATGGTATTTCGCTCACAAAAAGAAAAGCCCAGATAGGACCAAGGACAGATTCGGATAACATGATAACTCCAACCACTGCAGACGGGGTTGTTCTAGCACCAATTGTTATAAATATAAAACCAAAACCTATTTGAAAAAATCCAGCTAGAAAACCTAAAAAAATATCATGAGGTGAAATCATTATAGTAGGTGAAAGGGATAAACCAATAAGACATGAACTTATCCCTGCAACAAACTGTGCTGGGACCATATCAACTGATGGAAATTTTCTAACGATCATTATCAAAACTGCAAAAGTAATTGGCATTGTGAAAGCTGCTAAATTTCCAGATAATTCTCCTGGAGATAATGAATTTCCAACCATTAACAGCACTCCAGACATTGCTAAAATAATTGAGATTAACGTAATTAAATTAATTTTTTCTTTTAAGAAAAAGAAACCAAATATAGCCAAAAATAAGATTTGAAGTGATATGATGAAATTAGTATTGGCAACAGTAGTATTATACATAGCAAAAACATAACCACAAAAACCAATAGATAATATTAATCCACCAATAAAACCTGGTAATCCAGAGTCATGAAACGATTTTAAAACTTTGCTTTTATAAGTGATTATCAAAAAAGTTAAAACGGTAAGAGAGAAAAATAAGGATCTCCAAAATAATATCTGCCATAATGTTGCTCCCTCAAAAGATTTTACTATTAGTCCACCAAAGCTTAAACTAAGTGCACCAAAAAATATCAGTAATGGGCCAGGTAAACTTTTTAAAATATTCATTAAATTTGTGAAATTAAATTTTGAGTCTCTAAGTCATACAGTTTAAAAAGAGTTTCTGCACTAATTAAATCGATCTCTTGAAATTTGATAGTTGAGCCAGGAGTTAATTGAACTAACTTATCATAATCAGCACTCACAACGACGCCGATTTTAGGATACCCCCCTATAGTACCATGATCTGAGAGCATTATTATTGGATTGCCATCAGCCGGCACTTGTATCACGCCCTTAATTAAGCCCTCAGATCTAATATTAGTATCAACTATATTTTCTATTTTTTTCCCCTCTAATCTCATGCCCATACGGTCAGATAATTTAGAGACTTTAAATTCATTTTTAAAAAAAATTTTCTTACCCTCTTCAGAAAAATAATTAAAATTTGTTCCTTTAATTACTCTAATATTTTCTATTTTTGTATTAACATAATTTAATTTCTTATTAACAAAGTTATTATTAATTTCTTTGATTGTAATTTTTTGATTATCAGACAACTTTTCTCCATTGTTAGATCCTATCTTTGCTTTAGTATTAGTTGAACAACTAGACCATTGAAATTTTAAATCAAATTTACCACTGATTGCTAGATATCCATAAACGGATTTATTAGTTGATATAATATCTAGCTCATCATTATTTTCTAAAATAAAAGATTGATAACATTCTCCATCAACAAAATTATCACCTTTTTTAATTTTAAAAGTTACATCACCAGTTATAGCGATATTTAATTTGTCTCCGTAATATTTCAAATGAGGTCCCTGATAAGCAAATTCTATCACTGGATCATTATGATCATTTCCAACAAGTTTATTAGCCAATAAATAATTTCTGTTATCCATAGCTCCACTGAATGGGACACCTATATGATAGAGATTGTTTCTTCCAAGATCTTGGAAAGTTGAATTAATACCTGCCCTTATAATTTCAATATAATTTTTATTCATGATAATTTTGATATTTTTCTTTACTAATTCTTTTGAATGTAACTAAATCGCCCGGATTAATTAAATTGGGTTCTTTTTCTTTAGTGCTATCAAAAATATTTAATGGAGTATTTCCAATAATATTCCATCCTCCAGGGCTTTCAAAAGTATAGATATTGGCAAATTGCTCAGTCAAACCAATTGAACCTTTTGGAACCTTAACCCTAGGAGTATCAAGACGTTTTGCTCTGAGGTTTTCATCCAAATCTCCAAGAAATGGCATTCCTGCGATAAAACCTGTCATATAACAAAAAAATTCTTTTTCAAAAAAACTCTCGTATATTTTTTCTTCTTTCATCTTAAGTTTTTCTTCTAATCTTTTTATATCCAAAGAAAATTCTTTTTCGCAACAAACAGGAATTTCAAATTTTTTGTTTTGCATGCTATCGCCTTTAATAATTTCTATATTATCAATTACCTTTTTAAGTTTATTAAAATTAATTTTTTTAAGATCAAACGATATAATCAATTTATTGTAAGAAGGAGTTAGATTATTTATTCCTTCAATATTTTTATTTTGAATAGTTTTAAAATATTTAATTACTTGAGTATTTATTTCTCTGTTTACATCTTTGCCAAAATCACAATACACAGCTGAGTCACCAAGATTTGATATATTTTTTATCATGTCATGTTATACTTAACTATTATAACTATGGAAATTAATATAAATTGTGATTTAGGTGAAAAATCAAAACATCACTCGAATATAAATGATCCTGATTTATTAAAAATAGTAAATTCAGCTAATGTCGCATGTGGGTATCATGCAGGTGATGAACAAACCATGAATCAAGTAATCGAAATTTCAAAAAAGAATAATGTGAGTATTGGTGCGCATCCATCATTTAACGATCCAGAAAATTTTGGAAGAGAAAGAATGAATTTATCATCTTCTGAAATAAAAAAATTAATTATAGATCAGTTTGAAGTATTACAAAGAATAGCTGCAAAACACGGTGAAAATGTATCTCATATAAAACCTCATGGTGCACTAAATAACATGGCGTGTGAAGATATTGAATTAGCTACAACCTTAGCAAAAACAATTAAAGGAATTAGCAAAGATTTAATTTATCTGGTCCCTACTGGATCTAAAATGCAAGAGGCGGCAAAAAAATTAGACATGAAAATTGCTTGTGAAATATTTGCAGATAGAAATTACGAGGATGATGGAAATTTAGTATCTAGAAAAAAACCCCACGCATTAATTACTGATCCAGAAATTGCAAAAAAACATGTATTAAGTATGGTAAAAAATCAGTCGCTTAATTGTCACAGTGGAAAGCAAATACCTTGTGAAATCGACTCTGTATGTATACATGGCGATAATATGAGTTCATTAGCAACAGCAAAGTCTATCAGAGATAATTTGTTAAATAATGGACTTAAATTAACAAAACTTAACAAAATGGAAAAATTTACAAAATGAAAAAAAATTTAATAATTTCTTTATTTGTCTCATTACTTTTGACTGCAAATTCTTTTTCTGCAGGATCAAGTGATACTGGTTCCTCTAAGACCAAAACACAATATGATATGGCTGTTACACATATAAAAGCAGCAAAAAAATTCGAAGAAAAAAATAATTTGGATAAAGCAAAAAAAAGATATGAAAAGGCTCAAAAATTATTACTTCAATCTAACAAAAAATTTCCAAATAAACCAAATACTTTAAATTATTTGGGTTTCACTACTCGTAAGCTTGGCGACTATGAAAATGGCGAAAAATATTATTTACAAGGTCTGGCTATTGATCCTAGTCATGTAGGTATAAATGAATATCTTGGTGAACTTTATGTTGCAACTAACAGACATAATCTTGCAGTTGAAAGACTAGAAGTTCTGAGTAGTTGCAATTGTCAAGAATATCAGGAGCTAAAAGATATAATTGCTGGAAAAAAAGTTTCAAAATACTAATTGTTTTAAGGAAATTACACTTAAATTTGAAATATAAGATTGAATAAATTGAATTTATTTAATTTATTTATTATAAGTTATTACTTTGATTGAAGAACTTATAATTTTAACGAAAATTATTTTTATCACGTTAATACTTACAGCAGATAACGCTGTTATAGTTGGCTCGATAGCTGCGAATTTTGTGCCAAAAAACAGAAAACAAATTATTCTGTGGGGAGTTATAGGAGCATTTGCTTTCAAAATTTTTTTTGCAATATTTGCTACATATTTATTTGAATTTTATTTCGTTAAAATTTTAGGTGGCATTTTATTAATTTGGATAGTTAATGACCTTAGAAAAGATTTAGTTGATATAAAAAAAGTAAGATCTCAAACAAATAAGACTAAAGAGCCTTCATATATCAATAGTATTGGTAAAGTTTTATTTGCAGATATCATGATCAGTTTTGATAATGTCATTGGTGTTGTAGCTGCTGCAAAAGGATATTTTGGATTTATGATTTTTGGTTTGATGTTATCAGTTGTATTGACTGGAGCTTTAGCAACATATTTGGCTCATTATATCCAAAAACATTTGTGGATAGTTTACGTTGGGTTAGGATTTATTTTATTAGTTGCATTACAATTAATTATTGGTGGATTAAATGACTATGGCGTTTTGTCCATCAATGAAACATTTAAACGGTACTTTTAACTTGTAAAATGTGAATTTCTACACAGTTTTTCTTTAAAATTAAATAAATTGTTTATTGAAATATTATTTAAATAGGTTTTAATTTATCTTTTATAAATTGTTAACAATAAAGAGGAAGATAATGAAAAAACTATTTATCGCTGCATTTATGTTTGTGTTTTCTTTCACATCAAACGCATCTGCAGATGGACATGGACTAAAAATGGGAATTATTTTAGGATTTACTGGTCCTATTGAATCTCTAACACCAGCTATGGCAGCTTCAGCTGAGCTTGCTTTTAAAGAAGCATCAGACTCTGGCTCACTATTAGGTGGAAAAAGTATTGAAGTAATTAGAGCAGACTCAACATGCGTTGACTCAGCAGCAGCAACTGCGGCTGCAGAAGGAGTGATCGCACAGGGAGTTGCAGCTATTATGGGTGCTGACTGTTCAGGTGTAACCGGAGCAATTGCCTCAAATGTTGCAGTACCAAATGGTGTAGTTATGATATCACCATCAGCAACATCACCAGGATTAACAACTCTTGATGACAAAGGTTATTTCTTTAGAACTGCCCCATCAGATGCAAGAGGTGGTCAGATTTTAGCTGATATTACTAAAGATAGAAAAGTTAAAAGTGTTGCAATTACTTATACAAACAATGACTATGGAAAAGGTTTAGCAGATGTTTACAAAGCGGCTGTTGAAGCTCATGGTATTAAAGTAACAACTGTTAATGCTCACGAAGATGGAAAAGCAGACTACTCATCTGAAGTAGCAACACTTGCTTCAGCAGGTGGTGATGCAGTTGCTGTTATCGGTTACCTAGACCAAGGTGGTAAAGGAATTATACAAGCTTCTTTGGACTCAGGTGCATTTGATAAATTTGTTTTATCAGATGGTATGATTGGTCAATCACTAGTTGACGCATTTGGAAAAGACTTAAAGAAATCTTTTGGTTCTATGCCAGGATCAACTGGTAAAGGTTCAGGAGTATTTGCTAAAGTTGCGAGTGCAGCTGGTATTGATAGCTCTGGTCCTTATACTGGAGAGTCGTACGATGCAGCTGCTTTAATTGTTTTAGCAATTCAAGCAGGTAATTCAGCTGATAGAGCATCAATTGCAAAAAATGTAATGGATGTTGCTAACGGTCCTGGAACAAAGATTTATCCGGGTGAGCTTAAAAAAGGTTTAGATTTATTAGCTAAAGGTAAGAAAGTTGACTACGAAGGTGCAACTGGAGTTACTTTTACTAGCGTCGGTGAAGCTGAAGGTTCTTTCTTAGAACAAGAAGTTAAAGGCGGAAAATTCAAAACTAAAAAACAAAGATAATATTTTATATTTTAAACCCTAGCGAAGAAATTCGCTGGGGTTTTTTTATTAAAACATATATTTATCTGCCATATACATAAACCAAGCTATCGCAGCACCTAAAATAATATATTTCATAAGGTTATTTTATTTCTATTTTTTCAGGAAGTATACCTTTTGGTCTATATCTCATTATTACCAAAAGACCTACTCCCATCATTAAAAATCTAAAATACGGAACGCTTTCAATTAAGTGCACTTTTAGAAAGTGTGTATCATCTAGCCCAGCAGTAGTTAAATTGACCAGGTAAAGACCAATTGGTGCTGCCTCAATCCATAAGAACCAAACAACAAAACCTCCAAGAATTGCACCAAAGTTATTTCCACTTCCACCAATAATAACCATTACCCAAATCAAAAAAGTATATCTCAAAGGTCTATAACTTCCTGGAGTAAACAATCCATCTTGTGTAACTAACATTGCACCTGCAATACCAACAATAGCTGAGCCTAAAACAAAAATTAACAAGTGTTGTTTAACTACATTTTTACCCATAGCGTTTGCTGCTTCTTCGTTATCTCTAATAGCTCTCATCATTCTTCCCCAAGGAGAATAAAGAGCTTTTTGAGTTAAGATTAATAAAATAATTACTACCACTAAAAATAATCCTGAGTAACAAAGTTTCACAAAAACTGATGATCCTTCTATTACAAGTTGATTTAAAGCTGTTTGTCTCTCAGTTAAATCAGAAATTAAGTTCAATTTACCAGAGTTAAATTTTTCAACTAAATTTATAAACCAATCTGTTTGTTGTAGATTTACTTCATAAGGCGCAGGACGTTTTAAACCAATTACGTTTTTAACGCCTCTTGTTAACCAGTCTTCATGTTTGATAATTGCGATTACTATTTCTGATATCAATAATGTGGCAATTGCCAAATAATCAGCTCTTAAGCCCAATGCTACTTTTCCAATTATAAAAGCTAATCCTCCTGCAAAGAAAGCGCCCACAATCCAAGAAAAAATTATTGGAAGCCCTAAACCACCTAAAAATCCAGTTCTTGCTGGATTTACTTCCTCAATTGCCTCAATACCAGGCTCAGAGACAAATCTTATAATAATTATTCCTGTAATAATAATTGCAGCGATTACGTAACTTCTGATTTTAGATTTTTGATATTTTTTGAGAACAAGTCTAACAGCTAAAACAATTCCAATAATAAGAAATAAACTAAATAGAATGTTGGCGCCCCCTGCACTCCATGCCTCTTGAACTGGGTTAACAGAAATTAAGACCGCAGCTAGACCACCTAATGCAGTAAAGCCCATTATTCCAAAATTAATTAAACCAGCATAACCCCATTGAATATTAGCACCCATTGTCATCACTGCTGAAATAAGACAAAGGTTAAATATTGAAAGAGCAATGTTCCAAGACTGGAATGTACCCACAAGGATAATTAAACCCATCATTATACTGTATGCAGCAATTACATTTAAATTTTTTCTCACAATACCTTCCCTTTAAATATACCTGATGGACGATAAAGTAATACAATGACCAGTATTGAAAAAGATACTGCAAATTTGTAATCCGTAGAGAGTAATTGAACTAACCCATCTGGTTCCATACTTTCAGGTAAAACATACATGAAAAATTTTCTATAAGCATATGTTAATAATATTTCAGAAAAAGCAATTACATATCCTCCAAGAAAGGCTCCAAACGGGTTGCCAATACCACCAACTATTGCTGCTGCAAATATAGGCAGCATATTATTAAAATAGGTAAATGGTTTGAAACTTTTATCTAAACCGTACAAAGCACCACCAATTGTAGCAAGGATACCTGCTATTACCCATGTTATCATAACAATTTTTTTAGGATCAATACCTGATAACAATGCTAAATCTTCATTATCAGAGTATGCTCTCATACTTTTTCCAGTCTTAGTTTTATTTAAAAACCAAAAAAGAGTTGAAACTAAAATTAATGTAACAATAATTGTAATAACTTGAGTAGATTTAATCGCAAGACCCTCATTTAATCCTGTCATTTCTTTAAATTCTCCTGCTTTAATTAAAAATTTTTCTCCATCAAAAAATCTTCTATCAGAGGGACCAATGATTATACGAACCACTGCTTGAGTAACAAACATTACTCCAATGCTTACCATGGCTAATTGCACAGGAGGGCTTTTTTTTGTTCGGTAATACTTAAAGACAAATTTATCAATTACTAACATGTAACCAACCATTAAAATAATTGCAAAAGGAATTGCTAAAAGAGCTGTAGGTAAAACTCCAAGACTAATTCCGACAGACTTAAAATACAAAGTGAATAGAATTACAAACATTGTTCCAAAAGACATCATGTCTCCAGTTGCAAAATTTGCAAATCGTAAAATTCCATAAATTAAAGTAACAAAAATCGCACCAAGTGCTAACTGAGATCCATATGCTAAAGCCGGAACAAAAATATAATTTAACAACAGAATAATCGCGTTGATCAAATCCATTTTAACCACCTAAAAAAGAACTTCTTACACTTGGATCTTCTAGTAATTCTTTACCAGTACCTGAGTGCCGGTTCTCACCTGTCACCAAAACATAGCCCCTATCAGAAATATTTAATGCTTGTTTTGCATTTTGCTCAACCATTAATATTGCAACATTAGTTCTCTTTACTTTAACTATATGATCAAACAATTCGTCCATTACTATCGGTGAAACACCTGCTGTTGGTTCATCCAACATTAAGACTGATGGTTTAATCATTAAAGCTCTACCAAGTGCAACTTGTTGTCTTTGCCCTCCAGATAACTCTCCAACTAACTGATTTCTTTTTTCATTAAGAATTGGAAATAAATCATAAATTTCATCTATGACTGTTTTGTAGTCACTGTTAATTAAAAAAGCTCCCATTTCCAAATTTTCTTCAACAGTCATGCCTGCAAAAACATTTTTGGTTTGAGGCACAAACGAAATTCCCTCTTTTACTCTGTCTTGAGGAGAAAGATCTGAAATATCTTTTCCATTAATAATTACAGATCCTGATTTCAAATTTAGTAAACCTAGCATTGCCTTCATTGCTGTAGACTTTCCAGCTCCATTAGGTCCAAGGATTGAGACTATTTCTCCCTTTTCTACATTGACAGAACATGAATTAATTATATCTGGACCATTTCCATATCCACCTGTCATGTTGTTACCTTCAAAAAATGCCATAATTAATTATCTTTTAATTTTGAGCCTCTACCCAAATAACTTTCAATTACTTTTTCATCTTTCTTTGCATCTTCGACAGAACCTTCAAAAAGAACTGATCCCTCAGCCATAACAATTACTGGATCACATAGTCTTCCAATAAAATCCATATCATGTTCGATCATGCAAAAAGTATAACCTTTTTCTTTATTGAGTTTTTCAATAGCTGTTCCTAGATCTTTTAGTAAGGTTCTATTTACACCAGCACCTACTTCATCCAATAAAACTAATTTAGCATCTACCATCATCGTTCTACCAAGTTCCAATAATTTTTTCTGGCCTCCTGATAAATTTCCTGCAAGCTCATTTTTTAAATGGCTTAAATTAAGAAAATCTACAACTTCCATAGCTTTTTCTTTAATTTGACTTTCTTCTTTTGCAACCAATGAAGGTTTTAATAAAGCATTCATTAGTTTTTCTCCTGATTGATTACCCGGAACCATCATTAAATTTTCTAAAACAGATAAATTTGTAAACTCATGTGCTATCTGGAAAGTTCTAAGTAATCCTTTTGAAAACAGTTCATATGAAGGAACATCGGTTATATTTTCATTATTAAACATAACACTACCTGCTGATGATTTTAAATTACCAGCAACCAAATTAAACAAAGTTGTTTTGCCTGATCCATTAGGACCAATAATACCAGTAATCGTTCCTCTTTTAACTTTAAGTGAACAATCAGAAACTGCTGCGAGCCCTCCAAAAAATTTTGATAAATTACTAATTTCTAAGATGTTTTCAGACATTAATTACTTGTTTAATCTTTTATGAATACTATTTAAAGTACTAATTACAGATTTATAAACACCTTTTTTATTCATTTCTTTCAAACCTTGTTCATTCAATCCTTTAGGAGTTTGAGATTCTTTTACTAAATATTTTAATTCTTTTTTAGAATTTGCCACTGCATCTTCAGATAAAGCTAAAAATAATGTAGTAATATATTTTTGAGCATCTAATCTTTTGATACCTTTCCTAACCAACCAATCACTCATAATTTTTAATATCTCATAATAAGAAGCCATCATTCCTGATGTTGACCAAAAATTAATTGATAGCTTTTCATTTTTTATTTCAATTGTTGATCCAATTTTATCAAAAAAAATTTTTACTTTTCTATTTGGGGGGCAAATTGGCACTGGCCCTTTTTTTAAAGAAATTGGTGGTAATGGTATGGCTCTTACAATATCAGCTTTTACTTTAATTATTTTTTTTAATTCAGGAATCGTAATTGTTGAGATAAAACTCACAATCGTTTGACTTGATTTAAATTGTAAGTTTTTAAGTATTTTTTCACCAACTGATGGGGTAACTGCTAAAAAAACCCAATTACTGGAATCAACTATTTTTTGATTTTCTTTTTCAATTACAATTCTCTTAAATTTTTTTTTTAATTTATTTGCAATAATTTTATTTCTTGAAGATATCAAAATCTTTTTATACTTAATTGATGATTTACATATTCCAGCTATTACTGATGAAGTTATTTTTCCAGTTCCAATAAAACCTAAATTCATTTTTTAATAATAATTTATTTAGTTTAAAAAAAAACCCCTCTGTAAAATTAATTACAGAGGGGTTAAATTAACTTTTAAAATTTCTTTAATACTTAAAACGATTTACCAATTGACAGCTTAGCTCCGTATCCATCAGCTCCATCTGCAGTAACAGATTTTGTAGAGTCTGCTGTGTTGGTTAGAGTTGCTCCATCTAAATCCATAAAGTTTGCTTCTAATCTAACAAAAGCTCCTGTGTCTAAGTCTCTATGATATCCTATACCAACAACGTGACCGTCTAGTGAAGTGTTCCCGTAAGAACCACCAGTTGCCAAAGATTCGTTTGTTATAACGTCAACCTCAACGTATCCAACCTTTAAGTATAAGTTGTCTGTCATTGCTAACGTTGCATAAATAGTTGTTAAGTCTTCGAAGTCTACTTGAACTGTGTTAGTTCCAGCACCAGAAGAATCTGACGATGTTTGAACGTTTTCAGATGTCTCTGACTCCATTGACATTGGAACGTAATCAACTCCTATTGCTAATCTGTCACCTAGAGTTTTTTCTACAAAAACTGATCCGATAACAAACTGCGCTGCAGCTTCCTGCACAGAATTTTTTGTTACGTTTCCTGGGCTAGCACCAGAAGAGTGCGCACCCGTAATTTTCTCACTACCACCATCGGCTTCAAATACTCCGCCTAATACTGATATTCCCATATTAACTCCTCTTTCGGCCTGTGCCGTAGCAAAGGTAAATAAAGAGATAGCTAATGCTAATATTAATTTCTTCATAATTATTCCTATTTTTTAAAAGTTAATTGTCGTAAAGTACTATTTGACTTTGAAAAAATCAAAAAAAAAGCACTGAACACTATTATATTGAAAAAATAGTTTTAATATGTTGTAAATTTGCAACAAATACTCAATAAATCACGAATTTATACCACTTTTAGTTTAAATTATTCCTCAAAAAAAGTGCCTCTAATTCGTAACAGTTCCCTTGATAAATGGCGATTCTCCTTAAAAGGTTTTCTTCCATGAAGCCAAAAATAGTTGTTTGCAACAATTGAGGAGCCTACAGGAAGTTTTGTAATAATTTTTTTCTCACTCTCTTCCAAACAATCAGATAATTTTTGTAAAAAAACACCTTGTTTCATATTTTTTGGCTCAGGAAATTGATCAATGTAAGAAATTTGTGCTCTTCCTTCTTTGTCTGCAGAAAACACTGGATGCTCAACTTTATAACTAATGTTTTTGCTTTTTGGCGATCCCCATATAAAATTTTCTTTTGCAATAGGATCATTAAAAAGTTCACTACAATGCTCCCAATCATCAAGATGTAACATCGCAGTTTCACCACCTTCGGCATTTCTTTCCTCTAGCTTAGACATTAATAGCCAATCAGTTTTTTCTTTAACATATGTGCCATCAGTATGAAGATCCATATTTTTATATGCTTTTCTAAGGTAAGAGTCACTTTTATCCTCATGTTTTACATGAAACCTAGCATAATACTTTCCAGCCATCGCATCATGGTTTGGTAATCCAATTAGATGTGCTATAGCAGTTGATAATTTGACTAAAAAAATCTTATCAATTTTTAAACTTATTTTTTTTGGTTTTATTATGAAACATCCATAATCACGGTTATTTAAAATTTGATTTAAAAACTTTGATAATTCGTTTTTACTCAAATCATCCAAACTTTTAGAAACACTAAATCTAGTAAATGGTTTATACTCTAATGCAGTAATATCAAACTTATTGAATTGAAAAATTAATTTATTTAAGACTTCATTGGTAATGTCAATATTTACTATTCTTGAAGAGTGTTCATTGGTATAAATATCAAAACCTTCAATTTTTTTTTTCATAAAGCACTACTAAAAATTGACAACATGATAGCAGAGAAAATAGTAGGGTAAACTAAATTTTTTTTTGTTAAATAAAAAACTAAAATAGACAGAAAAACTATAATAAATCTCACTGAATAATCTGTTTCTTGTAATGATCCTGAAGGGAAAATTACTATTCTTGAAATTAAAGCTGCTAAAGTAGAATATGCAAGACAATTAAACCATCTAAACATTTTAGATGTCTCTTTTATTTTTTCAGCACTTACAACTCCTAAAAATCTTGAGAGGTATGTTGCTAATGATGTAACAATTATAATTATTACAATATTACTTGTCATTTTTTTCTCCTATGAAAAATGCAATTGTCCCAGCGAAAAAACCACCAAATAAAATCGACCATTCAGGAGACAGGAAATAAAAAGCAGGACCTAAAACTGCACCAAAAATTACAGATAGAATTATTTGCATTGTCTTCATTGCGCCTATCATCATACATATAAAGTAAATTGGATTTACAATTGCAAGTCCGATCATAATATCATTATTTAAAAAGTCAGATGCAATATAACCAATAACTGTAGAAAAAATTGCAACTGTCCAAGTTGCTGTTCCAATTCCAATCCAAAAATCTATTCTATTTTCTTTTTCTATTTGCTCGTAATTATCTTTCATAATTAGCCATGATGAAACTGCTATAAAGTGACATGATAAATAATATTTCCACCTTGGTTGATTTTCATGCATCAATAATGGCATTAATGCTACAGTCATTGGATATAATCTGGCATTAACCAACCATACTGCTATAAAAATATTTATTAAAGATGCACCAATCAGCATTGACTCTGCCATCACTAGTGAGCCTGGTAATGCATAAGTTAAAAAAGTGGAAAAAATGCTTTCTTGAATTGTAAAACCTAAATTTTTAAGTAAGGCGCCTATAGCTATAAAACTTGCACCTAATGCTATTGCAGGACTTCCAACACCTTTAATAGATTTAAATCCTTTATAAAAATATTTGGTGTCTATCATTAACCACCTAAAAATAGGCGACCAACATCTGGATTATTTAATAGATCATCTCCTTTTCCAGCAATTGCTGTTTCACCAGAAACAAGAACGTAGCCTATATCCGCAAACTCTAGACCTTTTTTTGCATTTTGCTCTACCAAAATAATTGTTTTTTTTTCATTATGTTGAAGGTCTTTTAAAATTTCAAATACCATATCAATATATTTTGGTTCTAAACCAATTGAAGGTTCATCAACTAACAAAACTGAAGGTTTCATAACTAATGCTCGTGAAATTTCTAACAATCTTCTCTCACCCCCAGATAGAACCTTAGCAGGTTGATTTCTTCTATTTCTTAATCTTTCATATTTTTCGAAAATTCTCTCTGCTTCCTTATAAGATTCCTCTGTTTTTTCTTTAATAAAACCACCCATCAATAAATTTTCTTCAACTGTCATATCTGGAAAAACTGAATTATCTTGAAGTATATAAGCAATTCCAACAGATTTTAATTTTTCAGCTGGACTAAGTTCAGTAATTTCTTTCCCATCAATTTCTATTTGACCAGAAAATATATTTGTAAAACCATAAATAGAATGAAGTATTGTAGATTTACCAGCTCCATTAGGGCCAATTAAACAAAGTGATTGAGCCTTACTTACAAAAAGATCAAAATTATGGAGTATTTCCATTTTTCCGTAACCTGCATTCATATTTTTTATTGTTAAATGGACATTATTCGGTGAAAGTTTTTTTAAATCCTCAGCACCTGGAGCTTTTCCTAAAACTTCATATTGATTAGACATTATTGA
>NZ_CVSS01000050.1 GCF_001180185.1 Candidatus Pelagibacter communis | reverse complement strand
AAAAAAATATAATCCACCTAATTATTTAGAATTTTATAAAAATGAAAAAAATATTGAAAAAGTTCAAGATATATTTAAAGAAGACTTTGAAAATTTTTCTTATGATTTTGAAAATTTTAAAAAATTTGAAAATAAAAAAATAAAAAAAACCTTTATAATTTATAATTTAATTAAAAGAAAAATTTTTAATTTACTAAATAAATAAATTTTATTTAACGTCTTAGTAACAACAAATATACTAACAATATTTTGCTTTTTAAAAGCTCAAAACAATAATATATATTTTTTTTAGGCTCATTTAATGTACCTAAATACTTTCTAAAAATTAATTTTTTAGAATTGTCTAAACCGGATCTAAGGTAAAATTTTTCAAAAAAATTTATTGTAAATCCCCATTTTTTTAAAAAAATTTTATTTCCTTTATTGCCCAAGTAAGTAAATAGTCTTTTATCTTTTTTACGTGTTGTGATTGATCCGAAATGGTAAGCGAGAGAAGAACCAATTCCTTTAAATATTCTTACATTATTTTTCCATAAT
>NZ_CVSS01000049.1 GCF_001180185.1 Candidatus Pelagibacter communis | reverse complement strand
CATCCCCAAATCTCACTTAATTTATCTCTTAATCCATTTTCTATAATTTGATCAGCCATCAATTTTTCACGAGTATTATTTCCAAGTAAATCCATATTCAATTTTCCAAGCAAAAATTTTTCTAAATAATCGTGCATAGAACTTCCACGAGAAGTTGCTTCTCTTGAGATAACTTCTGCTTGTTTATAACCCACCCTTTTTTTCCATTCTTCTAATTTTGCTTTTTTTTCATCAGACTCTGTTGCTTTTAAAATAGTCGTTACAGATGGAAGATTTTCTTGGTTTACTAAATAATGTCTTGAACCTTGAAATATTGATCTTGTAGATTTTGGATAAATGTATTTATTATTCCACTGCATGTGATTTCTTATAATCGGTATTATTGGAAAAAAGAAATTAATTTTTAAGCTGTTTATTTCTTTCAACAAATTTTTCTACGTTTTCTGTTTGCACAGCTTTCTCAACTAGCTCGGGATCTTTAATATTTTCTAGAGTTCTGCTTATTGATCTTGCATCAGTGCCGAACTTATCTACTACACTCATGGCCTCCTCTAATTTTTTTCTAAGTGTAATTATATT
Organism: Candidatus Pelagibacter communis; assembly: GCF_001180185.1. Classification (GTDB taxonomy): domain Bacteria; phylum Pseudomonadota; class Alphaproteobacteria; order Pelagibacterales; family Pelagibacteraceae; genus Pelagibacter; species Pelagibacter ubique_F. The sequence continues at coordinate 28,128 of NZ_CVSS01000049.1, read as the reverse complement.
ATCAAAATGTTTTGAAAATCTTGTGGTGATTGTTTTAAGATGATTGTATATTTCTGTAGCTCCTTTTTGTACTTTCAGGGATTGAAAGCCCATATGTAAAGACTGTAAATAAGCTGAAAGCGTATTAGGACCACAAATTACTATTTTATACTTTTTCATCAATTCTTGAGTTAATAGTTCTTTAGTACTTGGATCCTGATAATCAGTTAATTCTTTATAAAGACTTTCAGTTGGTGCATAAACTATCGCAAAATCTGTTGTTTTAGGTGGAACAATGTATTTTTCCATTACACTTTTTGCTTTAGCTTTAAATGCACTAGCTAATTTTGTTCTCGCTTCAGCAACTGCTTTTTTATTATCATCATCATAAGCATCTGTGATTGCTTTAAATTTTTCCACTGGAAAATGAGAGTCTACTGGAACCAAAACATCTCCTTGAAGTTTAATTGCAAATTCGACATTTTCACTTGTATCTTCTTTCATCTTAGCATTGATCATAAATTGAGAAGCGGGTAATAAATCTTTTATTAAAGCATCCAGTGAATACTCAGCAAGAGTTCCATATTTTTTAACCCCTGCCAAAATTTTAGTAATTCCTTCTTGGCTTTGATTTAACAATTGTACTTGTTGGTTAAAATTACCAACCTTCTCATCAACTTTAGTAAGGGCCTCTGTCATATCCTTTGTTACTCCTGTAGATAAGGCATTAAATGAAGTAGACATTGAACCCAGTGAATTATTAATTGTTGTATTTAAAGTATCTTTTAAATTTGAAATTTCAGATTTTAAATTAGCTATTTCTTCAGCCTCTTTATTTTCATTTTTAGGCTTAGATTTTAGATTTAAATAAAGAATTGTCGAAACTACTCCTAACAATGCAACTAAAATAATTAAAAATATAATTTCCATGAATCAGTTTATATCATATATAAAATGAGCAATGGAACTATTATTAATATTTAAAATTATTATAGGCCTTGGGATATTAGTTGGCGTCTATGCAGTACTTAGAAACCTAGATATTATTAGAATTATCCTTATTTATTGGAAAGATTTAATCCTTAGAAAGTAATTTAGTCAAACTTTTCAAAGCTTTTTTTTTAACAGATAATCTAGAAACCATCATACAGGCTTCGGATTTTAATATTTCTCCATCTTTCAATATTCTTAAGTTATTAGCTTTTAATGTTTCTCCAGTGGAAGTTATATCTGTAATAATCTCACTAGACTCTGTGAAAGGATAAGCTTCTGTTGCACCTAAGCTACTTACTATCTTAAACTGAGTTACTCCTTTAGAAAACAAAAATTCTCTTGTTAAATTTGGGTATTTTGTTGCCACTCTTAACCTTTTCTTTTTTTTATCTTTAAATTCAAATGCTATTTCCTCTAAATCAGCAATCGTTTGTACATCAATCCATTCATCAGGAATAGCAACAACTAATTTTGCTTTACCAAAATTATATTTTTTACTCACGCTAATTTTATTTTGAATATTAATTTCGCTTTCTTTAAGTAAATCAAACCCAGAAAATCCAAAATCCAAAGAGCCCTCTCCTAATCTTTGAATAATTTCACGCGCATGCAAATAAATAATTTTAATATTCTTTTTACCTTTAATTGATGCAAGCAAATCTCTTTCTCCTCTCTCAGAAAAAAGTCTTAATTTCTTCTTTTTAAAGATATTTAAAACATCTTTTCTAAGTCTACCTTTGCTAGGAATTCCAACATTTATGATATCGTTAATCATATATTTATGGCAGCCCCGACTGCTGGAACTTCTTTTTTAGATCCAAGATCTGAGATTAAGTGATCATACCTTCCACCATTAATAACATTTTTATTTTTTAAATTTGATTTGATATCAATTCTAAAAACCATTCCTGTATAATACTCAAGTTGTCTTCCAAATGAGGCAGAAAAAATAACATTTAATTTTGAAACTTTATTTTGAGATAACGGGAAATATCTTTGATCTACAGCAAGATTAATTTTATATTTTTTAAAAAATTTGTTTAATTCACTGGCTGCTTTATTAATTGGACATTTTATTCTCAAAAAATCTTTAATTATTTTTGAAACGTTTTTACCTTTGTTTGTTCTTCTTGGGTCTTTAATTTTATGATCAAATCTTTTTAAGATTTCTTTTATTGATCTACCAGCAACAACTTTAGATTGATTACCTTTTAGCATCTTTAAGTAACGTCTTTTATCAACTTCAACAATAGTTGGATCAACATCAGAATTTGTCTCTAATCTTTTTAATAAATCGCTGAAATAGTCTTCCCGCCAAAAATGTCTTGTAAGCCTTAATTTCCATCTTTTTGGTATATCTAATTTAGATATTAGAAGATTAAAAATCTCCACATTGCCAATAGTGAGAGTGCCAGTAGAATATTTTAGATTTTTAAGTGATTTAAGTGATGTATCTATTATTTCTTTATCATCATTTTTTTCATCTCTAGATCCTATAATCTCAAAACCAACTTGATTTCGAATTATAGAATCTTTTTTATTTTGAGATTTTCTATAAGCCTGTCCACTATAAAATATTTTTTCTTTACCCTTTAAATTATTTTCTAAATACCTAAGACAAGAGACAATGGTAAGGTCAGGTCTCAAACATAATTCATTACCTGTCTGATCTGTAAATAAAAAAATAAATTTTCTAAAACTCTCCCCAGACCTTTGAACTATATGACTAGCCTCAATAACTGATGGTAATTCAATATATTTAAAACCCTTAGATTTTACTGATCTAAGAATATTTTCAGATAAGTTTTTTGACTTCATCAATTAAATTTTCTTTTGGAAATGTTTTATTATTTTCACCCTTAACACCCTTTAGGCTTTTAATAGTAACTGTATTTTCATTAAATTCATTTTCACCACATATTATCGCAACATCTAATTCACGTTTATTTGCTAAGGTTAGTTGTTTACCTAAATTTTTCTTTGTATCTAAAAAAATTTCAGCATTGATATTATTATTTCTTAATAGATCTAAAATTTCGTAGTAATTTTTTAGATATTTTTCATTCATTACACAAACTAAAACTGGTTTTTGACTATCTACTTTTATTTGATCTAATTGCATCAAAGCAAACAATAATCGATCAATTCCAAAACTAATTCCAGTGCCTGGAATATCTACACCTTTAAATCTAGAGATTAATTTTGCATAAGCTCCACCAGAACAAATACTGCCTATATCGACCTCTTTACCTTTATTATTTGTAACTTTAAAATTTAGATTTGTTTCAACAATGAAATCTGAATAATAAGCCAATCCCCTAACAATTGCAAAATTTGTTTTGACCTGATTTAAATTTGAACTGTAACCCAATACTTCAAATACTTGTTCTAATTCCTTAATACCTTCTTGAGACAATGGATTTTTTAATTTTTCTTTTAATTCTTTTAAATCTTTAATTTTTAAAAAATTAAGTATTCCAGACAATTGTTCATCGTTTAAATCTGCACCCTTAGTGATTGCACCACTTTTATCTTTTCTCTCTTTTTTAAGAAGATCTTCAACACCCTTTAAACCAAAACCTGGTTTATCTAATTTGTCAATTGCTCTAATTACTTTTAATTGTTTGTCCTCTGATATTTTTAGATCATCAATTAATCCTTGAACTATTTTTCTATTACTAATGTTAATTATAAATTGATCTTTTTTTAATCCGCAATCTAACAATGTACTTGATATTAAGTTGCAAAGCTCAGCATTTGCTTGGGCAGGATTAACATTTCCCACAATATCAAAGTCAGCTTGCATAAATTCTCTATACCTTCCGTTACCAGCCTTTTCATTTCTAAAAACATTTTGAATAGCATACCTTTTAAAGATTGATGGAAGCTCTTGATTGTTTTGAGCAACAAATCTAGCTAGCGGGCTTGAAAGATCATACCTAAGAGTAATGCTTTTTTCTCCATCTTGAAATGAGAATACATCAGACATAGGATTAGCTTCATCCTCTGCCAAAAAAGATCCTATATTTGAACTTATCTCAAACGAAGGGGTTTCCAGAGCCTCTGCTCCAAATTTAATAAAATTATTCTCAATAGTCTTTATTAGACTTTTTTTGAGAAGAAGTTTTTTATCCCAACGATCTTCAAACCCAGGAGGTAATCCTGGAACTAATTTATTTTCTTTATTCATTTTTTGGTACCTTGGGTAGGTTACGCTCCTACGACTTCGGATCCACAAACCGACGTGATGCTATTTCACCACCAAGGCATATCCTTTTCTGTTTTATATTATTTTTAGTAGATTTAAAATTATATTATAAAAATTAATTGCTAGCTTTAGCCAGCATGGAAATGACTATGCACACCTCTATTAGTTCCTCTTGAAGTAGATCCAAGAGTACATTTGCCTAATTTGAAAATAGTCATCTTTTTAATCATGGGCATCTTATTAGACAAAAAATGAAATTTATCAACCTAAAAAATAAAAAGACGTTTATCTGTTTTTGATAAACGTCTTTAAAGTTAAAAAATTAGTCTAATTTTTTTAGATTAACTGCTGAAGGGCCTTTTGGACCATCTTCTAATGTAAACTCCAGCTTATCACCTTCATTTAAATATCTCATCCCAGCTGCTTTAACTGCTGAAGCGTGTACGAATGCATCTTTTTCTTTGTCATCTCTTTCGATAAAACCATATCCTTTTTTACCGTTAAACCATTTTACTTTACCTTGTAGTGTACTCATCTTATTTCATAGTCCTTTAATTTTTGTTAATAATGAATAAAGTTAATTTTTTTTAAAATTTTTGCAAGTTGAAAAGTGGTGGTGGCTGAGGAAGGATTCGCACCTCCGACACAAGCCTTTTCAGGGCTCTGCTCTACTCCTGAGCTACTCAGCCTTAGGATTACCCTCTAAAGATTATTCGTCCTTTAGTAAGATCATAAGGGGTCATTTCCACTGTCACATTGTCACCCTGCAGAACTCTTATTCTATTTTTTCGAAGTTTTCCTGCTGTATGCGCTGTAACGATGTGACCGTTTTCTAATTGAACTCTAAACATAGCGTTTGGTAATAAATCAGTAACTTTACCTTTGAATTCAAGTAGGTCTTGTTTAGACAAATTTATTTTCTCCTAATTCTTTTTTTTATTGAGTGAGCATGTCCTGCTAACCCTTCATAATTTGCAAGAGTTATAACTGATGGCCCAAGACTTTCAATACCCTTTTTTGATAAGTTTATGTAAGAAATTCTTTTATAAAATTCATTTACACTTATTCCAGAAGAATATTTTGCTGAACCATTTGTTGGTAATACATGATTTGATCCAATGTTATAATCTGTCATAGCCATAATTGCATATTTTCCTAAACAAATTGAACCTGCATTTTTAATCTTCTTAACAAATGTTTTATAATTTTTTATATTCAACTCCAAATGTTCAGGTGCGATTTTATTTACAACATCTATGATTTTTTTTTCAGAGTTTATGTACATTAAAATTCCGTTATTAATTATGCTTTTTTTGGCAATTGATTGTCTTGGAATTTCTTTTAATTGCTTGAAAATTTCAAATTTCACATCGTGTATTAACTTTTTATCTTTTGAAATCAAAATACATTGTGCTAATGGATCATGTTCTGCTTGAGCGACTAAATCACTAGCTACCCAAATTGGATTTGAATTTCTGTCACATACAATAGTTACTTCCGACGGACCTGCAACCATCGCTTCAATACCAACATCTCCAAATACTTCTTTTTTTGCCGCAGTAACATAAACATTACCAGGTCCTACAATTTTGTTAACTTGTTTTATTTTTTTAGTTCCATAAGTTACTGCTGCAATTGCAGATGCACCTCCAATTGAATAAATTTCTTGAATTTTACATTTTCTTGCAGCATATAAAACTGCAGAATTTTGTTTTCCTTTGAAACCAGGATTTATCATTACAATTCTCTTTACTCCCGCAATTATAGCAGGTATTGCATTCATTAATACAGTTGATGGATATGATGCTGATGAACCAGGAACATATATTGCTATAGAGTCTATCGGTAAATATTTATACTGAAGTTTATTTTTGTACTTATCAACATACGAAATGTCTTTAACTTTCTGCAGCGAGTGAAATTTATATATTCGATCATAAGCAGTGTTAATTGCTTGTTTTACTTTTTTATCCAAATTTTTAATTAATTTTGAAATTTGTTTTGAGGAGGGAATTATTTTTGAATTTTGATTAAATTTTTTCTCATATTTTAACAAAGCTTTATCACCATTTTTTTTTACATCTCTAATAATATGATTTACAGAGACCAAACTTGACTGAATCTTTTTTTTTCTGATTGACAATAATTTATCAAGTGTTCTGTCAAAACTTTTATTATTACTCTTAAGTATTTTCATAGATTATTTTATTTCACTTTGATCTTCTAGTCTTACTTCAATTGTTTCAGATGTTAAAGAAATATGCCCATTATTATTAAATATTAAATCAATTTCATAGTCATTTTTATTTCTAAGATAATTTATTCCAATTAATTCTAAAACCAAATCTTGATTTTTTTGATCAATGTTTTTAGATTTTACACGATCGATAAAATCAAACTTACAAATACTATTAATTTTTTTATCTTTTTGACCCGTCTCAACTTTAGATCTCTCAACTGAAAGAAGAAAAATTTTATTTGATTCTAGATACTTAATATCTGAAATTTTAACTTTTGAACCTGCGCAACACGCTGAAATCATTTGCAGACCTTCTTTATCAGTTGCGATAATTTTTGCTAAATACTTCTTATCCATTAATTCAATCTTCTAATCTTTGCTCCAACTTTTCTCAATTTACTTTCTATGTTTTCGTAACCTCTATCAAGATGATAAATTCTATTAATAACTGATTTTCCTTTAGCTGTTAATGCAGCTAAAATTAATGAGACAGATGCTCTTAAATCAGTTGCCATTAATTCAGCTGGTGCAAAGTTAATCCCTCCTTTTATAATTGCTTTATTTCCTCTAGTTAAAATTTTAGCCCCCATTCTATTAAGTTCTGCTACATGCATAAATCTATTCTCAAAAATATTTTCTTGTATAATCGAATTTTTGTTTGCTTTGCATAGTAGTACCATTAATTGTGCTTGAAGGTCAGTTGGAAAACCAGGATATGGGGCTGTTTTGATTTTTAAGCTTTTGATTTGTTTACTTCCTGTGATTTGAACTTCGTTTTTTTTAATAGTTATTTTTGAACCTATCTTCTTAAGAATATTAAGTTCAGTATTTATTATATCTGGCTTGATGTTTTGTATTTTTATTTTACCCTCAGTAACTGCAGCAGCAACTAAGTAAGTTCCAGCTTCAATTCTGTCAAACATAACAGAATAATTTGTTTCTTTTAATTCACTTACTCCTGTAATCTTAATTTTTCTTTTAGCAACCCATTTAATTTTACAGCCTGTCTTGATTAAAAAATTCACTAAATCTTTAATCTCTGGCTCAATTGCACAATTTAAAAGAAAGGTTGTTCCTTTTGCTAAACATGCGGCAATAATTAAATTCTCCGTTGCTCCAACTGATAATTTTGGGAATTTTATTGTGTTACCTATTAGACCTTTTGATGCTTTAGCTATTACATAACCATTATAAATTTTAAATTTTACACCTAATTTGGATAATGCTTTTAAATGTATGTCTATTGGACGTGTACCAATTGCACATCCACCAGGTAAAGAAACCTTTGCATAGCCAAATTTCGCAAGTAAAGGCCCCAAAACCAAAATTCCTGCCCTCATAGTCTTTACTAGATTATATGATGCAAATTTTTTATTCTGATTACTATTATCAATTGTGACTTGATTATCACTTATTTTAATCTTCGATCCCAAAGATTTTAATAAAGAAAGCATTGTCTCAATATCTTTTACTTTAGGTAAATTTTTTAAGACAATTTTTTTATTTGATAACAAAGATCCTGCAAGTATGGGCAAAGAGGCATTTTTAGATCCTGAGATTCTAACTTGCCCCTTAAGCTTAAAAGCTCCAAAGACCTCTAATTTCTGCATGATTAAACTTTAGGTAATGTTACTCCAGTTTGACCCATATATTTACCTTTTCGTTCAGCATAAGTTACTTCTGGTTTTTCATTTCCTTTTAAAAATATAAATTGAGCAACTCCCTCATTTGCATAGATTTTAGCAGGTAAAGGAGTGGTATTAGAAAATTCTAAAGTTACATAACCTTCCCACCCAGGCTCTAATGGTGTTACATTTACTATAATTCCACATCTAGCATATGTAGATTTTCCTAGGCAGATAACTAAAACATCATTGGGAATCTTAAATTTCTCAACTGTCCTAGCTAATACAAATGAGTTTGGTGGAATAATACACTCCGAAACATTTTTTGTCACAAAATTTGTTGGTTTAAAGTTTTTAGGGTCTACTATTTCAGAATTAACATTAGTAAAAATTTTAAATTCATTTGAAACTCTTGCATCATAACCAAAAGATGAAAGTCCAAAAGAAATACTATCACCTCTTACTTGTTTTTCCTCGAAAGGTGCTATCATCTCTTGTTCTACTGACATTTTTTTAATCCATCTATCTGAAAGAACTGACATTATTTGACTCTCTTTTTAGCTTTTTTTTGAAAAAGTTTTCTTCTTTTTAAGTTTTTTTTAAGGGCTAAACTTAGACGCTCGTTTTTTTCTTTATTATTCATTCTTTGTTAGGATTAGTCAAAAAATCTAATGTAATTGGCTCTGAGGCATCAATAACGGGTGAATTGATTTCTTTTTTTTTTTGACCTTCTTTAGCTAATCTTTTGGCTTTTTTTTCTGCGAGCTTTTTCTCTCTCTTAGCTTGTTTTTCCATCAATTTTGCACTTTTAGTTGATTTATAATCGTAATGAATACCCATAAAAAATCCTCAGACCTGTATAATGCATATTAATAAAAAAATTAAGGCAATATTTTGAAAAAAATGCTTTAATATCAATAAAATACAATCGATAGTAAATGCTCCTGTAGTTAAATGGTATAACAAGTCATTGGTAATGACTAATTCCCTGGTCAGTACAGGGTGGGAGCACCAAATTACTGTTTATAAAAAAATTTTCTTAAAATAATTGTAGCTACAACTAAGATCAAGAACACAACTAATGGAAGATAAATATTTGGAGAGGATAGAATATCTATTATCCCAGGAGGTTCTAAATTTTGATTAATTACAGTTTCTAATCCACTTCCAATTGAAACAACTAAAAAAATTTGAGGAATAATCCCAATAAAAGTCGCTAAGAAAAAATTTTTGACTTTTACATTAAACAATGTTGGTAAAATACATGAGAGTTGCCATGGTATACCACCTGCTGCTCGATAAACTAATAGATACAAAAATTCGGATTTTTTGAATTTATGTTCTAAACTTTGAAATTTGTTTAAAAATTTTTCTCTTACAAGTTCTTTTAAAAAATAATTTCCAAAAATATATAATAATGTTGCACCAATGCTTAAACCCAAAACAACAATGAATACACCAGTCCATTTACCTAAAATAAATCCTCCTAATAAAGCTATGGGGGAACCGAAGCCCAAAAAAGGAAAGACCCATAAAACAGTGAATAGTAAAAATGCTAAAGATAATAATAAGTAATTAGTTTCTTTTATTTTTGAAAAGTATTCGATGTTATCTTTTATAAACTCATAAGAAGTCAACTGTTGAATGCTAAATTTTGAAAATAAGTAGTATAGAAATAACCCCACAATTGTTACGTAGAATATTGCTATAAATAATTTAATTTTTTTTGATTTTTCCATAAATTTGAATGTTAATAATAAAATCTTGTATTTGCTATTTATATATTTAGTTAATATAAAGAGCGAAATTTAAACAAAACGTAACCTATAATTATGAAGAGAACCTACCAACCAAAAAAAGGCAAAAGATTAAAAAAACACGGTTTTCGATCAAAAATGAAAACAAAAGGTGGTCGAAAACTTTTAAAAAGAAGAAGATTGAGGGGAAGAAAAAATCTCACAGTTTCTTCAAAAGTAAAAAGAAAAGTAAGATAATTCATATTACTTATGAAAAGCAAAATTCTTGCTCTTTCAAAAAATGAAGAATTTAAAAAACTTCTTAAACAAAAAAAAATTTCAAATAAGTATGCAACTATTCATTATGGCTTTTTAGAGGGGAAAAGTAACAATATGTTAAATATAAGTTTTGTAACAAAAAAAAAAATTGGTAATGCTGTAAAAAGAAACAAAATTAAGAGACGCCTTAGAAACATAATAAATGATGCAATAAAAAAAATTTCTTTTAAATTTAACTATTCATACCTTGTTATTGCTAAGCCAACTATGTTAAACAAAGAATATATATTAATTAAAGAAACTTTTTTTCGAGACTTAGAGAGAATACGCTAATGAATATTTTCACAAGTATATTAATAAAGATAATAAGATTATATCAATATTTTTTAAGTCCGCTGTTGGGAAATTCTTGTCGTTATTTACCTACATGTTCTGAATATAGCATTGAGGCATTAAAGACTTTTGGTTTTTATAAAGGCCTGATTATAAGTATCAGAAGAATCTTATCTTGCCATCCCTTTAAATTTCTAGGTGGAGGAGACGGATTTGATCCAGTAAACAAAAAAATAAAAATTAAAAAATAATGGATACGAAAAATGTAGTTGCAGCAATTTCACTCTCAGCAGCAGTGATTATTTTTTATTCATTATTTTTTTCTCCTCAACCTGTTCAAAATCCTCAAAAAATATCTGAAAATAATAAAATTGAAAATGATTCTGATGCCCCTAGTCTGGAACAAAAACAGACTTTAGTTAAAATCTCTCGTGAAGAAGCTTTGACTCAAAATGAGAGAGTAATTTTTGAAAACGAAAACATCAGAGGCTCAATATCTCTAAGGGGGGCCATTATTGATGATTTAACATTCATTAAATATAATACTGAATTAGAAAGTACTGAAAATGTTACTTTATTAAATCCCAAAAATATTGAGGAAGGGTATTTTATAGAAAGTGGGTTTGTCACAACCGATAAAAATATTAATGTTCCAAATTCAGAGACCTTATGGTCGATAGAAGGAAATAAAATATTAAATAAAACATCACCGATCAAGTTATCCTGGACCAATGACCAAGGAATAACTTTTACAAAAGAATTTTCATTAGATGATAAATTTTTATTTACAATTAAACAGAAAGTTATCAACTCAACAGATAAGAAATTTGATTTTTATTCTTATGGTCAAATTATAAGAAATAAAATGCCTGAAGGTCTCTCAAATTTTTATATATTGCATGAAGGTTTATTGGCTGCGCTTGATGGGGAGCTAATTGAAGAAGATTATGATGATATTGAAGAGGAAAAATTTACTAGAAATGCTAAAAAAGGCTGGTTTGGTATTGGAGACAAGTATTGGATTAGTTCAATTATTCCACCTAGAGATAAAGAGTTTAAAACTACTTTTGATTATAAAAACAAATATAGAGCAAATTATATTTCAACTCAACCAATCGAACTTGGATCAAATTCCTCTATTGAGGATGAAATGCAAGTGATAATCGCAGCAAAAAGAGTAGATGTCGTTGACGGATATGCAGAACAATTAAATATTGATAAATTTGACTTAGTAATTGATTGGGGTTTTCTATATTTCATCACAAAACCTCTTTTTTACGGAATTGATTATTTTTTTAAATTACTTGGTAACTATGGTTTGGCAATTATAGCAATTACAATTTGTATTCGTTTAGTTTTTTTCCCGTTAGCAAATTTTTCTTTTAGAAGTATGGCAAAAATGAAAGCACTTCAGCCTGAAATGACACGTCTTAAAGAACTACACAAAGACGATAAAATGAAACTTCAACAGTCAATGATGGCTTTATATAAAAAAGAAAAAATCAATCCAATGTCTGGATGCCTACCAATTTTGGTTCAAATTCCAGTTTTTTTTGCATTATATAAAGTTTTATTTGTCACAATTGAGATGAGACAAATGCCATTTTATGGTTGGATTCAAGATTTATCAGAACGTGATCCTACCTCAATTTTTAATTTGTTTGGATTGTTACCATATGATGTACCTTCATTTTTAATTATTGGTGCATGGCCAGTGGCAATGGGGGTTTCGATGTGGGTCCAGCAAAAACTTAATCCTGCTCCAACTGATCCTATGCAAGCTAAAATTTTTATGTTTTTTCCTTTATTTTTAACAATAATTTTAGCACCTTTTCCTGCCGGGCTAGTAATTTATTGGACAATAAATAATATTTTAACTATGGCTCAGCAGCTCTTCATTATGAAAAGGACTACTGTCAAAACCACAACTTAAATTTGTTTTGAAAAAAGTAATAACAGATTAATGAACTTAGAGAATATATTACCCAAGAATGGTCCACCGATAACTGAAGTAAAAAAATATATTGAAAAATATAAAAATGATTTGATAGTAATAAAATACGGTGGAAATGTTCTAATTGATAGAAACATATTCAATAATTTTATATCAGATATAAGTATATTAAATAAGCTTGGTCTTTCAATTATAATTGTTCATGGTGGAGGACCACGAATAAAAAGAGAGTTAGATAAGTCTAATATTCAATCAAAATTTATAAGAGGGCTAAGAGTAACGGACAAAAAAATAATAGATATTGTTGAGACAGTTTTAATTGATTTTAATAATGATATTGTAAACTCTCTAGAAAAAAAAGGTGCTGAAGCAATTTCAATACACTCAAAAAATAACAACATCATTGAAGTTATACCAGAAGAACCAAGATTAGGATTTGTTGGAATACCAAGTAAAATTAATAATGATATTTTGTTGGATATAATTAAAGAAAAAAAAATTCCAATTATTTCACCATTAGGTCTAGGAAAAAATAATCAAACACATAATATCAATGGAGATACTGCTGCTATGGCTGTAGCCAAATCTTTAAAATCTAGAAGATTACTATTGATGACAAATGTAGATGGTGTTTTAGACAAAGAAAAAAAACTGATTGAAGAAATTTCCTCAGTAAAAATTATGGAAATGATTCAAGATGAAACTATTACTGAAGGGATGATACCTAAAATAAATGCATGTTTAGATGCAGTTAATAATGGAGTAACAGCTGTTGGTATAATTAACGGTACGAAAAAACATTCTTGTTTATGGGAAATATTTTCTGATAAAGGCTCTGGTACATTAATAAGAAAATGAGTTTAAAAGAAAAAAAATATCTTTTATTAGATCTTGATGGAGTTTGTTATGGAAAACATAATAACTACTCTCTAGAAAAAGTTTTTGGTCAAGTATCAAAAAGAATGACTAAGTTTATTTCAGAAAAACTTAAAATAGATATAAAAGCTGCAAAAGAACTTCAAACAAATTATTTTTATAAATATAATACAAGCTTAAATGGACTCATGATACACCATGACATTCCTCCCCAAGATTTTCTAAAATATGTACATGATATTGATCTATCATTCATGAAAGAAGATAAGATTATGAGGAATGAACTTGAAAAGTTAGATATGAAGAAGTTTATCTTTACAAATGGAAGTGCAGAGCATGCAGAAAATATCTTAACTCATCTTGGAGTTTATGACTTGTTTGGAAGAGAAAAAGTATTTGATATTCAAGATGCTGGATATGTTCCAAAACCAGAGGCAAAAACTTTTGATTTGATGGTTAAAAAATTTAATATTGATCCAAAAGAGACTATTTATATTGAGGATATAGCCAAAAACCTTAGTATTGGCCATGAACGTGGTTGTACAACAGTTTGGTTAATTAACGATGAACAATTTGGAAAATTAGACTCAGATAAAGATTATATTTCTCATAAAATTGAAAATCTGTCTTTATTTCTAAAAGAAATAAGGCTATTAAAAAGTAGTTAGATTATGTCTTTAGAAAAAATTATAAATGAAGCTTGGGAGAATAAAGATCAGGTGAACCAAAATTCAGACCCGACACTTAAAGATGCGATTAATCAGGTAATTGATGATTTAGATAGTGGTAAATCTCGTGTTGCTGAAAAGATTAAAGGTGAGTGGTTTACACACCAGCATTTAAAAAAAGCAATTATGTTAAGTTTTAGAATATACCCAATGGAAAATTTAAATGGTCCATATAGTAGTTGGTATGATAAATCACACTTACTTAAGGGTAAAACTGCTGGTTGGTCAAAAAAAGATCATGAGCAAGCAGGATTTAGAATGGTACCAAACTCTCCTGTGAGAAAAGGATCATTTGTTGGCAAAAACGCAGTTCTAATGCCTTGTTATGTAAATATTGGAGCATATATCGATGAAGGTACAATGATTGATACTTTTGCAAGAGCTGGCAGCTGTTGTCAGATTGGAAAAAACTGTCATATATCTGCCGGGTCAGGTGTTGGAGGAGTATTAGAGCCTGCTCAGGCATTACCAACAATTATCGAAGATAATGTTTTCTTAGGAGCTATGTCTGAAGTTGTTGAGGGAGTGATAGTTGGTGAAGGATCTGTTCTAAGTATGGGTATGTATATAGGTCAATCAACCAAAATTGTTGATAGAAAAACTGGAAAAATTACTTTTGGAAAAATTCCACCTTACTCAGTTGTTGTTCCAGGATCATTGCCTGATAAAAATAATTCATCTGCACCATCGTTATATTGTGCTGTAATAATTAAACAGGTTGATGAAAAGACAAGATCTAAAACATCTATTAATGACTTATTAAGAGACTAAAAATGATATCTTTTAATGAATTACAATTAGCAAAAGAGCTAATCAAGTTCCCTTCTATTACTCCAGTAGATGCTGGTATAATGAAATTTTTAGAGAAAAAATTAAAAAAACTAGGTTTCAAAACAAAAATATTAGAATTTAAAGAAAAAAATTTTAAACCTGTTAAAAACTTATACGCACGTTTAGGTACAAAAAAACCTAACTTTTGTTATGCAGGTCACTTGGATGTGGTGCCTCCTGGAAATTTAAAAGATTGGACAATAAACCCTTTTAAGCCATCTGTGAAAAAAGGTCATTTAATTGGAAGAGGTGCGAACGATATGAAGAGTTCAATTGCATCTTTTGTTTCGGCAGTAAGTAAATTTTTAAATAAAAATAAAAACTTTAATGGCTCTATAAGCTTATTAATTACGGGGGATGAAGAAGGTGATGCAGTTAACGGAACAAAAAAAGTAGTAGATTATTTAAGAAAGAGAAAAGAAAAAATTAATTTTTGTTTAGTTGGTGAACCTACTAATCCAAATAAATTGGGTGAAATGATCAAAATTGGTAGAAGAGGTAGTATCACTGGTAAATTAAAAATAATTGGATTACAAGGACACGTGGCATATCCAGATAGAGCAAATAATCCGTCAACAATCATTGTAAAAATTTTAAAAGAAATAAAAGAAATTATATTTGATAAAGGCACAAAGGATTTTCAGCCTACCAACCTAGAGGTGACAAAAATTAATATAGATAATAAAGCAGATAACGTTATACCAACGATTGCTGAAGCAACATTTAATATTAGATTTAATAATAAACATTCATCAGCTTCAATCAAAAAAAGACTAAATAAAATTTTTAGTAAAATTACTAAAAAACATAAAGCTAAATATAAAGTTGAATATAGAGTTTCTGGTGAGGCTTTTTTAACAAAAGCGAATAAAACAACATTTATGATTCAAAATGTTGTTAAAAAAATTACTAAAATTAAGCCTAAACTTTCTACTACAGGTGGAACTTCAGATTTAAGATTTATAAAAAAAATATCTCCAGGTTTAGAATTTGGTTTAGTAGGAAAAACCATGCATAAAGTTGATGAAGCTGTTTCCTTAAATGATTTAAAAAATTTGACCAAAATTTATCAAAATATTTTACAAAATTACTTCAATTGAAAACTGGTTTAATTACTTCTGATACATACCTAAATCATGATACTGGTCCTGGACATCCAGAACAGATAGCGAGAGTGACTGTAATTAATGAAAACTTCAAAAAATTAAAAAATAAAAATATTTTATGGAAAAAGCCCTCAATTATTACTGATGAAATAATCAAAGATACACATGATGATGATTATGTTGATTTAGTTAAAAATTCTTTCCCAACTAAAGGATTTTTATCACTTGATGGTGATACAATCATTTCTCCTGGAAGCAAAAATGCAACATTTGATGCAGCAGGATCAATTATAGCTGCAATCGATGGTGTCCAAAATAAAGAATTTAAAAATGCTTTTTGTAGCGTTCGTCCCCCAGGTCATCATTGTAATCAAAATAAAGCAGCTGGTTTCTGCATTTTAAATAATGTTGCAATTGGTGCGAAATATTTAATTAAAAAATATAAGTATAATAAAATTGCCATCATAGATTTTGATGTTCATCATGGTAATGGCACACAAGATATTTTTTATAATAACAAAAATGTATTATTTATTTCAACACACCAATATCCTTTTTATCCTGGAACTGGCTCAGAAAGAGAAAAAGGTAAATTTAATAATATTTGTAATATACCACTAGCTGCTGGCACAACCTCTGAGCAATATTTAATTGCTTTTGACTTTGCTTTAAAAAAATTAAAAGAATTTCAGCCTGAATTTATTCTAATAAGTGCTGGATTTGACGGACATGTTGCAGATCCACTTGCACAATTTAAACTTAAAACAGATGATTACTATGAAATTACAAAAAGGATACTAGAAACCTCAAAAACATTTTCAAATGGTAAAGTAGTTTCAATTCTTGAAGGTGGATATGACCTACAAGCACTTCGGGATAGTACCAAGAGGCATGTTGATGCATTATTAGAATTCAATTGATAAAAATCTATTAAATTATAAACAACCATTCATGAAATTATATCAAATTAGAAAATCTAAAATTGATAACAAAGGCCGTGGTTTGTATGCCGCAAAGGATATCAAGGCTGGTACTAAAATTATTAATTATATTGGTAAAATAATTACTAACAAAGAGGTAGATGAATCAGATAAATTTGATAATAAAAAACCTATATATTTATTCACATTAAATAAAAAATATACTTTAGATGGAGATTTTACATGGAATACAGCCGGGTTAATCAATCATTCATGCGATAACAACTGTGATTATGAGGGAAAAGGTCTTAAAATTTGGGTAACTGCAATAAGAGATATTAAAAAAGGTGAGGAATTTACATGTGATTATGGCTTTGGTTATGATGAAGATTATAAACAATTTCCCTGTAAATGCAGAGCAAAAAATTGTTGTGGTTATATTGTAAGAGCCGAGTCAAGGTGGCGAATAAATAAAAAATATTCAATGTCAAACAAAAAAAAATTAATAAATAATTCTCACTAAAAAAAGTCCTTCAGGGGGAGCTGGTGGGGCACATAAAATTCTTTTTTTTGATTTAATTACATTTTGAAATTTTTTAAGTGACCATTTATTTTCTCCAAGATATTTTAAACAACCAACCATTGAACGAACTTGTTGTTGCAAAAAAGACTGAGATCTAAATTCTATTTCTATTTTATTTTGATATGATCTAATCTTTATAAGTTTCATTGTCTTAATTGGACTTTTGGCTCTACAACTAGAAGCTCTGAATGTTGAAAAATCTTTAGTACCAATTAATTTTTTAGCACCCTTTTTCATGATAAATGGATCAAGTTTTTTCATTACGTGCCAGCCTCTATTTCTATTCAAAACTGGTCTACTTAATCGATTTATGATTATGTATTTATAGATTCTTAGTTTGGCTGAAAATCTTGCATGAAAGTATTTATTTCTTTTTCTTATTTTAAGAATTGCAACACCATTATTATTTAAAAAGTGGTTCATAGATTTCAAAAATCTATCAAATTGCTTAATCTCATTTTTACATTCAAAATGTGCTGATTGTTCGATCGCATGTACACCTGTATCTGTTCTGCCTGACCCTATTAACACTATTTTTTCTTTCAAAAGATTTGAAATTTTTTCTTGAATAAGTCCTTGAATTGTTTTTCCTTTTTTTTGAACCTGCCAACCTCTAAAGTTTGTACCTTCATACTCTACAAGTATTTGATATTTAAACATTGTTAATTATAAAGCCTTTTTTAATTTTAGATCCAAGCATAAACTCACCAATTTTCTGTGGATTTTTTCCTTGTCTTTGTATCTCGAGAATTTTAAGAGATTGATTATTTTTACAAGCAACTTCTAATTTATCAGAAAGTATCTCGCCGACTTTTCCAACTCCATTACCAATTTCAGCTTTTAAAATTTTATATCTTTCTCCATTGTAAATAAAAAAAGCTCCAGGAGAAGGGTACAAGCCATTTATTTTTCCAATAATATTTTTCGCGGACTGACTCCAGTTAATTCTACCCTCTGCTTTATTTATTTTAGCTGCATATGTTGCTTTTGTATGATCTTGATCTACAAATTTAGCCTTACCATCTAATATATCATCAATATTATCCAATATTTTTTCAGCAGCAATTAAAGAGAGTTTTTCAGCAACTTCAACTGCATTTAAATTACTTTCTAAGCTTATCTTATAGGTTTGAGATACCGGACCAGTATCCAGCTTTTCAGAAATCTTCATGATGCTAATGCCTGTCTCTTTATCAAGATTCATTATTGATCTTTGAATTGGAGCTGGACCCCTCCAGTGAGGTAATATCGAGGCATGAATATTAATGAATCCTTTTTTCGGTAACTTTAAAAATTCTTTTGGAATAATTTGACCGTAAGCAACAACTATTGCAAGATCAGCCTCAATTTTTTGAAAAAAATTATACTCTTCGATATTATCCTTCAATGAATGTGGTGTTCTGAATTCTAGATTTAAAGTTTCAGCCATACTTTGAATTGGAGACTTATTTATTTTTTGTCCTCTTTGAGACTTTTGAGGTGGTTGAGTGTACACATTTGAAATAAAATATCCATTTTGATACAGAGACTTTAAAATTGGCACTGCAAAAATAGGCGTGCCCATAAAAACAATCTTTTTAGACATTAATTAAAGAATTGCTGTATTGGATTTTTGTTTAGAGAGTTTCTTAATTATCATCGATCTTTTTAATTTTGATAGATAATCAATAAATAATACCCCCTCTAGATGGTCCATTTCATGTTGTATGCAAGTTGCTAGTAAACCATCAGCATGAAGAAATTGTTTTTTACCATGATAATCTAAATACTCAACATCGCATTGACTTGGTCTATCTATTTCTGCAAATTGATTTGGAACTGATAGACATCCTTCTTCGTAAGTTGCGTTCTCAGAAGCTTTATTCTTTATAACTGGGTTCACAAAAAATCTTGGATTTTTTTTTTCTGGATCTTTGCTTATATCTATAACAATTATTCTCTTTGGCACGCCAATTTGAATCGCAGCAAGACCTATGCCATTAGCTGCATACATTGTGTCTAACATATCATCCATTAATTTTTGATCATCCTTAGTAACTTTCTCAACAGGTTTGGAGATTTGCCTCAAAACTTTATTTGGCTCTGTTAATATAGATTTGATTGACATAATTGATCTTATTTTAGATTATTTTTTAAACTTTTAAAGGTAGAACTTCTAACAAAATTTTATTTCTAATATAATCAATATCTAGCTGATTAAGTGCACTTACTATGAAATATAATGTATCTTCATCTAAATTTTCTAATTCATCTTGACCAATTACCTCAATTATTCTTAGTAAAGTGGAACCAATTTCGTTATTATTAATCATTACCTGAATATCTGTTGGCATTTCTGATTCATTTATCTCATATAAATCTTCGTATTTTTTTGAAATTTCAATACCATCAGATTTGATTGACTCTATTAAAATGATATCTTTTTTGGATATATAATATTTTTTATCTTTTTTAATTTTCTTTAGATAATTATTTAAATCTTTTTCAATTTTATTTTTTGCATAATCTCCATTAAAATAATTAACTAATTTTGATTGATGAAGAATATCTTTATTAAATTTAATATTGTCAGATTTTTTCTTTTGATCCTCTAAATTGTTTAAATAAAAAGTTGTAAAATTAGAAGGTATTTCCTCTAATGTTATCTTTTTAAGAAATCTTTTTAATTCCTCATCGAAAGCATTTGGATACCCATCATTTGCAAATAATTCTTTTAATAACTTCATTAATTCCAGCTTTTTTCTGATGTCAGACTCTAAGAGTATTTTTTGGTAAACTAATGCCCTTGCTTCCACATTTGAGAGTGACTTATAAGAAACTAATGGGTTTAAAAGTTGATTTATATTAAATTGAAATCTTTTATAAAGTGCAAATAAATCATTTTCGGAATAATTTTTATCATTAGTAGCTTTTTCAATTAATGCTATTTTATCTAAATCAATAATATCTATATCATCAATATTATATAACAAATTTGATGTAGATAAATACTTCCAAATTAAAGGATTAGTATTTTTTTTTGGATCAAAAATAAAATTTGGATTTGTTCGATGAGCTAAATGAAAATCTAAAATTGAATTTTCTGATATAGTTAGATCAAGTTTTTCAGGGTAACCTAATAAAAAATTAATTTTTTTTTCAAAGTATTCATCCGTGAAGCCCAGTTCCTTTTTTAAATCTAAAATGAGTTGCGCCTCTTCATTTCTTCCATCATTAATTAAACAATAAAGATTAAATTTTGATAAATAGTCATTTTGTATTACTTGGGTGTTTCTTAAAAATAGTTTACATGCTTTTTCAATATTAGACTCTGCTAAATGTTGATCAACTAAGTATCTACTAAGTTTGGGATGAACATTTAATATTTGATTATTTATCAAATATTTTTCAATCAAATCTCTATCATTATTTTTAATTAACCAATCTGATTTCATTTTTAAAAATTCATCATCTTTAATGTTTTGTTCTGGATAATAAGAATTGGTTAACATTACTATGTTCATTAACTCTGAGGCATCTCTAGATAGATTAAGTTTATTAACGTTAGAAAAAAGCGACTTAAGTTGATCACCATTAGAATTTGACCACATATCCATTTTAAGGTCATAATCTTCTGGATCATATAATCCTAAAATTTTAACTTGTTGAGAGCCAATTGAGGAGTCTACTTGAACTAAATCTGTCTCCTTTTGAGACTGTAAATCATATATACTTGGCTCAGGAGCTTCAAAATTTACATCATCTAAATCATCTTGATTATTATCTGATTTGATTACCTCGTTTTCATTTTGATCTAACTTCCAAATATCAACTGGCTGATTCTCTGCTTTGATGGCTGTATTATTTATAAAGAAAATAACAAATATAATTGAAAAATAATTATTATTTAACAATCTTAAAATTTTCATTGGTGATAATTTTTTCTATTTCCTTTTTCGGCGCAGGGAAATCTAACTTACTTAAAAGAAAAATTATTCCCAGAAACAGAACTACAATTACTGATAGTTTGATGATTAAACTAATAGTTCTTTGGCTGGAACTTGTTTTTCTTGTAAATTGCATATAACGTTGATTAAAATCAAATTGAGACATAATTGTGTTTTTTCAATACAGAAATTTATGAAATCAAAAGAAAATTTAGTCTTTTTAGGAATGATGGGTTCAGGCAAGTCGTCTATTGGCTTAATTGTGTCTAAAAAATTAAATATTGATTTTATTGATATTGATAAAGAAATAGAAAAAAAAGAAGGTATGCCAATTTCAAAAATATTCGAAAAAGAAAGTGAAAAGTATTTTAGAGAAATAGAGGAATTTATTACTTTAAAGACACTTAAAAAAAATAGAACAGTTGTTTCTCTTGGTGGGGGAGCTTTTTTGAATAAAAATATAAAAAAAGAAATTTTGGACAATCATATTTCATTTTGGCTAAATTGGGATATAAAAACATTAATCGAAAGAATAAAAAATAGCTCGAAGAGACCAATAGCCTTTAACTCTTCAAAATATGAACTTTATAAGTTAATTAAAAAACGTGCAGTTGTGTATTCAAAAGCTATGTATAGAATTGACTGTGAAAATCATACAAAAAATCAAATTGCAAACAATATAATTAAAATTTATGAGGCCCATTAAATTAAATATCAAAAATAATTCAGAAACCTATCCAATAATAATTGGTTCAAATTTGATTAAAGATTTAAATTTGTACTTAAATAAAAATTTGAATGATTATAATCAATGTCTGCTTGTCATTGATACAAAAATCCCAAAAAAAATGATTTCAAAAATTACGAAATCTCTAAAGAATAAGAAAGTATATAAATTTCAATTTGTTGCTAATGAAAAAAATAAAAATCTTAAATCTATAAATAAGATTCTACAAATTTTATTAAACAAAAACTTTTCCAGGTTTGATTGTGTAATAGCTATAGGTGGAGGTATAACAGGAGATGTCAGTGGTTTTGCTGCAAGTTTATTCAAAAGAGGTCTAAAATTTGTGAATATACCAACAACTTTACTATCTCAAGTAGACTCATCAGTGGGTGGTAAAACAGGAATTAACACTAAAGAAGGAAAAAATCTTATTGGCAGTTTTTATCAGCCTAAAATAGTTATAAGTGATACTGAATTTTTAAAATCTTTACCGAAAAGAGAAATCATATGTGGATATGGAGAGATATTAAAACATTCTTTAATTATAAACAAAAATTTTTATAAATATTTGGATAAAAATTCTAGTGACATTTTGAATTTAAGAAGTCCATATATTGAAAAATCTATTTTTGAAAGTTGTAAAATTAAAAAAACCATTGTTGAAAAAGATGAGAAAGAAAAAGGTATTAGAAAAATATTAAATTTGGGACATACGTTTGCACATGCTTACGAAGCAGCATTGGGATATTCTAAAAAATTAAATCACGGAGAAGCTGTAATTTTAGGAATTACTTCTGCATTAAGATTTAGCTTAAATAGTAAATTAATTAAATTTAAAGATTTTAATAAAATAATTAATCATATTAATAAAATGAAATTACCATCAAATATAAAAAAATATTTTACTATTCACGATTTGAATAGTATTTTGAACTTCATGAAAAAGGATAAGAAAAATGTATCAAAAAATATAAATCTAATACTACTTAAAGAAATTGGGACTTCAATAATTGATAATAAATACGATGTATCTAAAATAAGAAAATTTTTACAAAAGGAACTAGTAAATTAAAATCTGTAAAGAGTGTATATATAAATTCATTTCTTTTTTTATGACTTTATAAATCTTTTTATTACCATCGATTCTATTTAAATTTTTTAGTTCTTTTGAATGAATAGTAATTTTTAGATGAAATTTTCCTTTTTGATTTCCCTGATGTTTCTTATGTAAAAATGACTTATCTTCTATTAAAATTTTCTCAATTACAATTTCATCCTCTATTTTTTTTTTTACGATTGCAATTAAATTATTTATATCCATAAATACAAACATTATATCATGAAAAATATATGTGACTGGAATAATTGTAAAAAAGAAGGCGAATATAAAGCGCCTATTGAAAAAGATAATAGTAAAAAATATCGTCTATTATGTTTGGAACATGTCAAAGAATTTAATAAAAACTGGAACTATTTTGCAGGTATGAATGATGATCAAGTTATAGATTTTTTAAAATCAGATATGATTTGGCACAAACCTACCCAAAGCTTTAGTTCTTCAGATAACTTTTTTAAAGTTTTATGGAACAACACACTTAAAGATGAATTAGACAAAGATAAATTTAAAAGCGATTTTAATCATATGCGTCAATTTAAATTTGATCATAAAGATATTAAAGCTTTCAGTATTTTAGGTGTTTCGGTAGGCTTAAAGTGGCATAAAATTCAAGATAAGTTCAAAGTACTTGTCAAAAAATTTCACCCAGATATAAATGAAGGAAACAAAAAATATGAGGAAAAACTAAAGCAGATAACTTTAGCTTACACTCAACTTAAAAACACATACAGAGAAAAAATTGACACCTGATCTTAATACAAAACCAGATATAAAAATATCAGTAAAACAAACTTTTGGTATTGATGCTGATATGGAAACTAATGCTTTTTCAAAAAAGAGTGAGTATGTGCCTGAGATTGATAAAACATACAAATTCGATCGAGATACAACTCTAGCAATAATTTCTGGATTTGCTTTTAATAAAAGAGTCTTAATACAAGGATACCATGGCACAGGAAAATCTACTCATATAGAGCAAGTAGCTGCGAGATTAAATTGGCCGTGTGTTAGAGTGAATTTAGACAGTCATATAAGTCGAATTGATCTAATTGGAAAAGACGCAATAGTTTTAAAAGATGGAAAACAAGTTACTCAATTTAATGAGGGCATTCTTCCATGGTCTATTCAAAATCCAGTGGCGTTAGTTTTTGATGAATATGATGCAGGAAGGCCAGATGTAATGTTTGTTATTCAAAGAGTGCTTGAGGCTGAGGGAAATTTTACCTTACTAGATAAAAATAAAGTTATAAAACAAAATAAATATTTTAGATTATTTGCAACATCTAATACGGTTGGTCTAGGAGATACAACTGGTCTTTATCATGGAACTCAACAAATTAATCAAGGCCAAATGGATAGATGGAATATTGTAACAACCTTAAATTACCTTAACTTAGAGAAAGAAATGGAAATTGTTTTAGCTAAAAACAAAAATTTAAATAATCCAAAAGGTAAAGAAAAAGTATCAAATATGATTAAAGTAGCTTCTCTAACTAGAAAAGGATTTATTAATGGAGATATTTCAACGGTAATGAGTCCAAGGACTGTATTACATTGGGCAGAAAATACAGAAATTTTTAAAGATACAGGTTATGCCTTTAGAGTAACTTTTTTAAATAAATGTGATGAATTAGAGAAAAATACAATTGCAGAATATTATCAAAGATGTTTTGGAGAAGACCTGCCTGAGTCTCTTTTAAATATTCAAATTAAATGAGCAACAAAGATACAAATCTTAAAGAGAGATTTAAACAAGCTTTAACTTCTACAATTAGAGTTATTTCGGATGATATAGATTTAAGAAAAAAAGATGAGGCAAATAAAAATCTAAATAAATTAGATATCTTTGAGTTAGATAGTGTAGATAGCAAGAACGACTTCGTGAAAGCTAGAGCAGAGGCAGACTCTACTGCCCTAAAAAAAAAGTTTTCTGATAATAAAATTTATAAAAAAAATCTTCCAAAAAATGCAAATTATAAATCATTATATGCGATTGCAGAAAAAATAAGATATGAAATTTTAGGAAGTAAAATGCTAAAAGGAATTGAAAAAAATATAAAAGAAAATTATCAGCAGATTATAAGTCATAAGAGGAAAGATCAGCTTAAAACAAAAGACGACGTGCCTTTGGCAGAAGCATTTGAACTTTATATGTTAAAAAAATTTTACAATCTTAAATTAAACTCAATTACCACAGAAATGTTAAATTTTTGGGAAAAAGATTTTGATGAATCAATAAATGAACACATCAAATTTTTAAAAGATAATTTAGAGGACCAGAATTTATATAATTCAAAGTTTATGGAAATTTTACAAAACTTGGAAATTTTTGAAACTGAGGATGATGAGGAAACTAAAGAAGATATTCAAGAAAATGAAGATAACAATTCATCAAAAGACAATAATGATAACGGAGAAGATATAAATGATGACAACAAAGATGACAAAGCAGAGGATAGCTCAGATTCTGATTACGATATTGATCAATATAAATTAGATGAAGAATTAGTTGACACTGACTCAGATCAAGATAGTGCAGAACATATTGTTCAGAACAGAAATATTAATAACTTTAATCTTGAATATAAAATTTTTACAACTCAGTTTGATGAAATTATAAAAGCAGAAAATTTAGAAAATTCAGATGAAGCAAATAAACTAAGGAAAACTCTAGATCAACAATTAATTGGTTTCCAAGATATTGTTACAAAATTAGCAAATAAATTACAAAGAAAACTTCTTGCAAAACAGAATAGAGCTTGGGAATTTGACCTAGAGGAAGGATTGTTAGATAGCTCTAAACTTCCAAGAATAATCATGGATCCTTATAACTCTTTATCATTTAAAAAAGAAAAAGATTTAGATTTTAAAGATACAATAGTAACATTATTAATTGACAACTCGGGATCTATGAGGGGAAGGCCAATTACTATTGCAGCTATATGTGCAGATATTTTATCTAGGACATTAGAGCGATGTTCAGTAAAAGTAGAAATTTTAGGATTTACAACCAAGAATTGGAAAGGTGGTAAAAGTAGAGAGTTTTGGAACAAACAAGAAAAGCCTAAAACTCCGGGTAGACTAAATGACTTAAGACATATTATTTATAAAAGTGCTGACACACATTGGAGACAAGCAAAGAATAATTTAGGATTAATGTTGAAAGAAGGATTACTTAAAGAAAATATTGATGGTGAAGCAATTAATTGGGCCTTTACTAGATTGAAAAAAAGAAAAGAAGAAAGAAAAATAATGATGGTAATTTCAGATGGTGCTCCAGTAGACGACTCAACATTGTCAGTAAACTCAGGTGATTTTCTTGAGAAACATTTAAAAAAAATGGTCAAATTCATAGAAGAAAAAACTGAAATTGAAATATTAGCAATTGGTATTGGTCACGATGTATCTAGATATTACAATCGAGCTATTAAAATAACAGATGTTAATGAATTGGGTGACGTAATGATTTCTCAATTAGGCTCACTGTTTGAATCAAAAAAAATATTTCATTAAATATTAAATAAATCCTTATTATTCCAAGTAATTATAACTTCTGCTCCACTTCTTGTTTTTGAATTTCTACAATTTAAAGAAGCAAAATTTTTTTCTAGTAAAGTTTTTCCAATAAATAATCCAAGTCCTAATCCTTTATTTGACTTGTTATCATCACTACTAGATCTCAAATATGGTTCTCCAATTTTTGATAAAATATCTCTTGGATAACCAGATCCATCATCTTCAATTTTTATCTCTGTTATTTCACTGTCACTTTTCAAATTTATAAAAATATTTTCTTTTGCAAACTTATTAGCATTTCCAATAAAGTTTCTTAAACCATACACTATCTCGATAGATTTAGTAATTTTTTTTGCATTTGAGTCTTGATCGTAATTGAAAGTAAATTTCTTTTTACTTATCTCTTCAAAAGAGGAAATTATTTCATTTAAGTAATCACGAATAGTTATATCTTTGTCTATAAAATCATCTTCCTCAACTGGATTTAAACTTAATCGTTTAAGTATTTGGTTACATCTTTCTACTTGAGAGGATAGCAACTCAACATCTTTTTCAATTTCTTTCTGTCCTTTAAATTGCTTACTCAAATCTTGCACAATTATTTTAATTGTTGAAAGAGGAGTGCCCAGAGAATGCGCTGCTGCTGCGGCTTGTCCACCTAGTGATAAAAGTTCATGTTCTTTAGCCATTACCTCCTCCATTTTTGCCAAAGCTTCTTTCCTTAAACGAGATTGTGTTCCAAAAGTCATTGCAAAATAATTTAAAAAAAATAGAGCTATTACAAGAGCTATTGGTATTGAGTAATAATAGTAAGGACTAACGTGAAAATGTTCGTTCAATGGTGAAGGTAATTCTGTTGAATAAAAAGTTAAAAATATAATCGTAATAAATGTCAATACAACTAACAAAGTATTAGTTTTAAAACTTAAATTTGAAGATGAAAACACACTAGGAATTAGTATAAAAATTACAAAAGGATTAAGTATTCCTCCTGTAAGATAGAGTAAGATTCCTAATTGAAGTATATCGATTAATAAAAAAAAGAATGCAGATCTATCAGATAACTGAGTTTTTTTATAAATAAACATCAAATAAAGGTTACTGATTGTTCCAATAAGAATAATCAAGTTTGATATTAAAAAATCGAA
Source organism: Candidatus Pelagibacter communis (assembly GCF_001180185.1). Classification (GTDB taxonomy): domain Bacteria; phylum Pseudomonadota; class Alphaproteobacteria; order Pelagibacterales; family Pelagibacteraceae; genus Pelagibacter; species Pelagibacter ubique_F. Next base: position 304 of record NZ_CVSS01000049.1, on the reverse strand, counting down.
TTTAAAATTCAGAAAAAAATAGACAAAATATACTGCAAATAGTTGACCAAATATTCCAATCCATCTTAAACTTAAATATGTAGATTTTTTAAAGGAAAAATATTTTGAAGTTTCAAAAAACTTCATTTTATATATCTAAATTTTGCACATTAATAGAGTTTGAAATTATAAAATCTTTTCTTAACGCAACATCATTACCCATTAAGGTATGGATTAAATTCTGATCTTTTTTCATATCTTTCGAATACTGAACTTGTAACAAATTTCTGGTCTCTGGATCTAATGTGGTGCTCCATAATTCTTC
>NZ_CVSS01000048.1 GCF_001180185.1 Candidatus Pelagibacter communis | reverse complement strand
ATTAAAGAAGATTAATCCTAAAATTTCAATAAAAAGCTTTAAATTAAATCTTAACGAAAAAAAACGCAGGAAGATTAATTGAAAAATATGATTACATAGTTGATGGAAGTGATAATTTTAAAACTAAATTTTTAATTAACGATTACTCTTTAAGATTAAAAATTTCTTGTTGTTGGTGCAATTAGTAAATTTGATGGTCATATATTTACTTACAATTTTGCAAATAGCAAAAATCCTTGTTTACGCTGTTTTTTTCAAAATGATGAAATTTCTGATGATATTTTAAATTGCGAATATGAGGGTGTGCTTGGAACTGTTGCGGGAATAATAGGAACCCTACAAGCAAATGAGGTATTAAAACAAATCTTAGATATAGGAAAAAATCTTAATAATGAAATTCTTATAATAGATTTGTTGAGCCTTAATTTTAGAAAAGTAAAAATTAATAAACAAAAAAAGTGTAAATGCTAAAAATAAATTTTTCAATTTTTTTGATAACGATTTTTTTTTCTCAAGCTACTTTTTTAAAAGCGGAAGAAAAATTTTTATCATTAAAGAAAAGTAAAGTGAATGTTAGATACGGACCTAGTTTTGAATTTCCAGTTAAGTTTATTTATAAAAAGAAAAATCTCCCAATAAAACAAATAGATAAAAAAGAAAATTTTAGAAGAATTATAGATCATAAAAAAAATAGTGGTTGGATTCATATTTCTCAACTAAAAAAAATTAATTCAGTAATTTCGACAAAAGATAAAATACTCTTTAAAAATTCTACAAAATTTTCAGAGCCACTAGCAAAAATTAGGGAAGGAAGATTACTTATTATTCAAAAATGTGAAAAAGAATGGTGTAGAGTGGAAACAGAAAAAATTGTTGGTTGGGTTGATAAAAGTGGATTATGGGGTTTATGAACCAAAATCTTCTGACAATGACTTAATTGTACTCATAGACAACTTAGTGGTATGTGAATATTCCTCATGATCTATACCTATTTCAATTTCTGAGGTACTTTTAAATTTCTTAATTTGATCATCCGTAAATCGAAAATGAATAAACTGAACTGAGGAAGCTTTTCCTTCAGCTGAAGTTCTATCAACATCCTCTTCCGGGAAAGCTGAAATTTTTT
>NZ_CVSS01000047.1 GCF_001180185.1 Candidatus Pelagibacter communis | reverse complement strand
ATTTACATGGAGTAATTTGTAGCCCTTTAGAAACTAAGACTATCAAAAAAGTTGCACCGAATCTTAAATGTTTTACACCAGGTATAAGACAAGATAAAAATAAAGATGATCAAAAAAGAACAATGAATGCGAAACAAGCACTGGACGCCGGAAGTGATTGTTTGATAATTGGACGACCAATTACCAATGGTGATCCAAAAAAAAATATTCAAAATATTTTATCCTCTTTAAATTAAATGAAATCAAAAATTTGTGGAATATCAGATTTAAGAACTCTCAAATTTTTAACTGAACATATTGACCCTCCAAATTTTATTGGTTTTATTGTTAATTATCCAAAATCAAAAAGATATGTTACAGTTGATAAATTAAAAGATTTACTAAAAGTTAAAAAAAAAAAGTCTTATTATGTGGCTGTACTCGTTAAACCAGATGACAGAATATTAGAAGAAATAAAAAATCTACCTTTTGATTTTTACCAAATTTATGATTGTAATCCAAGCGAGATACAAAAAATTAAAGAAAAATATAATAAAAAGATCATAACGGCTTTTACTATTCAAAATATAGATGATGTGAATAAATACTCTCTATATAAATCTGTTTCAGATATTTATTTATTTGATAGTAAGGGATATGAAAAAAGTAAATCCTTCAACCATTCTCTTTTAAAAGATATAAAATTTGATAAAGAAATAATGCTTGCAGGAGATATTCAAATAAATGATGAGCTTGAAAATTACAAGAAAATAACTGATATTATAGATATATCAGGAGGAGTAGAAACCTCTGGAATTAAAGATGTTTCCAAAATAGAAATTTTTTTGAATAAGATAAAAAATATAAATAATGAAAATTAAAAAGAACATACAATTAATTGATCAACATGATAAAAATGGATTTTGGGGTAAAAAATTTGGAGGAAGCTTTGTTCCTGAGACATTAAAAAAACCAGTTCAAGACTTAACTGAGGAATTTGAAAAACTTAGAAAAAATAGAGAGTTTTTACAAAAAAGAGATTATTATTTTAAAAATTATATCGGATCGCCTACACCATTTATTAAATTAGAAAATCTGAGCAATCACTTAGGTGGTGCTCAAATATGGGCAAAAGTAGTATCTGAGGCAAACGGTGGTGCACATAAGATTTATAATGCAACAGTGCATGCTTTAATTTGTAAAGCCATGGGAAAAAAATATATCATTGGAGACACTGGTGCAGGATATGCTGGAAAAATGTTAAGTATGGCTGCTAAAAAATTTGGTCTAAAATGTAAGATATTCATGGGAGCGAAAGACATAAAACGACAGAAACCTAATTGTGATGCTATGAAAAAAAATGGAGCAGAAATTATTCCTGTTTACTCTGGCAGTCAAACCTTAGTTGATGCAGTTAGTGAATGTATGAGATATTGGGTTTCTAATTGCAACAACACACACATGTGCGTAGGTTCAACTGTTGGACCAAATATCTTTGTAAAAATTTGTGGTTGGAGCACTGCCCAAATATCAAGAGAACTTAAATTTCAATTAAAAAAAGAATTTAGAAAAATACCTGAAAAGATCAAATTAATTAATTGTGTTGGTGGAGGAAGCTCAGCTTATGGTTTTTGGAGTGAATTTATTGATTATAATAAAAAACAGATAGAATTAATTGGTGTTGAGGCAGGTGGTCCAAAAAATTCAAAGTTACATGCTGCACCTTTAAGTAGAAATGCTAAAATTGGAATTCTTCACGGCGCAGCATCCTATGTTTGTCAAAGTAATGAAGGTCAAATACACGAAACGGAGTCAATTAGTGCAGGTCTAGACTATCCTGGAGTCAGTCCAATACATTGTTTTTTAAAGGATACAAAAAGAGCAAGATATACTTTTGCTACAGATGAAGAAGCTTTAAATGCATATAAATTAGTAACTAAATTTGAAAAATTGAATCCAAGTTTAGAGCCAAGTCATGCTTTTGCAGAGGTGATTAAAATTGCTCCCAAATTAAGTAAAGACACAATTTGCATTGTAAACTCTTGTGGGGATGCAAAAAAAGATAAAGATATATTAAAAAAAAGATTGGGAAAATATTAATGATTAATACTTTAATTAATCAAACATTTAAAATAACAAAGAATGAAAATAGACCAGCTTTACTCACATATACAGTTGCTGGAGATAATACAAAAAAAAAATCGTTAGAAATTCTAAAATCTATTTCTCAATATGCTGATATTTGTGAATTAGGTTTTCCGCATAACACACCAATCGCTGATGGTGGTCAAATCCAAACTAGTGCTTATCGAGCTATAAAAAATGGAATTAAAATCAATGATGTTTTTTTGATTGCAGCTCAATTTAAAAAAATAAGAAAAAATAAACCAATTATTTTGATGGGTTATTATAATATGATTTACCAATACGGTGAAAGTAAATTCATTAAAAAATGTCAAAAATCAAAAGTAGATGGTTTGATTGTTGTAGACTTACCATTTCCTGAAAATAAAATTTTTGCTAAAAAATGTAAAAAAAAAGAATATTAATTTCATTCAACTCATTTCACCCACAACATCAAAAGTACGTTTAAAAGAAATAATTAAGAATTCTCATGATATGATTTATTATATAAGTATGCTGTCTACAACTGGAGGAAAATTAAAAGTCTCTTCTAAAAAAATATTAAATGAATATTCAAAAATAAAAAAACAAAATTCATCTAAGAACGTAGTCATAGGATTCGGAATTACTGAAAAAACTATAAAATCTCTTAAAAAAGCAGACGGATTAGTAGTCGGAAGTGCAACAGGAATAAGAGGTGTACCAACTGTAATAATTTACAAAAAAGGTGTTGAAGT
>NZ_CVSS01000046.1 GCF_001180185.1 Candidatus Pelagibacter communis | reverse complement strand
AGAATTTGGACATAACCCTATTAGAGAGGAAAAAGCAGAAGAAATTATTAAAAAGAAAAAAGCTTTTTAGCCTTATCTGTGATTTCTGATATTTGATTTGATCTATCTTGTTTATCTCTAGTTCCAAAAGCTTTCTTAAGATCTTCAGTAAAAGTTGTCTCAAGTTTTTTCTTAACTTCAGATAAGTCTTTCTTTTCAATAGTCCATTCAGGTTTTCTGCACTCTTTTGCAAGTTCCTCTATCATTCCAATTACTGGAACAAAACCTTCATGACCAAATTTAACTGCATTTAACATTTCTTCCTCTGTTAAACCGCTTGCCTCAGACTCAACCATAAGCACAGCATCTTTTGTACCTGCTACAACTAAGTCTAATTTTGATTTTTCTAATTCTGTTTTAGATGGATTTAAAACATATTTTCCATCAATATATCCAACCCTAGACGCTCCAACAGGACCCATAAATGGCATTCCCGATATAGCTAATGCTGCTGATGAAGCTGTAATTGATAAAATATCTGCTTCATTTTCTTTATCATATGAAATTACAGTTGGTAATAACTGAACTTCATTTTTAAATTCATCAGGAAACAATGGTCTGATTGGTCTATCAATTAATCTAGAGATTAATGTTTCACTTTCAGTTGGTCTTGCTTCTCTTTTGAAATATCCACCTGGAATTTTTCCAGCCGCATAATATTTTTCTTGGTAATTAACTGACAATGGAAAGTAATCCACATCAGGATTTACTTTTTTTGCTCCTACTACTGTTGCTAAAACTACCGTCTCGCCACATCTTGCTATTATTGCGCCATCTGCCTGTCTCGCTATCTTTCCTGTTTCTAAACTTATCTTTTTTCCTGCTACTTCAATTTCCTTCTTATATACTTTAAACATTTCATTTCCATTTCGTTTCGTTCGTTTCGTTCCATTCCGTTCTAGCCAACTTGACTTCTATTTTCTTAAATTCAATTTCGACAGTACATTTTTGTAAGAATCCATCTTATTTCTTTTAAGATAATCTAATAATTTTTTTCTTCTATTAACCGCTCTCAATAATCCAACTGAGGAATGTTTATCTTTTTTGAACTGCTTAATATGCTTTGAGAGTGTTTCAATTTTTTCAGTTAAAAGTGCAATTTGAATTTCTGATGAACCAGTATCTTTTTCATGAATTGCTAGCTCTTTTGCTTTTATATTCATATAATTATTTCCTATTTGTTTGTTTGTTTTATCAAGTTTTCTATTTTTTCTGCATACTCAAAAGACTCATCTTTTCTAAAAAGTAATTTTGGTAAAAATTTCATAAATACTTTCTTTGATAGTATTTTTCTTATCAAAAATGAGTAATCTTTAAGTTTATTAATAACCTCGTCTGCATCTTTTCCACCTAACGGCATTACATATGCCTTTGCTATCTTTAAATCTTGACTCATTTTAACTTCTGTAACTGTAATCATATTTGTTTCTAAATTTGGCACTTTTGCCTCATTTTTTATAAATATCATACTTAAAGATTGTTTAATCATCTCTCCAACTCTTAGTTGTCTCTGAGAAACTGGTTTGCCTATTCTATCGGCCATTATATTGTTCTCTCTTTTGAAGTTATATTAAAAGCCTCTATTATGTCACCTTTTTGATAATCCATATAATCTTTTATCGTAATTCCGCACTCTTGACCATTGCTAACATTTTTTACCTGATTTTTTTCTCTAAATATAGTACTCACTTTTCCAGTATAAATTATATTTCCATCCCTTATTAATCTTACATCTGAGGTACTATTTATCTCTCCCTCTGTTATTTTACAACCTGCTACCTTTCCTGCACCTGATACTTTAAAAATTTGAAGAACTTCTGCATTACCTGAAATATTTTCTTTAACATCTGGCATTAGTAATCCAGACATTCTTTTTTTAATATAATCTAAAACCTCATAAATTATATTATACGACGAAATTTTTATACCTTCGTTTTCTGCAAGCTTTTTAGCTTCTTTACTAGGTTTTACATTAAAAGCGATTAAAACAGCATTTGAGGCTTTTGCTAAAGTCACATCTGTTTCAGTAACCATTCCGATATCAGCTAAAATAATCTTTGGTTTTACTTCCTCATGTTTAATTTGACTGATTGCATTTTTTATAGCTTCTGATGATCCATGTACATCTGATTTAATAATTAAGTTTAATTCCTCTGCAGATTTACTAGAAAATGCAGACTCTTGAGTTGCAAATGATAGTGGATTTTTTCCTACTTTTGCTTCTTCTGCTCTACTTTCACTTAACAATTTTGCCTCTTTTTCATTATCTAATACAATAAAATCATCTCCGGCTTTTGCAGCACCATTTATACCTAAAATTTCTACAGGTGTTGAAGGAGGTGCCTCATTAATATTTTTTCCTTTATCATTAATGATAGCTCTCACTTTTCCCCATTTTAAACCACTTACGAAAAAGTCACCTTTTTTAAGAGTTCCTGTAGTTACAATTATATTAGCAACTGGACCTCTTCCAACATCAATTTTGGACTCTAAAACAACTCCTGTTGCTTTAGATTCAAAATCAGTCTTTAAATCTAAAATTTCAGCCTGAAGTAAAATCGACTCAACTAATTTTTCTAAATTTAATTTTGTTTTAGCTGAGATTTCAACCATCAAAGTATCTCCTGATAAGTCCTCTGCAATTAATTCATATTCAAGTAATTGATTTTTGATTTTTTGTGGATCCGCCTCAGGTAAATCACATTTATTGATTGCAACAACTATTGGAACATTTGCAGCTTTAGCATGTTTAATTGACTCTATTGTTTGAGGCTTTACTCCGTCGTCTGCGGCAACAACTAAAACTACAACATCTGTAAGTTGAGTTCCTCGAGCTCTCATTTCTGTAAATGCAGCGTGACCAGGGGTATCGATGAATGTTAATTTATTTGAATGGCTCTCTATTTGATACGCTCCGATATGTTGAGTAATACCTCCAAATTCCCCTGATACAACATTTGCACTCCTTAAAACATCAAGCACTGATGTTTTTCCATGATCTACATGCCCCATAACAGTTACAATGGGGGTCTGTGAGAGCTATCATTAATGATAAAGGAAAAAATATTAATGAGGCACCTCCTT
>NZ_CVSS01000045.1 GCF_001180185.1 Candidatus Pelagibacter communis | reverse complement strand
CATTATTAAGATTTTTTCCTATATCTAAGATTTGTTTTAATACCTCATTTGCTTACAGGGTTATCAATTTCAAACATTAGAGTTGATGTCAATTCTTTTCCATTAGGTACTAATGGGTTATAAGCAGCTAATTCATCTTTAAGTTGTTCATCTCCACCTTTTTCAATGTAAAGCATCTCTTGAACTTGTGCCAACATTGTCTCATAACTCTCAAAATAAAAAGTTGCATATGGTCCTAAAGCAACTCTTCTATCTTTTTTAAATTCAACGATATTCTTTCGAATCTCTTTTCTTTTTTTTGTATAAATATCTAAAGGCATAATATCTTCTTTGGAAATTTCTCTCTTATCTTTAGGCATAATTACAATCTATAACTTTTTGCTATCAATTCTATAGGATGTAGTGCCTCATCATTAGCAATTTTTGTATCTTCCTCAAGTTGCTTAAGATGTTTGCCAGCTAACGGACAGTCTGATGCCATATATTTATTATTTTTTGTTTTAATTTGTCTTGCAGTTGGTCTTCCAACTTTAATTGCTAAATTATGTGTATCTTTCATTACACCAAATGTACCACCATGGCCAGCACATCTTTCAACGACATCAATTTTTATATTAGGAATTAATTTAAGCATATCTCTAGCTTTAATTCCCATATTTTGTGCTCGAGCGTGACATGCATGATGAACCGTTACACCACCATCAATCTCTCCTAATCCCTCGGCAATGCCCTCGTTGTTAGCAATATCAACAACATACTCATCAATATCCATTACATTAACTGATAATTTCTTAATGTTTTCGTCATTCGGTAGCAAAAGTGGCCATTCAAATTTTAACATTAAACCACAACTAGCAGTTAGAGTGACCACTTTATAACCTTTATCTATCCATTCTAACAAATCTTTTGAAACTTTTTTGGCTTGTTCAACTACTTTTGTTAAGTCTGCTTGTTCCAAAAACGGCATTCCACAACATCCAGGATAAGCCTCTTGAACCTCAACTCCATTTTTCTTCAATACTTTTAAAGCTGCAACACCTGTATTTTTTTTGTTAAAATTTACAAAGCAAGTTGAATAAATCACAACTTTTCTGTCACTTTTCTTACTTTCAAAATTTATTTTGTTAATATTTTTTTTAAAAAAATTAGAAAAAGTTTCTGAATTATATTTTGGAAGTTGAACTCTGATATCTATACCTGCAATTATTTCTAATACTTTTCTGAAGAATTTATTTTTGATATTAGACAGCCAATTAATTAAACCTGAAAACATTACACCAATTTTAGAATTTCTATCTATTTCAGCTAATTGTCTAGGAACAGCAGGTAATGTACCTTTTTTCTTTTGTGCCATTCTATATCTCAGCATTAAGTGGGGGAAATCTAGATCAAAATCATGTGGAGGCACGTAGGGACATTTGGTCATAAAACACATATCACATAATGTGCATGCGTCCACAACTGGAGCAAATTGATTGCTCGATAAGCTTTCTACATCCTCGTTTTTTGACTCATCAATCATATCAAAGAGTTTTGGAAATGAGTCACAAAGATTAAAGCATCTTCTACAACCATGACAAATATCAAACACTCTTCTCATTTCAGCGTCTAATTTTTCTGGATTCAAGAAATCTGGATTTTCAAAGTCTATTGGATGTCTTATAGGGGCTTCTGTACTTCCTTCTTTACTCATATCACTACATTCATTATTAAAACTAAAACAATTGAAACCATAATTACAGGTTTATTACACCAATCCTTAATTGTAAGTAAAACTTGATCAATCATTTGTTTTAGTAAATTTAAAAAAAGTTTTAGTGGGCAATAAACGCCCACTAATTCGATATATTAGCTAATAGATTCTAAAGTTTTTTGGAATTTACCAGCGTGAGATTTTTCAGCTTTTGCTAATGTTTCAAACCAATCAGCAATTTCTTCAAATCCTTCTTCTCTTGCAGTTTTTGCCATACCTGGGTACATGTCTGTGTATTCATGTGTTTCACCAGCTACTGCTGACTCTAAATTTGCTTTAGTTTCACCTATAGGTTTACCAGTTGCTGGATCACCAACTTGTTCTAAATACTCTAGATGTCCATGAGCATGTCCTGTTTCCCCTTCAGCAGTTGATCTAAAAACTGTGGCTACATCATTGTAACCTTCTATATCAGCTTTTTGAGCAAAGTATAAGTATCTTCTATTTGCTTGGCTCTCACCTGCAAATGCTGCTTTTAGGTTTTCTTCCGTTTTAGTTCCTTTTAGTGACATTTTAATCTCCTTAATTAATGTTGACGACTATATAAGTTTTATAACACAAATGTCAATAGTTTAGAACAATTATAATGTATTATCTAAAGTATTGATATTACTATATTATTTTTGATTTTGATTATCAGTTGCAACTTTAACTAAAACTTCAACTGAATTTATTTTTTTTCCTAAAATATTTTTTTTGATTTTTGGGGTCTCAATAACTTCTTCTGAACAATCAATTAACTCATTTGTATCTTCGTCAAAAAAATGATGGTGACTAGTTGTATTTGTATCGAAATAACTTTTATCACTATTTATAGAAATCTCTTTTAAATATCCTTTTTTTTTAAAGGCATAAACAGTATTGTAAACTGTAGCTAAAGATATCTTTTCGTTCAGTTCTATAGAAATGCTATTTGCCAGGTCTTTAATTGTGAAATGAAAAGTTTTATCTCTGTTAAACAACACTTCACAGATTTTAAGCCTCTGTTTAGTAGGCCTTAGACCCGAAGCTCTCAATTTATCAATAAATTCAAGGTTTTTTGACATTGTATTTTATAATTATTCTAAACTTTATGTATATTATAATTATGTAAAATCAAGTAATAAGGTGTTCAAATTTTATGAAAAAAAACTCCTATTCTTATGATGAGCTCATAAATTGTGGAAATGGAGGGCTCTTTGGGCC
>NZ_CVSS01000044.1 GCF_001180185.1 Candidatus Pelagibacter communis | reverse complement strand
ATTTCTTAGGATTTTTAAAATTTTTTCAAGATCATCTGGCAAATTTGCAGTGAAAATCATTTTCAATATTTGTAATTACTAATCCTCTAGTTTGATTAGGCAAATTTCTTTGTCTTATATCCTCATTATTTAATTTTCTAACTGTTATTTTTAATTTATCAATTCTATTTTCATCTGTTTGACTTTTTTCTGAAACTTTAAAATCTTCTGAAGTTTCTAATCTGCCTAATGTAATCTTTTTTATAATCTCTTTTTTGTTTCTCCAAATTTTTACATCAACTTTCTTACCAACTTCAGTTCGGGCAACTATAATTGGTAATTCTTTCATTTGGTTTATTTTTTCTCCATTAAATTCTAGAATAATGTCTCCAGCTTTAACTCCAGCTTTATCTGATGGGCTGTTTTCAGCAACGCTGGCAACTAGTGCTCCCCTCGGTTCATCTAAATTTTCTATATCCGCAATTTCTTTGGTGACATCTTGAATTCTTACACCTAACCATCCTCTTTTAGTTTCTCCAAATTCGATTAATTGATCAATAACAATTTTAGCGCTATTAGAAGGAATAGAGAATCCAATTCCTATAGAACCGCTTCTTCCAAGAATTGCAGTATTTATTCCAATCACATCACCTCTCATGTCAAACAATGGTCCTCCAGAGTTTCCAGAATTTATTGATGCATCAGTTTGTATGTAATCTTCATATCTAGAGAGACCAATAGATCTATTTCTTGCGGAAATTATTCCTGAAGTGACTGTTCCTCCTAATCCAAAAGGATTTCCAATTGCAATTACCCAGTCACCTATTCTAGCTTCATCTGAGTCCCCAAATTTAACTGGTATAAATTTTTCTTTAGTGTCTAGTTGCAGGACAGCAATATCTGACAATGGGTCAGACCCAACTACTGTTGCTTTATATTCCTTATCCCCATTCACTTTAACAATTATATCTTCTGCATCCTGGATAACATGATTATTTGTTACAACTATGCCTTTTTCATCGATTATAAATCCAGATCCTAATGCCGATGATTTTCTCTCTTGTGGTGTTCCAAATTCTTTAAACATATCTCCAAAAGGCGAACCAGGTGGAAATTGAAAAGGAAATGGATTTGAATTTGTAACTACTGTCTGAGTAGTAGAAATATTTACTACAGACGGCATCAATTTTTCTGCTAAATCTGCAAAGGACTCTGGAACACCTTTTGAATACGAGCTGACAGAGATACTTAAAAAGATTAAAATTGATATTAAGTAAGATTTTAATTTTATCATACTAACTTTTTAAATAATAAATAATCACAAATCCTATAATAGCAAAAGTTAAGCCGTAAGCCCTTAATTGACTGTCTTTTACTAATTCTAATTTTTTTAATATAACTCTCATTTTTGAAGGAAATAAGGCATACAACATTCCCTCAATGAATAATAATAAACCTAAAGCTATAGCTAGCTCTCTCATTAAAACTACTGCTGAATTTCAGGTTTTATGTTCCCAAAAAATTTAAAGAACTCTGAGTCTGGTGATAAAATAAGAGAAGTTTCTCCACCTATCAATGCTTTTTCATATGCCTGCATTGCCCTATAAAATGCAAAAAATTCTGGATCCCTTCCAAAAGCATCAGCGAAGATTTTATTTCGCATTCCGTCACCTTCACCTTTCATAATTTCAGATTGCTTTTGGGCATCAGCAAGAATTACCGTAACTTCTTTATCGGCAGTTGAAGTAATTGTTACTGCCATTTCTGCTCCTTTAGCTCTAAACTCTTTTGCTTCTCTTTCCCTCTCAGTTTGCATTCTTCTGTAAATTGCATCACTGTTTGCTTGAGGAAGATCTGCTCTTTTAATTCTTACATCTACAATTCTAATTCCAAAATTCTGCGCTTCATTATTTACACCCTCTTTAATCAAAGCCATTTGTTTTGATCTGTCCTTTGAAAGTAATGTTTGAAGTTCCTCTTGACCTAATACATTTCTTATTCTTGAGTTTATAATTGTAGATAGTCTTGATCTAGCTACTCTCTCATTTCCAACTGATATATAAAATTTCAATGGATCTATTATCTGAAATCTTGCAAATGCATCGACTATCAAACGTTTTTGATCAGATGCAATAACTTCCTCAGGTGGAGCATCTAAATTTAAAATTCTTTTGTCTAAATAAACTACGTTTTGAATAAATGGGATCTTAAAATTTAAACCTGGTTTCATAATAATTCTCTTAGGATCACCAAATTGTAAAATAATTGCTTGGTTTACCTCTTTAACGATAATTACAGATAGATAGGCTACGACACCAATCGCGACTAATAAGCCAACTAATATTTTTCCAGCTTTCATTTTAATTTGTCACTTTCTTTTTTAACTCTGGAAGAGGTAAGTATGGTACTACACCAGATCCTGCATTTTTTTCTATTATCACTTTTTCTATGTCTGCTAAAACTTTCTCCATTGTTTCTAAATACATTCTCTCCTGAGTAACTGCTTTAGCATTTTTGTATTCATCATATATAGATACAAACCTACTCGCCTCACCTTCGGCCTTGGCAACTACTTCTTTTTTATAAGCTTCAGCAGCTTGTAAAATTTTCGCAGCTTCACCACGAGCCCGTGGAATTACGTCATTAGCATATGCCTCTGCTTCATTTTTTGACCGCTCCATGTCAGCTCTAGCAGCTTGCACATCTCTAAAAGCATCAATTACTTGATCAGGTGGGTCTGCTTTTTGTGTTTGTACTTGAGTAATTTGTATTCCACTTTCATAATCGTCCAAAATTGTTTGAATAATGTCTTGAGTTTCAACTTCAATCTTTGATCTACCTTCTGTTAATATTGGTTGAATATCACTTTTAGCAATTACTTCTCTCATAGCAGTCTCTGCCGCTGCCTTTACTGTTCCTTCAGGATCTTGAATTTTAAATAAAAAATTTCCGGCATCTTTTATTACCCAAAAAACTGAAAAATCAATGTTAACAATATTTTCATCTCCGGTTAACATTAAGCTTTCTTGTGGAACATCAGCAACTCCACCGCCAGAAGAAAAACCACTATCTCTCTCCGATCTAAATCCAATATCAATCCTATTTACTTTTGTTACCTTTGGTGTTTGAACTGTTTCTACTGGAAACGGTATATGGTAGTTTAATCCTGGTTGAGTAGTTTTAACAAATTTGCCAAATCGTAATACTACACCTTGTTCATCAGGCAATACTCTGTAAAGACCACTTGCTAACCAAATAAAGCCTAAAATTATAATAGCTAAAATTATTGGCTTACCACCAGAAGATGCACTCCCTGGTAAAAATTTTTTAATTTTATCTTGTAATTCTCTTATTATTTTATCTATATCAGGTGGCGTGGGTCCTCTTCCAGAACCGTTACCTCCACCTCCACCTCCTGGAGGTGTCCCCCATGGGCTACCACCTCGTTGTTGAAAATCATCAGACATACATTATCTATATAGTGTGTTATTTACTAAAAACAAGTTAAGATCAGAATATGTCAGATAAAAAGCCCGAACTTAGTGCCGCAATGAAAAGTAAGGCGGAACCAAAGATTTTTAAAAAGAATCCAATAAATGGAACAAAATTTACAATAGCTATTTCAAGTGCAAAAGGCGGTGTTGGAAAATCTACATTTGCCACTAATCTTGCATTAGCATTAAAAAAAACTGGTTGCAAAGTTGGATTACTAGATGCAGACATTTATGGTCCTTCGATACCAAAGATGTTCGATATTAACGAAAAACCTAAAAGTGATGGTCAAAAACTTGAGCCTATTATCAAATATGAGATTCAATGTATGTCTATTGGTTTTTTAGCTGACCAACAAACACCTATGATTTGGAGAGGTCCTATGGTTACTAGCGCTATCAAAACTTTTACTCAAAAAGTAAATTGGAGAGATTTAGATTTTATCATTGTCGATATGCCTCCAGGTACTGGAGATACTCAGTTGACATTTTCACAGGAAATAAAAATGGATGGTGCGATAATTATTTCAACCCCTCAGGAAGTGGCTCTTCTTGATGTTAAAAGGGGTATAAAGATGTTTGATAAACTTGGTGTGAAAATTTTAGGTCTCATTGATAATATGAGTTTCTTCAAAGGTGATGACGGAAAAAATTACAAAATTTTTGGTGATGGAGGAGTTAAAAAAACAGCTGAAGAATTTAGTAAAGAATTTTTAGGTGAAATTCCAATAAACCCGGAGGTTGGTAAGTCAGGAGATAGGGGGAAACCAATTGTAGAGGCAGATCCAGATCATGAAATTTCAACAATATATATTAATTTAGCAAAAAAGATTAAATCAATTTATCTTTAAGACCAAAAGCTTCCATTAATTCATTCCACTCTCTTTTCGATAAATCTGAATTTTCTAAGGTAACATTCTCACCTTTAATTAATTTTATTATAATATCTTTTCCTTTATTAGACACTTCAGTTCCTCCAACTCTATAATCCATGAATGCCTCATAGGTTATTGGAACCCATTTTTTTAAAGTATCTAACATTATATCTGCATAAACTCTAATTTCATATTGAGCATGACTATCTGCTCTTAATCTTAAAAAATTCATTAAATTCAACAAATCTGTTTTCCAGTACCACTGTGTATAGGTATTTAAAGTTAAATTCATTCTTGCAAGTTCTCTAGCTAACCCCTTTTTTTTTTCATCTATTCTTGAACCATCATATCTTTCATTCAACATAGTTTCATAGTTATTATAAGTTCTTTCAGCATCTTTTTTCAAAAGATCTAATACTTCTTCGGCTTGCTCACCCTCAAGAACCTCACCTCTTCCTTGTCTGTTACTAGTTGATTGAGCAGCCAAATTATTTTTTGATGGTAAATAAAATTCTTTATCTAGAATTGAATATCTAGCAGAATATTCATTAACATTTGCTGTCCTATGTCTAATCCATTGTCTAGCTATAAATATTGGTAACTTAATATGATATTTAATTTCACACATTTCAAATGGAGTACTATGCCAATGTCTCATTAAATATTTTATTAAACCCTTATCTGTAGAAACTTGTTTTGTGCCTTTTCCATATGAAACTCTTGCTGACTGAACTATGGATGTATCATCACCCATATAATCAACGACCCTTACAAAACCATGGTCCAATGCTGGAATTGCATCATATAAAATTTTCTCTAATTCTATTGAAGTAACTCTTTTTGTCTCACTAGTTTGAAGCTGTTGGTTTTTAATTTCCTCTGATTGTTCTTTTGTAAGTTTCAAAAAAAATCCTATTGTTAATAGTTTTTTAGAATCCCTATATCGCCAGTTCTTTCCAAAGCTACAACAATAAAATTTAATTTATCAACATATTTAATATCTCTGATTCTCTCACCAATATATATTTTTTCCATATAAGTTATTTTATTAAAACTTTTATCCTCAAATTTAACTCTATAAATACTTCTTCCGTTCAAAGATGTTACTAAGGCACTAGATTGCCACTCTGAGTTGAATGTATCCGGTAATATTATTAATTGTGATATTCCAATAGACGGAACAAATGCGTAAAGCGGTTCTTCGAACCCATTATCCTTGTGGCTTTTTAAATATTTTAAATTTTTTTTTCTGTATGATTTTCCATAGGAAGCTATTGGCCAGCCGTAATTTTTCTTAAATTCAATTTTGTTTAATTCGTCTCCACCTTTGGGGCCATGTTCTGTAGATAATATAACATTATCCTTTGCAAAAAGTCCCTGTGCATTTCTATGTCCTTTGGAAAAAATTTGAAATTCTTTTGTTTTAATATCCATAAATAAAATTTTACCGAATATTGAATTATCATCTTGAGGTTTTTTTCCTGGCTTATCATTATCTGCATCTTGAGTACTGATTAAAAGACCTTCTTGATCATTAAAAATAAAATGTTCAAGTCGGCTTGTACCCATTCCAATAGTTATACATTCATCAAAAGATTTAAAAATCTCAAAAACTAATTTTTTTTCTATTTTAGCAGAATATATTTCAAGTTTTTTACAATCGTCATATTGAGTATTTGTTGTAACAAAAATTTTATTCCCCAAAACTAAGGAGTCAAAAATATCTCTACCACTGTTAAAATTTTTATTTATTTCATATTTTTCAGATTTAATTTTTTTATCTTTTGTATTTAATTCTGAAAAATTAATACTATAAAACTCATTATTTTTTCTTGTTACAATTAAGTTATCTTCATAAACATCAACATAAAAAGAGTTTCTATTTGTCTTTTTGTAATTGATTTTTTTTCTCTCTAAGTTGAGGTTTATATATTGAGTTTCTGGTAAAAATTTAACATTATAATCATTAAATAAATTCGAAAACGATCTTCTGCCACTTAAAATCATCACAGTAGATTTAATAAGATCTGGTAAGAGAAAAAATTTATTTAATATTATTGAATTAATCTTTGTTTGATATTTTGGGGTGTTCGCAGCTTTATCGAATATTACAATTGTTACACCAACAAGTAGAATGGCAATTATTATTGTTAAAATAAATTTTTTTTTAAACATTATTACTTGTATAATTAAGCATTTATTTTTATATTATATATGTTGGGTTTCCAACTATAACGATAAACGAATTTCGTAATAACCATTGCGGACGTGGGGGCAGTACCCACCACCTCCACCATTATGAATTAAGGGGGGTGAACTAGATTCGACGGGTGTCTAAAAGCTATTCTTTCGTTCGGAATTGTACCTCCGAAAAGGGCTACTTATAATTGCTAACGAAAGTTACGCACTTGCTGCATAATTAACTTTGTTAATTAAGTAGACGGGGTTCGGGGCACCTGGCAACAGAACGCCCCTCTTTCAATTTAGAATTTTTGTATATCGACAAACCTTATCTAAAATGTTCAACGAAGATTACTACGAAGTTTATACGAAGAAGTTTCCAAAAGTCTTTATTTTCTGTTAATAATGATTTAGTGGTCGTTCTACAGAGCGCCACTTATTTTTGTTACTAATGATGTATATTATCTAAAAAATGATTAATATTGGTATTATTACAAATACAGCAGATCAAATATTACCATTCTTGATTAAAGAAATAAAATCAATTTCAAGAATAAACCTTTACATTATTTTTGCTAAATCAAATAAAAATGGTAAAACTTTAGAAATATTCAAAGAGCGAACAGGTAATCATTTTGCTGATAAGAGAATTAAGCTCTCAGATTTTAAAATTCCAATTTATTTTGTGCCTTCACATAACTCTAGAAAATTTTACAAAATAATTAAAGATAATAAAATAAAATATCTTTATAATTCAGGAACACCTAATAAAATTAATTTTTCAACTTTAAGTAAAGTTAAAGGAGTAATAAATATTCATCCTGGGATATTACCAAAGTATAGGGGATGCACTTGTCCTGAATGGACATTATTTAATAATGATGCTTTGGGAATTACAGCGCACTTTATGGATGAAAATTATGATAGTGGGCAAATTATTAGATCTCAATATATAAAATTTAAAAAAAATCAAATTAAAGATTATAAAGATTTAAGAATAAGAATTTATCAATCTATAATAAATTTAGCTAAAAAAATTCTGTCAAATATTGCTAATAAAAAAGTTATTAAATTTCGAGAACAAAATACAGAAAATAGTAAATACTACAACGTGATAACTAAGAAAAAATTTAATAAAATCAAAATTGATATAAAAAGAAAAGTATATAAATTTCATTTAAAAAATTTAATTTAGTAAAAATCCACAGCTCCCAAAGATCATTATTTATTTAATAATTCTGCCTGTGCAGATGCAAGTCTTGCTATCGGAACTCTGTAAGGTGAGCAAGAAACATAATTTAAACCTGCTTTACTACAAAATGATATACTTTTTGGATCTCCACCATGCTCTCCACAGATCCCAAGTTTAATTTTCTTATTTTGTTTTTTTCCTTCTGAAACAGCAATCGAAATTAAATCTTTAACACCCTCATCGATCGAGATAAAGGGATCTATTGAAAAAATTTTATTATCTATATAATCATTAAGAAATTTTCCACTATCATCTCTACTTATACCAAATGTTGTCTGGGTTAAATCATTGGTACCAAAACTGAAAAATTCAGCATGTTTTGCGATATCCCTAGCTTTAATTGCTGCTCTAGGAAGCTCAATCATCGTCCCAACTGTAAAATTAATCTTAATTTTATTTTCATCTTGAACTCTTTTTGCAATATTTTGGACTAGGCCTTTCATAATTTTTATTTCTGCTTCAGTTGATACCAAAGGTATCATAATTTCGGGTATTGCTGCTTTTATATTTCTTTTTTTCAATTCTACAAGCGACTCGAATATTGCCCTACTTTGCATTTCATATATTTCTGGATAAGAAATTCCTAACCTACAACCTCTGTGTCCAAGCATAGGATTTTGTTCATGCAGTTCTGATATTCTAGATCTCACCTCTTTGATATCTGCACCTACGATATTTGCAATTTCTGAAATTTCCTTATCAGAATTTGGTAAAAACTCATGTAGAGGTGGATCGAGTAAACGCACTGTTACAGGTAAATTGCTCATAATCTTAAAAATTTCTATGAAATCTCTCTTTTGATGTGGAAGTAACTTTTCAAGGGCTTTAGCTCTGTCCTCTTTAGTTTTTGATAAAATCATTTCTCTTACAGATAAAATTCTCTCCTCATCGAAAAACATATGTTCTGTTCTACAGAGACCAATACCTTCGGCACCAAAATCTCTTGCTATTTTAGTATCTGCCGGAGTTTCTGAATTTGTTCTAACCTTTAGTTTTCGTACCTTATCCGCCCAACTCATTAATTTTGAAAAATCTCCAGAAATTTCTGGTTTGACAGTTGGTACGTCCCCTAAAATTATTCTTCCAGTTGATCCATCAATGGTAATAAGATCACCCTCTTTAACTATAGTACCTGCAGTTTTGAAAATCTTTTTATCATAATTTATATCTATTTCACTCGATCCTGATACACAGGGTCTTCCCATTCCTCTTGCTACTACAGCAGCATGACTTGTCATACCACCCCTAGCAGTTAATATCCCTTTTGCGGCATGCATTCCCTGGATGTCCTCGGGAGAAGTTTCTATCCTAACTAAAATAGCCTCTTGCATCATGCCATTTAATCTTTCAGCCTCTTCAGATGTAAAAACAACCTTTCCACTTGCTGCTCCAGGTGAGGCGGGTAGACCTTTAGCAATAACATTTATTTTACTTTTTTCATCTAAAGTTGGATGAAGTAAAGAGTCTAAAGAATTTGGGTCAATTCTTAAAATAGCATCTTTTTTTGTTATAAGTTTTTCTTTGACCATGTCCACAGCAATTTTAACTGCAGATTTAGATGTTCTCTTTCCTGATCTAGTTTGCAATATCCACAAATTATTATTTTCTACAGTAAACTCAACGTCTTGCATATCTCTATAATGCTTTTCTAATTTTTTTAAAATTTTTTCTAATTGTTCAAAAGTTTTTGGCATTGACTCCTCCATTGAGGCATTTTTTGCTTTAGCTTTTGTTCTTGCTTTTTTAGTAATGTATTGAGGTGTTCTAGTTCCTGCTACAACATCCTCACCTTGAGCATTTATCAAATATTCACCATATATATCATTAGATCCGTCAGAGGGGTTTCTGGTAAAAACTACACCAGTAGCACAATCGTTTCCCATGTTTCCAAAAACCATTGACTGTACATTTACAGCCGTACCCCATTCTGAAGGAATATGATTTAATTTTCTGTAAATTTTTGCTCTATTACTGTCCCAAGACAAAAAAACTGCACTTATTGCACCAAATAACTGATCATTAACGTCTTGTGGAAATTCTTTTTTTGTCTTGTCTTTTACAATATTTTTGAAATCTCCTATCAAGCCATCCCAATCACTTTCATCAAGCTCAGTATCAAGCAGCACACCTTTAGTTAACTTGTAATTTTCGATTAATTCCTCAAATAAATGGCTTTCAACACCCATAACTACATTTCCATACATTTGGATAAATCTTCTGTAACTATCTTTAGCAAATCTTCCATTTAAAGTTTTATTTGATAATGCCTTTACAGTTTTGTCATTTAAACCAAGATTGAGAATGGTATCCATCATTCCTGGCATAGAAACTCTAGCTCCAGATCTAACAGATAATAAAAGTGGATTTTTTAAATCTCCAAATTTTTTTTTAACATTTTTCTCTATAACTTTAATTTCAGCTTTAATTTTTTGAATTATGTTTGAGTTAAGTTTTTTTTTATTTTTAAAGAATAATTCACAGACATTTGTTGATATAGTAAATCCTGGAGGTACAGGAAGTCCCATTCGTCCCATTTCAGATAAATTTGCACCTTTGCCACCTAAAACATTTTTTGGATACTTTATTCCCTTGGTATCTTTTGAATTAAAATTAAAAATCAGCTTATTCATTAATATCTCTGATTAATTGAAAATTTATAAAAGTTTCACAGGTTTTACAGAAGAAATTAATCAGTTCCAATCTATTTTTTTTAACATTTTCACTGTCATCATTTACTTTCACATTGTCAAAGAATGCAAAAACCTCTTTCTTTGCAGTAGACATTAAAACTAATGTTTCATTAAAATTATGTTTTTTTGAAATATCAGAGAAATGTCTTCTTAATTCTTCAATCTTTTTATATAAGTTTTTTTCAAAATCACTCTTGAAGATACCAGGATCAGTTGTATTTGCTAAGGCATTTTCAATATTCTTGACCTCTGAGTTTAAAATATTAGAGGCTCTTTTGTATGTAGATATTATATCCTCACCAATAGGCTTATTAATAACTTTATTTAAACAATTAGACTTTTCAAAAATATTTGAGATCTTATTTAAATTCAAATCTTTTGATGATGCATCAATAATGTCATGTCTTATACCCTTTTCTTTAAGATAATATTTAAACCTCTCTTTCAAAAAATTTACCAAATCTTTTTGTAATTGTTTATTTGAAAATATAAAATTTTGATCTAAATAGTAATTAGTTGAATAAGTTAATAAATCAGTTAGTTTCAGGTCAATCTTATTTTCAATAATTAATCTAATTATACTTAACGCAACTCTTCTAAGAGCATACGGGTCTTTTGAGCTTGATGGTTTTTCATTAATACCAAAAAAACCACTTAAAGTATCAATTTTGTCTGTTAATGATAAAGCAATACTATAAAGTTTTTTTGGGACATTTGAGTGAAGACCAATAGGTAAATATTGATCTCTAATCGCTTCAACAACATCTTTATCAAAACCTTGAGCACTTGATAAATGACTACCCATTATTCCTTGAAGCTCAGGAAACTCACTTACACTTTCAGAAATTAGATCTGTTTTACATATTGATGCTGAAAGCTCTACTTTTTCTTTACTTATCAATAATTCATCAGAAATTAATGCTCCAAGTTTTCTCATTCTTTGGACTTTGTCATAATAAGTACCAAGCCCTTTGAAAAAATTCATAGACTTAAGTTCAGAAACTTTTTTTACAAGGTTCTGTGATTTATCTTTATTCCAAAAAAATTCTGCATCACTTAATCTTGCTTCAATAACTCTCTCATTTCCAATTTTAATTAATCCTTTTTTATCAACATTGTTTGAAATAACTATAAATTCATTTGTTATCTCATCTTTTTTTGTAAAGAGCGGAAGATACTTTTGATGAGATTGCATTGTTAAAATTAAAATTTCTCTAGGTATTGATAAAAATTTTTTATCGAATGAACATGACAAAACACTAGGTCTTTCCACTAAATTAATTACTTCATCTAATAACTTTTCATTGTTATTTATTTTTAAGTTTTTCTTGTCTAGTATCTTTTTTATTTCAATTAAAATTTTTTTTTTTCTTTTTTCTTGATCTAATATAATGCCTTTTTTTTCAAAGAAATTTTTATAATCATTAAAACTAATGAATTTTTTTGTTTGATCTTCAAAATCTTTATCAATAAAAGTTAAATTAGACGATTTAAGATGTTTCAAATTAAAATCGATTACTTTTTTATCAAAAATACACAAGATTGATTTTAATGGCCTTCCCCAATTAAGGTCAAAATCACCCCATTTCATTGATTTTTTCCATTTGAAATCATTGATTATTTTTGGAAGAACATCTTTTAATAATTCTGAAGTTTGTAACTTAGTTTCTTTAGTTCTTAAAAAATAAAATTCACCTTTTTCAATTTTTTTTATGTATATATTTTTTTTATTTGAGTTCTGTGATTTTAAAAATCCCTCTAATGCTTGGGGTGGAGACGAGGTACTTGGACCCTTAATTTCAGTAGATTTACTTTTTATTTCTTTATCTATTCCTTGAAAAACAATAATTAATCTATTAGGAGTTGATATGGAAAACTTTTTTTTTGATTTTATAAATTTATCATCAAAAATCTTACAAATATTTTCAAATAATTTAATCCTCAAATCCTTTTGAAGTGAAACTGGAATTTCTTCGCTAAACAATTCTAAAAAAAATTCTGACATCACAACACAGCTTGTTGAGTTTCGATCCAGACCTCTGCTACTGATTTTACTATATTCCTGATCCTGCCTATGTAATCAGCTCTCTCTGCTACACTTATTGAGCCTCTAGCATCTAAGACATTGAAAACGTGACTTGCTTTTAGACATTGATCATAGGCTGGAAGTGAGATTTTATGTTTAATTAAAGATATCGCCTCTGCTTCATACATATCAAATATTTTAAATAAAACTTCTGTATTTGCATATTCAAAATTATACTTTGAAAATTCTTTTTCAGACTGGTGATATACTTCACGATATTTCACTCCATTATTATTCCACTCCAATTCATAAACATTTTTTTTTTGCTGTGTAAACATGCAGATTCTTTCTAGACCATAAGTAATTTCAACTGACACAGGCTTACACTCAAATCCTGCCATTTGTTGAAAATAAGTGAATTGAGTAATCTCCATACCGTCACACCAAACTTCCCAACCTAAACCAGCCGCTCCTAAAGTGGGACTTTCCCAGTCATCCTCAACAAATCTTATATCGTGATTTAAGTAGTCTATACCAATTACAGATAAACTATTTAAATAAAGTTTTTTGATATTACTCAAAGAAGGTTTAATTATTACTTGAAATTGATAATAATGTTGAAGACGGTTTGGATTTTCACCATACCTGCCGTCTGTTGGTCTCCTGGAAGGTTGAACATATGCGGCTTTCCACGGTTTTGATCCTAAAGATCTCAAAGTTGTTGCTGGATGAAAAGTACCAGCACCTACTTCAAGATCATAAGGTTGTAAAATTACGCAACCTTGTTTACTCCAAAATTTTTGTAAATTAAAAATTGTATCTTGAAAGCTTAGTGGTTTTGTTTTTGTCTTTTTTTTTTTAGAAACCATATCTTTGCCAAATTGATCTTTCATCTAAAATATTAGTTATTTTATCAAGTTGATCGTTTGAAGCTGATAGTTTCTTACTTAACCAGCTTTTAGATTTCTCAAATTTTTTTATAACTACATCATCTCCATACTTATTTTTTAAAATTTGGTTTATATCACCTATTTCATCTATCAAACCAAGTTGTTTAGCTTTATGACCAGTCCAAAATTCACCTGAAAATAGTTCAATTCCATCTTTTTTAAGTTTTGAGCCTCTACTATTTTCAACAACTTTAATAAAGTCTTGATGCAAGTCTAATTGAATATTTTTAAGTCTTTCAATATCTTCTTTTTTTTCATCTAAAAATGGATCAAGTGTACTCTTATTTTTTCCAGCAGTATGAACTCGTCTCTCTATACCTACTTTTTTAATAAGTTCAGTAAAACCAAAAGAGGAATAAATAACTCCAATCGAGCCTATAATTGAGCTTGAGTTTGCATAAATCTCATCCCCAGCACAAGCTATTAAGTAACCACCTGAGGCAGCAACATCCTCGGCAAAAACTATTACCTTTTTTTTACTTTTTTTTGCTTGATACCTAATATAATTGTAAATCATATGCGATTGCACAGGAGATCCACCTGGTGAATTTATTGAGATCGCAACACATGTAGCTTTTTTAAGTGAAAAAGCCTTTTGTATCATTTCCTCTTGTCCTGAGAAATCAATGCCTTGTCGAAACTTACCTACATTTCCTATGATCCCATTTAGCTTAATATGAGAAACTAGTTTTTTTTTTTTGAAAATAGATAACATTTTTAACTTTTATAGAAGTTTTTATTGATAATAAAGACTACTTATAATTGAAGTTTTGGGTGCGTCAATTGATAAGTAATAAATTAAATTTTATGTACTAATTTAATGACTATGGGAACTGTAGTTAAGCTTAAAAATCAAATTAATAACTCTTACTTTCAATTAAAGAATTCTGTAGAAGAAAAATTATTGTTAGTTGAGGAAAAGATTAAATCTAAACTTTCTAGTGAAGTGGAATTAGCAAATAAAATGACAGCTTATCATATTGATACTGGAGGAAAAAGATTAAGAGCTTTATTAACACTCGGTGCTGCAAGATTGTGTGGGTATAAAAAAGGATCAAGAGATATCAATTTGGCTGCATGTGTAGAACTGATACACGCTGCAACTTTGATGCATGACGATGTAATTGATGATGGTCAAATTCGTAGGGGTAAAAAAACTTTAAACAAAATTTGGAATAATCAATCCTCAATATTATTGGGTGACTATTTATTAAGTAGATGTTTTGAAATGATTGTTGATGACGGAAATATCGAAATTTTAAAATTACTTTCTGCTACATCTTCAAGAATTGCCCAAGGTGAAATACTACAGCTTCAACATAAAGGAGAAATTGATATGCTTGAAGAAACATATCTTAAAATAATTACTGATAAAACTGCAGCACTTTTTTCTGCCTCAACTAAAGTTGGAGCAATTTTGGCAGAGGTTGATACAAAGAAAAAAGAAGCACTAGAATTTTATGGAAGAAACTTAGGTCTCACATTTCAAATTGCAGATGATACACTTGATTATAATTCTGATTTAAAAATATTTGGAAAAAAAATTGGTCAAGACTTTTATGAAGGAAAAATAACTCTACCTATAATATTACTTTTTCAAAAAATTAATGATGATGAAAAAAAATTAATTAAAGATATATTCTCAAGTGAAGACAGAAAAAATAATGATTTAGATTATATTTTGAAACTTATAAAGAAATATAAAATTATAGCTGAATGTTATAAAAAAGCTCAACATTATATCGACTTAGCATCAAGTTCACTCTCAATTTTTAAAGATTGTAAAGAGAAAGATATATTAAATAATCTCACCTCATTTAGTATATCAAGAAATTTTTAAGGGCTTAATAAGATTTTTTTCCAGTTGCCGTCTGAAGTTTTAAAATATTTCAATCTCTCGTGAATTCTATTTTTACCATCTAACCAAAATTCGATACTATGGGGTTTTAAACTCCATCCCGACCAATGATTTGGTCTAGGTACTTTATTTTTGTCATCAAATTTCTTTTTGAACTTTTCAATAGCATTAAAAAGTTCATCTCTATTATTTAGCACAGAACTTTGATTGGAAGCCCACGCGCCAATTCTACTTTCATATGATCTTGTATCATAATATTCATCTGCTACCTGATCTGAAACCTGAGAAACATCTCCATTTATTCTTACTTGTCTCAATAAACTTTTCCAATGAAAACACATTGCCACATTAGGATTATCTATAATCTCATTTCCTTTTTGACTATTAAAATTAGTATAAAACACAAATCCATTTTTACTATACCCTTTTAAAAGTACCATTCTTACTGAAGGTATTCCATTTTTTGATGAGGTTGCAAGAGAAAGTGCATTAGGGTCGTTTATTTCTTTTTTCTTTGCTTCCCCATACCATTTATCAAAAAGTTCAAATGGTTCATCTGTGTCAATAAAACAACTATCTAGGCCTAAAGAATTTTTTTGATTCATAATTTTAACAAAATAATCTATACACTATAAATAATGTCATTTAACACTTTTGGAAAGCTATTTCGTTTCACTACTTGGGGTGAGTCTCACGGTACTGCAATTGGATGCGTAATTGACGGTTGTCCACCTCTAATTGATCTCACAGAGCAAGATATTCAAAGAGATCTCAATAGAAGAAAACCTGGTCAATCAAAATTTACAACTCAAAGAAAAGAAAGTGATAAAGTTCAAATTTTATCTGGTGTATTCGAGGGAAAAACTACAGGTACGCCTATTTCATTAATTATCTATAATGAAGACATGAGATCAAAAGATTATAGTGACATAAAAAACAAATTTAGACCAGGACATGCAGACTTCACTTATTTTAAAAAATATGGAATTAGAGATTATAGGGGAGGTGGAAGATCATCTGCTAGAGAAACTGCTGCAAGAGTTGCAGCAGGTTCAATAGCAAAAAAAGTATTAAATAAAAAAATTGGAAAAATGTTTAAGATAGTTGGAGCAGTTACACAGCTAGGTATTTTAAAATGTGACACAAATAATTGGAATGAAAATATAATAAATAAAAATCCATTTTTTTGTCCTGATAAATCTATGATAAAATTATGGGAAAAATATTTATTAAGCATCAGGAAATCTGGATCTTCGTGTGGCGCAATTATCGAAGTAAGAGCTAATGGTGTTCCTCCAGGTTTAGGTGCACCAATATATTCAAAATTAGACTCTGATATTGCCTCAGCAATGATGAGTATAAATGCGGTTAAAGGAGTAAATATTGGTTCTGGCATGAATGTAGCGATGCTAAGTGGTGAGGATAATTCTGACCAAATATTTAAAAAAAATAAAAAAATAAATTTCCAATCAAATAATGCAGGAGGAATTTTAGGAGGAATTTCTTCTGGACAAGAAATTGTAGTTTCTTTTGCTGTAAAACCAACATCATCAATTTTAAAAAAAAGAAAGACTATAGACAAATTTGGAAAAAATACGTCTATATCAGTAAGGGGGCGCCATGATCCTTGTGTTGGAATAAGAGCTGTGCCAGTTGGTGAAGCGATGCTGGCTTGTGTTTTACTAGACCACTATTTAATGCATAAGGCTCAATGTAAATAAAAACTATTTTTGTTTTTGTAAAACAATATTAGAATTTATTAAATCTAAAATTTTATCCTCTATGGATTTTGCATCTAGTCCAGCAAATTTATACATTTTTTCTGGCATATCTTGATCTATAAACATATCTGGAAGTGTCATAGATCGAAATTTTAAATTTGTATCTAATAAACTTTTTTTAGATAAAAAATCTACAACGTGAGATCCAAAACCTCCTATAGAGCCTTCTTCGATAGTTAAAATTGACTCGTGATTAGTTGCTAATTGCCAAATCAAACTTTCATCTAAAGGTTTAGCAAAACGAGCGTCAACAATAGTTATATTTATTCCTTTTTTCTTTAAATTATTTGATGCATTAATTGTTTCCTTAAGTCTTGCACCAAAATTTAATATTGCTAATTTTTTTCCTTCTTGGATTACCTTTCCTTTACCTATTTCGATTGTTTCATTTATTGGTGGTAAAGTAGCTCCTACGCCTGATCCTCTTGGAAACCTAAAGGCGGAAGGTTTATCATTAATATTAACTGAGGTATTAATCATTCTAACCAACTCTGCCTCATCACTAGCTGCCATTACAACAAAATTTGGTAATGTTGATAGATAAGTTGTATCAAATGATCCTGCATGTGTTGGCCCATCTGCTCCAACTAAGCCAGCTCGATCTATTGCAAAACGAACTGGTAAACTTTGAATTGCTACATCATGCACAACCTGATCATATGCTCTTTGTAAAAATGTTGAATAAATTGCTGCGTAAGGTTTATAATTTTCTGTAGCCAACCCAGCTGCAAAAGTAACCGCATGTTGTTCAGCAATACCTACATCAAAAGTTCTATCTGGAAATTCTTTACCAAAATCAGTCAAACCAGTTCCATCTGGCATTGCAGCTGTGATAGCTACTATTTTGCTGTCATTTTTAGCATGCTGAATTAACGTATTAGAGAAAACTTTAGTATAAGTTGGCATCTTACTACTAGATTTATACTGAATTCCTGTACTTATATTAAATTTAGAAACACCATGATAATGATCACTTGCTTTTTCAGCATAAGAATAGCCTTTTCCTTTTTTTGTTTTTATATGAATCAAGATGGGTCCTTCATGCTTTGAATCTTTTACGTTTTTTAAAATAGGGATCAAACTTGTTAAATCGTGACCATCTATAGGTCCTATATAATAAAAACCCAATGAATTGAACAAAGTTCCTCCTGAAATAGCAGATCTGAATAAATCTTCAGCCTTGCCTGCCTTTGCACTAAATCTTTTTGAAAAGGATGAGATAATTAATTTAATAGTTTCTCTTAAACTAAAATATATTTTACCAGAAAAAATTTTTGCTAGGTAAGTGCCCATAGCTCCAGCTGGTCTTGCGATTGACATATCATTGTCATTTAAAATTACTATCATCTTTGTTTTGGAGACACCTGCGTTATTCATGGCTTCATATGCCATTCCGCCACTTATTGCTCCATCGCCAATAACTGCAATTACATTATCTTTTTTGTTAGATAGTTTATTTGCCTGAGCAATACCAAGAGCTGATGAAATTGATGTAGAGCTATGAGCAGCTCCAAAAGGATCATACTCACTTTCTGATCTTTTTGTAAAACCAGAAATTCCTCCACCTTGACGTAAGGTTCTAATCTTATCTTTTCTACCAGTTAATATTTTATGTGGATAACTCTGATGACCAACATCCCAAATTAATTTATCCTTTGGGGTATTAAATACATAATGAAGTGCAACAGTAAGTTCAACTACTCCTAAGCTAGCTCCTAAATGTCCTCCTGTTTCTGAAACTGCATTAATTGTTTCTTCTCTTAATTCATCAGAAACTTTTTGTAATTCTAATTCAGAAATTTTTTTGAGATCTGTTGGAAAATTTATTTTATCTAAATATTTGTAATTACCCATTATCTTTTACGATTTAAAATAAAGTTAAGTGTATTGATCAAATCATTTGATTTTGGACCATATTTATTAATTTTGTTTTTTAATCTTTTAATTAAATTATTACTATATTTAATAGAGTTTTTGTGACCAAGTAAACTAATTAATGTAGCTTTTCCTTGTTTTTTGTCTTTTTTAGTTTTTTTTCCAGCAGTTGATGATTTTCCACTGTGATCTATCAAATCATCTGCAATTTGAAATAAAAGACCTAACTCTGAACCCACATTATCAAAAAATTTTATCTCTTTGTCACTCCTTTTTTTGATTATAAGAGGCGCTGTACAACAAAAACTAAATAATTTTCCTGTTTTTTTAATCTCCATTTCTATAATTTTTTTTTTGGAAACTTTTTTATGTTCATAACTTAAATCTAAATATTGCCCCCCTGCTATACCTAAATGACCAGAACATTCAGAAATCTTTTTTATGAGATTAATCTTAACCTCATCACTTATTTTGAGTGAGTCGTTAGATAAAATTTCATAAGCCATTGTTAAAAGCGAATTTCCTGCCAGAACAGCTGTAGACTCCCCAAATTTTATATGTGTAGAAGGCTTCCCTCTTCTTAACATATCATTATCCATACATGGTAAATCATCATGAATTAAAGAATAAGAATGAATACACTCTATAGCAGCACCAACAATAATTAATTTTTTATAATCCACATTAAAGATTTTTCCAACATCAACTAAAACTTTAGATCTTATTTTTTTTCCTCCTGAGAAAAGTCCATAACTCATAGGATGTATCAATGGAGATTTATTTTGTTTCTTTAAAAAACTCTTTAAAAAAATATTTGTATCTTTTGCAATTTTATTCAGTTCAAGTTGCATTTTTTTTTACAGATATATACTTTATCTTTTCTTTAGTTTTAAAGTTAATCTCTTTTGCATTTTTTTGGAATTTTTTTTCAATTAAATTATTTAATCGAAGTAAATCATGGTATTTTTCTATCTCAGGTTCAATATTTTCGAGATTTTCTAAATATTTAACAATCTGATCAGCTTGACTTGTCAATTCTTCAAGGCTCATACTCTCATAATGGATTTGTTTATTTTTATCTTTCATATATTAATTTCTGATAATACATGAAATATAATCTTGCAAATATTAAAAAAGCAAAATTTTTACTTGATAGACATGAATGTGTTGCAATTCCTACTGAAACTGTTTACGGATTAGCAGCCAATGCTTATTCGGATAGAGCAGTTAACAAAATTTATAAACTAAAAAAAAGACCTAGCAATAATCCATTGATAGTTCATTATTTCAATTTAAATGATTTAAAAAGAGACTGCATATTAAATAATGATTTTCTTAAACTTTATAAAAAATTTAGCCCAGGACCAATAACTTATATTTTAAAATTAAAAAAGAACTCAAAAATTTCAAAAATTGTCACTAACAATAAAAAAAATTTAGCAGTAAGGTTTCCGAAACACTACATTGCTAGAAAACTTTTAAAATCACTAAATTATCCTTTAGCAGCACCAAGTGCTAACATCTCATCTAAATTAAGCCCAGTATGTTTTCAAGATGTCAGAGATAATTTTGGAAATAAATTGAAATTGATTTTAGACGGAGGTAGATGCTTAGTAGGACTAGAGTCTACAATAATATCCTTATTTGATAATCCAAGAATATTAAGACTTGGGGGCTTGGAAGTCTCTAAAATTAAAAGAATACTAAAAAAGAATATATTAACAAAATTAAGCTCTTCTAAAATTTCTTCTCCAGGTCAAATGAGAGTACATTATTCACCTGGTATACCTATTAGGTTAAATGCAAAAAAACCAAAAAAATATGAGGCT
Source organism: Candidatus Pelagibacter communis (assembly GCF_001180185.1). Taxonomy (GTDB): domain Bacteria; phylum Pseudomonadota; class Alphaproteobacteria; order Pelagibacterales; family Pelagibacteraceae; genus Pelagibacter; species Pelagibacter ubique_F. The sequence continues at coordinate 61,752 of NZ_CVSS01000044.1, read as the reverse complement.
TACCTCTTATTAAAAAAAAATAAGAAATTCATTAAAAATGTTTATATTCTCTCAAAAAATGGCGATCTTAAAGAAGCTGCAAAGAATTTATATAAAACCTTGAGGAAAATAAGAAAGGATAAATTTAAATCGATTGCAGTTAGAAAAATTCAAAATTCTGGTTTAGGAAAAACAATTAATGACCGATTACTAAGAGCATCAAAATTCAATGGATAATTGTCTTGAAATAAACTCTTTAAATAAAATTTTTAATAATGTTGAAGCTGTTAAAAATATATCTTTCAGAATTAAAAAAAATGAAATTATTGGTTTACTAGGTCCAAATGGTTGTGGAAAAACAACTACAATGGGAATGATTTTGGGATTATTAAAACCTACGAGTGGCACTATATTCATAAACAATAAAGAAATTGAAAAAAATAAAATAGAAATTCTTAAAAAAATTAATTTTATATCTCCATACATTGAGCTTCCGAAAAAACTTACAGTTCAACAAAATTTAAATATTTATGGAAAACTTTATGGAATTAAAAATATAAAAAAAAAAATAGAATATCTCTGCGAAAAACTCAGGTTAAATGAAATTATTTACAAAATTACAGGAGAACTTTCATCTGGACAAAAAAATAGAGTGAGTCTAGCTAAAGCAGTAATAAATGACCCAATTCTCTTGCTTTTAGATGAGCCAACTGCCTCTTTAGATCCTGAAACTGGAGACTATGTTAGAAGTTTTTTAGAAAATTATCAAAAAGAAAAAGCAAATTCTATCTTATTGGCTTCTCATAATATGAATGAAGTAGAAAGATTGTGCTCCTCAATATTTTTGATGAAAGCTGGATCAATAATTGACTCTGGAAAACCAAAGGAACTTATTTCAAAACATGGTAGAAAAAACCTTGAAGAAGTCTTTTTAAAACTGACGAGAAAAAATGAATTTGATTAGAATGTACGGTCTATTCTTGAGACACTTTTACTTAATTAAGGGATCTTTACCCAGAGTCTTAGATTTAATTTATTGGCCGTCTATACAAATAATTTTATGGGGTTTTATTTCAAAGTTTTTTACAAATTATAGTGATTATTATAACAACACTATAGGAGTGATATTGACATGTGCTATTCTTTACGATTTTTTATTTAGATCCAGTATAAGTTTTAATATGCTTTTTTTAGAGGAGATTTGGAGTAGGAATTTTACAAACCTTTTTATTGCTCCTTTAACGACAAAAGAAATTATCACATCTTTAATTTTTACTGCTTTAATAAGAACATTAATTGGATTAGTTCCAGCAATAATACTAACATCGCCCTTATTTGGGGTTTCAATTTTAAAGCTTGGAATCCCATTGTTATTTCTTTTTTTAAGTTTATATATTTTTGGAATTACCCTTGGGATTATGGTGAGCTCAGGTTTACTAAGATACGGTCCTTCATTTGAAAATATAGCCTGGTCATCTTTATTCTTACTTGCTCCTCTTGGCTGTATTTATTATCCGATTGATATTCTGCCTAATTTTTTTCAAATATTGGCAAAAGTTTTACCATTGGTATATATTTTTGATGAGGCACGAAATATTCTTATCAATGGCTCTGTAAATTATAGCAATATTTTTTATGCATATTTTCTGAATATAATTTACTTGTGTTTAAGCATAATTTTATTTTATGTTTCCTTTTCCAAAGCACGAGAAAAAGGTACATTAATAAATATGGGAGAATAAATGGTGCGCCTGCTAGGAGTCGAACCCAGAACCTCCTGATCCGAAGTCAGGCGCTCTATCCAGTTGAGCTACAAGCGCATATGATATTAATATAGCATTTTATGGAAAAGAAAATAAGTTTAGTGGTAAATCAAGAGGATCATAATAAAAGAGTAGATGCTTTTATAAATAAATTTCATCAAGAAATTAGCCGAACTAGAATTAAAAACCTAATTTTAAGTGAAAAATTAAAAATAAATAACGTCAAAAACATTAATCCATCAAAAAAGATTAATAAAAATGATCTTGTTGAATTAATAATTCCAGAACCAAAAAAGGCATCGTTAAAACCTTTTAAATATGAACTTAATATCATCTATGAAGATAATGATTTATTAATAATTAATAAACCACCAGGAATAATAATGCATCCTGGTGCTGGAAATTATGATAACACAATTGTTAATGCTTTAGTCAATTATGATAAAGAATCATTATCAAACATTGGTGATGAACTTCGTCCAGGTATAGTGCACAGAATCGACAAAAATACTTCAGGCTTGGTTGTTATAGCTAAAAATAATTTTACACATGAACACTTATCTAAACAATTTAATAAACATACAATTTTAAGAACTTACCAATTACTCACTTGGGGTAAATTAAGACCTTCAAATGGAAAAATTGAAACTTTGATAAAAAGAAGCACAAAAAATCGCCAGATGATGGAGGTAAGTAATATTAAAGGTAAAAAAGCTATTACAAACTATAAAACTTTAGAGGTTTTTGAGAATGATAATACTCCCACTTTAAGTTTCTTAGAATGTAAATTGGAAACAGGTAGAACTCATCAAATTAGAGTTCATATGAACTATTTAGGAAATAGCATAGTTGGAGATGATACGTATAAAAAAAAATTCAAAAAAATTAAGATTATTGATGAAAACTTAAAAACACTTCTTAATAATTTGAAGAGACAATTTTTACATGCTAAAACTTTAGGATTTACTCATCCAAAAACAAACAAAAAAATGATTTTCACTGCAAATTTGCCAGATGATCTTGAAAAAATTTTAAAAATCCTAAGAAATACTAAAAAATAAGTCATTGAAAAATTAAAATATTGAATTAGATAAGCTATCTATGACTGTGGCTATAAATAACAATCTACCTGCCCTCAGCAATGAAGGGGGTTTGTCTGCATACCTAGACCAAATAAAAAAATTTCCTATGCTTGATGCTGAAGAGGAATATATGTTAGCAAAAAATTGGAAAACAACCGGTAATATCAAATCTGCAGAAAAACTTGTCACAAGCCATCTAAGATTAGTAGCTAAAATAGCAATGGGATATAAAGGTTACGGTTTACCAGTAAATGAAATGATTTCAGAAGGCAATCTAGGACTTATGCAAGCTGTTAAAAAATTTGAACCAGAAAAGGGTTTCAGACTTGCAACATATGCTATGTGGTGGATAAAAGCTTCTATTCAAGAATATATCCTAAGATCTTGGAGCTTGGTAAAAATTGGAACAACTACAGCTCAAAAAAAATTATTTTTCAATTTAAAAAAAATTAAGAATCAAATAGCGCCAGAATCAGAAGGTGATTTGAAAGATGAACATGTTAATGAAATCGCAAATAAACTAGACGTAAGTAAAGATGAAGTGGTTTCAATGAACAGAAGATTGTCTGGAAAAGAATTCTCCCTAAATGCGCAAGTGGGTGAGGATGGTGATGAATGGCAAGATTGGTTGGTTGATAAAGAACTAGACCATGATCTGAAATTTGCTCATCAAGAAGAGATGGAAAATAGAAAAGGTTTACTAAAAGATTCAATTAATATTTTAAATGAGCGTGAAAAAGAAATACTTCATTCAAGAAGATTAACAGATGATCCAATGACTTTAGAAGACCTAAGTAAAAAATACAAAATCAGTAGGGAAAGAGTAAGACAGATTGAGAACAAAGCGTTTGAAAAACTTCAAAAACATATGTTATTGCAAGCTAAATCTAAAAATCTTTTACCTGTTAATTAAATTTCAAAAGGATTTTCAATTAAAATTGTATCATCTCTTTCTGGACTAGTTGATATACTAGATATCTTAGCTCCAATAAAATCTTCAATAGCATATATATAATTTTTTGCATTTTCAGGTAATTCATTAATATTTTTAATTCCATTAGTTGAAGATTTCCAACCAGGAAAAATTTTGTAAATAGGTTTTATCTTTAATTGGTCCTCTACAGCTGCTGGAAGATAGTCTAGTTTTTTTCCATTTAATTCATATTCAGTACACATTTTTAGCTCATCTAACTCATCTAAAACATCTAGTTTTGTTAATGCAATTCCATCAATTCCTGAAACTTTAATTGTTTGTCTTACTAACACACCATCAAACCAACCACATCTTCTTTTTCTGCTAGTTACAGTTCCAAATTCTTTTCCTCTGGTTCCAATTAATTCACCAATTGAGTTGTTTAATTCAGTTGGAAAGGGTCCTTCGCCAACTCTAGTAGTGTAAGCTTTTGTGATACCAAGCACATAATTTATAGAATTTGGTCCACACCCAGTCCCCGTTGCTGCACTAGAGGCAACTGTATTTGAAGATGTTACGAAAGGATAAGTTCCGTGGTCTACATCTAATAAAATACCTTGAGCGCCTTCAAACAATATTTTTTTTTTTTGTTTTTTATACTGATCTATTTTTAACCATACTGGCTCTGAAAACTGCAGTATTTCTGGGGCAATTTTTAAAAGATCTATTTTAAGTTGATCTTTTTCAAAGATTTTTTTTCCAAGACCTTTTCTAATTGCATTATGATGCATTAAAACTGTTTCAAGTCTTTGATCCAAATTCGTTTCAGACCTTAAATCCATTACTCGAATTGATCTTCTTCCAACTTTATCTTCATATGCTGGCCCAATGCCCCTTCTAGTGGTACCTATTTTACTTTTTCCAGCTGCATCCTCTCTAATTTCATCCATTTCACGGTGAAATGGTAAAATTAAATTAGCCGCCTCAGAAATCATAAAATTCTTAGAGTTAACCTCCACACCTTTTTCTTTAATCTCTTTTATTTCATCTAATAAAGCCCAAGGGTCAACAACTACTCCATTACCAATAATAGAAATTTTATTTTTTCTAACAATGCCTGAAGGCAATAATCTAAGCTTATATGTAATGCCGTCTATCACAAGAGTATGTCCAGCATTATGACCTCCTTGAAATCTAACTACTATATCTGCTTGTTCCGATAACCAGTCTACAATCTTACCTTTTCCTTCATCTCCCCATTGTGAACCTACTACAGCAACATTTTTCATTATTTAAATATTTTTTTTAATTTAATCGAATTAAGATGATTGATTGGACCATGTCCTTTTCCAATTTTAGGGTTAGTTAATATTGCTGAATTTACATATTTAATTCCTAGCTCACAAGACTTCTTTAGAGTTTTTCCACATGATAAAAAAGAAGTAATTGCCGTTGATAATGTACAACCTGTACCATGAGTGTTTTTAGTTTTAAATCTATTACTAGAAAATATTTTAATTTCATTTTTATTAACAAAAATATCATAAACTTTTTTAGAGTTTAAATGTCCTCCCTTAATCAAAACATTTTTAGCACCAGACTTTATTAATTTCTTTGATGCAATGATCATTTCCTCTTTAGTTGATATTTTTAGGCCAGTTAAAATTTCAGCCTCTGGGACATTTGGTGTTATTAATAAAACTTTTTTAAGTAATTTTTTTTTCATCAATTTAATAGCTTTTTCATTTATAAGTTTTGATCCTCCTTTTGCTACCATTACAGGATCTAAAATAACTTTTTTAGTTCTAATTTTTTGTAAAGATTTCATTACATTGTTTATCACTTTTGTTGAATGTAACATTCCAATTTTGATCGAGTCTGGTTTAATGTCTTTGGCTGTATAAACTATTTGCTTATAAATTTGATCAGGCGGAATTGGCACAATAGATTTAACACCTTTTGTATTTTGAATAGTTACAGCTGTCACTGATGTCATAGCATAAATTCCTAAGCAAGTAGCTGTTTTTACATCTGCCTGAATACCTGCGCCACCTGATGAATCAGATCCAGCAATAATTAATATTTTTGACCTCGGTTTCAAATTATTTTATTTTTTTTATAATAATATTTAAACATTTAGAAAGAAGAGATATATTATTACTTTCTCCCATTACTCTAATTTTTGCTTCTGTCCCAGACTTTCTAACTAAAATTCTCCCTTTACCTTTTATTGTTTTTTCAGCTAGCTTTATGGCACGTTTAATACTAGGTTTTTTAATTATATTTTTATCTTTCACTTCGATATTTTTTAACAGTTGAGGTATTTTTTTAAATTTATTAAAAAATTCACTAGCTTTTTTTCCTTTTCTTAATGCAAATAATGATTCTAGAGCAACTAATAAACCATCCCCTGTTGTTGCAAATTTCCCTAATATGATATGACCCGACTGTTCGCCACCCAAATTAAATTTATTTTTTTGCATTTTTTCTTTAACATACCTATCACCAACGTCTGCACGTATAAATTTTATATTTTCTTTTTTAAAAAATTTTTCAAGACCATAATTAGACATGAGTGTTCCTACTACACCTCCTTTAAGCATTTTTTTACTTTTCCATCTTGTCGCCAAAGCCGCAATTATTTGATCTCCATCAATAATATTGCTTTTTTCATCACACATTATAATTCTGTCAGCATCACCATCTAATGAGATGCCAATATCTGCTTTGTGTTTTCTTACTGCAGATCTAATTTTTTCTGGAAAAGTTGAACCACAATTTTTATTAATATTTAGACCATTAGGTTTTACACCGATTGATATAACTTTTGCCCCCAATGACTTCAATAACGCAGGTCCTGCTTTATAGCCTGCTCCATTTGCACAATCAATTACAATTCTAAGCCCCCTAAGATTAAATTCTTTTGTAAAATTTCTTTTTAATATTTTAATATAATCTTTGGTTCCAGTTTCTAATCTTTTTACTCTTCCTAGTTTTTCTGGTTGTGAAAGATTTTTTGTAATTTTTTTATCTATAAGGCCTTCAATTTTCTTCTCAATTTTATCTGATAATTTCATTCCATCAGGACCGAAAAGTTTTAAACCATTGTCGTAATGTGGATTATGAGATGCAGTAATCATTATACCCATATTTGCATTCATAACTTTTGTTAACATAGCCAAACCATTAGTGGGAAGAGGCCCTAACGTATAAACGTGCATTCCAGCTGAGGCCAAACCAGATACTAACGCAGGTTCTAAGCTATAGCCTGATAATCTTGTATCTTTAGCAATTATTGCTGTTTGTTTTCTTTTTTTTTGAGATTTAAAATATGTTCCACTTGCTAATCCAAATTTAAAAAACATGTCTCCATTTATATTTTTACTATTGATAGCCCCCCTAATACCGTCGGTACCAAAATATTTTTTTGTCATTAATTATTAATTAATTTTTTAAAAACTTTTAAACTTTGTATTATCTCATTAACATCGTGAACTCTTAGTACTTGAACCCCTTGCATCATAAGATAGATAGAGGAAGCTATCGTTCCTCCAATACGAAATTTACTATCATTTTTCTCAACTAATTCCTTAATAAATTTTTTTCTTGAATTACCAACAAGTATAGGAAAACCAAGTGCATGAAAAATAGAAATATTGTTTATTAGACTCATATTATGTTTCAAATTTTTTCCAAAACCTATCCCAGGGTCTAAAATAATATTGTTATGTTTTATGCCTATTGATCTTAAAAATTTTATTTTTTCTTCAAAAAAATCGTATATATCTAATATCTCATTTTTATATTTAGGTTTTATTTGCATATCTTCAGGTGTTCCTTGGGAATGATGTATCACAAATGGAATCTTAGATTTTTTTAGTACATTGATAGTTTCTATGTCGAAACTTAAACCTGACACGTCATTAATCAACTCAACCCCTATATCAATACCTTTTTTCATTATTTTAGATTTTCTAGTATCAAGAGATAATGGAATCTTTTTACTTAATGACTTTAAAATATGATTAATTCTACTCCATTCTAAACTTTCATTTACTGTTTTTGATCCAGGCCTTGTTGACTCGCCTCCAACATCTATCAGGTTCGCACCACTACTTAAAAGATAGATTGCATGTTTCAAACTTTTTTTTTTTGAATTAAATTTTCCACCATCTGAAAAACTATCTGGTGTTAAATTTAATATACCTAGAATATTTGGAATTTTTTGAAAATTAAAATTTGAGAAATTTTTTTTTTTTGATCTTATTTTTTTTAAATCTAAAATAATCTTTTTTTTTAATAATTTAGACAAGTTTTTTATCTGATCAATATGAATTATTTTTTTTGACTTTCTAGTTATTATTTCTATTTGATCAAAAGAAACTTCTTTAAGTTGATGCAGTGGAATAGCTTTTTTTCTTGCTACAAGATTTTTAGATTGATTGCCATAATAGAAATTACACACTCTTGTGTAATATCTTTCCATAAAACTTTAATGGACTATTTTAGGCTTTAAACCCATCGAGCTCAAAGCTGAACCTTTATCTTCATCATCAACTTTAAGACCTTGTTTATCAGTTGGATAAACGTTTTTATTAATCAAATTTTCAATCTCATCACCGGATAATGTTTCATAAGTTAATAAAGCTTTTGCAAGTTTATGAAGGTCATCAATTTTTTCAGTCAATATTTTTCTAGCTCTTTCATAACCTTTATCAACTATTTTTCTTATTTCTGAGTCTACTTTTCTTGCAGTCTCTTCAGACATGTTTTGTTGTTTAGCTACAGATCTTCCAAGAAAAACCTCCTCCTCGTTTTCCCCATAAGCTACTGGACCCAATTCTTTGCTTAAACCTGCTTTCATCACCATTGCTCTAGCTCTTTTTGTTGCTTGCTCAATATCACTAGCAGCTCCTGTCGTTACCTTATCTTCCCCAAAAATTATTTCTTCAGCTACTCTACCGCCCATAGCTATAGCTAATTGCGCATGAAGTTGCTCTCTAGTTTGAGAAAGCTCATCTCTCTCGGGTAGTTGCATTACCATTCCTAACGCTCTGCCTCTAGGAATAATTGTAGCTTTGTGAATTGGATATGCTGCGCTTTCATTGATAGTGACAATCGCATGGCCCGCCTCATGATAGGCAGTAAGTGTTTTTTCCTCTTCTGTCATTACCATTGACCTTCTCTCTGAGCCCATCATAACTTTATCTTTGGCCTCTTCAAATTCAATTAAAGTGACTATTCTTTTATTTTTTCTTGCTGCTAACAATGCTGCCTCATTAACTAAGTTAGCCAAATCTGCGCCTGAAAATCCAGGCGTCCCTCTTGCAATAGTTCTCAAATTAACATCTGGAGCCATTTTAATTTTTTTTACATGAACTTTTAAAATTTTTTCTCTTCCAATAATATCAGGGTTTGCAACCACTACCTGTCTATCAAATCTACCTGGTCTTAACAAAGCTGGATCAAGAACATCTGGTCTGTTTGTTGCTGCAATAATTATTACTCCCTCATTTGTATCAAAACCATCCATCTCTACTAACAATTGGTTTAAAGTTTGTTCTCTCTCATCATTCCCACCACCTAAACCAGCTCCTCTACTTCTACCAACAGCATCTATCTCATCAATGAAAATTATACATGGCGCATTTTTTTTACCTTGTTCAAACATATCTCTAACTCTTGAGGCTCCAACACCTACAAACATCTCTACAAAATCTGAACCTGAAATTGTAAAAAATGGAACTTGTGCCTCACCAGCTATTGCTCTCGCTAATAAAGTTTTACCTGTTCCTGGGGACCAACTAATAATGCTCCTCTTGGAATTTTTCCTCCAAGTCTACTAAATTTTTTTGGATCTTTTAAGAATTCAACAATCTCCTCTACTTCTTCTTTTGCCTCTTCAACACCAGCAACATCATTAAAAGTTACTTTACCTTTCAATTCGTTCATCATCTTGGCTTTTGATCTACCAAAACCCATTGCCCCACCTCGTCCTCCTTGCATTTGGCGCATGAAAAAAATCCAAACAGCTATCAACAATAGCATTGGGAACCAAGACAAAAGGACACCAAACAAGGAAGGCATTTTTTCGTCCAAAGGTGCAGCAGATATACTTACTCCCTTATCAGAAAGTTTTTCAATTAAGTTTGGATCATTTGGAGCATAAGTAGAAAAACTATTTCCGTTTGAATAAACTCCTTTAATATTATTTCCTTGAATTTCAACTTTTAATATCTCACCATTATCAACAGATGTTAAGAAATCTGAAAAAATTATTTGATTTCCGCCTCTGACGTTTGCTTGAGGGTTTTTAAACATATTATAGAGACCAATAGTTAGAAAAACTATAATTGCCCACATCGCTAAGTTTTTAAAATTCATGTGGTATAAGATAAGAATTATTCTAAATTAAACAAGTGTCAAAATTAGTTCTCTTTATTAATTAATACTGTCTGATTGACCCTTTTTATCACACAACCAGCCAATGTTTCTTTGTTTAAGGTGTTTTTTTTAATTTTATTTAAAATATAGTCAATTTTTTTTCCCCTTGGAGAATGATACCTGCCTCCAATTTTTTTTAACGAATCAGAAAAGGACCTAAATACTACCTCATAAGGATTATTGAAAAAACTTTCATTTAGAATAAGACACTTTTTACCTACATTGAAAAAAGAATTTTTTTTTTTATTTTTTTCAATATAGAATTTTAAGGCTTGATCTGAGCTTTTTAAATTTTTTAATGTTAAAAATAATTTGTCTTTATCTAAGCCACTTTTTTTGAATTGATTCAAAATTGATCTTATTTTGATCCTCTTGAAAGCTTTATTCTCATTAGAGGGGTCATTCACAAAAAAATTAAAAACATAATTTGAAATAAATTCTAGATCTTTTTTACTGAATCTCAACAAAGGTCGTATCAAATTAATTGAGTTTAACTTTGTTTCTTTCTCTAATGAAACTAAACCTTTTAATCCACTGCCTCTTATCATTCGTATGAAAAAATTTTCAAATAAATCATCTAAATGATGACCGACAATTAAATTATTGATTCTTAATTTTTTACAACTTGATAATAATAGGTCATATCTTTTATTTCTGGCTACTGATTGAATATTTTGTAAGGGTTTTTTTCCACTCCAAGTTAATATATCAGCTTTAATATTGTAACTCTTTAGAACTTTCACTACTTTATTTGCCTCTTTAGTTGAATCCTTTCTTAATTTATGGTCCACTATGAAATATCTAGGATTTAATTTATTTTTAATAGAGTAAATTTTAGTCAAAAAAGCCAAAGCAAGACTATCAGGACCTCCAGATATAGCGACAACGAAATCTTCTTTAATATTAAAATTTTCCTCAAAAAAGTTATATAATTTTTTAATTTTCTTATTAGATAATTTAAATTTTAATTGTTTAGGAGTTTTGATTACATTCAAATTTTTGAGACTCATATTTAGCTTTTTGGATAACAGATTGATTAGCTTTTGGATATTGTTTTTCAACACCATTTATCATTTTGCATCCTTGATCTTTTTCTCCAATTTGAACCATCGATACACCTAATTTCAATAAATTTATTGGAGCTTTTTCCCCTTTAGGATACTTTTGATATCCCTCCAAATATGCTGATGCAGCATCAGTATAGAGTTGTCTTATTCTAAAAGTTTCTGCGTACCAATATTGTGCATTTCCGGCGAGCTCATGATCTGGATTAGATAAAACAAATTCTCTAAAAGCCCTCTCTGCTGTTGGATAATCTCCAACTTTTAAAAAACTTGTAGCAAATTCGTACTGTTTATTTGGACTTTCATCTGGCAAAATTTTTTCTTCTGCTTGAAAAGCTTCAGTAACTATAGACGCTGTTGTTTCGACTGATTGTATTTGTTGAGTTGTTTCATTAGTCTCAGTATCTTTGTATGATACAGAACCTAAATCTTGTGGTTCAGATGATCCAGGCAATTCTTTGTTTTCATCTGAAATTACTTTTTTCGAAATTTTTTTGTTAACATCATCTGAACTTAAAACAACTTCAATATCTTGAAACCTTATTTGATTATCAGCTTGAACTTTAGATAATCTATTTGATAATTTATCTAATTTAAAATTTATCTCCTCAAATCTATTAGTAAGCTCCTGAAATTGGTTTTCTATCTCTGACAATTTTAATAAGTGTCTTGTTAAAACATCCTCAGAATTATTATTCAAATCTGATAAACTTTGATTATCATTTGTTGTCTCTATAGATCCTGAGTAAACTGCTCTTTCAAGAGTTTTGATGTCTTTTTGGATTAATTCTAGAGTTTCATAAATATTGTGATTATCTGCTAGAGAATTTAGGTTAACAAGAAAACTTAATAAGAAAATTATTTTTGCAAATATTAGCTTTTTTAAATTCATTAAAATTATTTATGATTATAATAATGGCAAAAAAAAGACCCCCTAACTAGATAAATTAAGGGGTCTTTAAATAAAAATATTGATTAGTTAGCTTTGACTGTAACTGATCTTCTGTTTTTTGACCAAGCTAGTGGGTTAGATCCAGAGTCTACTGGTCTTTCTTTTCCATAACTTAAAACAGATATTCTGTCAGATGAAATACCATATGTCATTAAATAATCTTTAGCTGCGTTAGCTCTTCTCTCGCCTAAAGCTAAGTTATATTCCCTAGTACCTCTTTCATCAGCATGACCTTCTAATACAATTGTAACGTCAGAATTCTTTCTTAACCAAGCAGCTTGTTTTCTTAATGTCTCTCTTGATGCCGTAGTTAAAACTGACTCATTTGTTGCAAAGAAAACTCTATCAGGAACACCTGAAGCTAAATACTCTACAGTATCTGTACCTGTATAAACGTCACCTTGCATTTGACCTGTTGAAACTTTTTTCGTTGCACATGCACTTAATGCTAAACACGTTGCAACAACCAAAAGTAAATTTTTTAGAATTTTGTTTAATTTCATTATTACTCCTTGATCAATATTTCTAATACTTAGATATTTTCACACCTAATTAGAGGTTTCAAGTTAAAAAATCAAGCGATTTAACACTAATTACTTAATAATGATGACCATGATGGGTCTGAACCATCAGTAGGAGTTTTAACCATTCTTTCATTATACCCAGTAAGGTCTATTGACCATAATTTTGCTGAAAAACCTTCACCTTTTTCATCTGTTTTTGTTTCTCTATAAAAAATTAAAACTCTCCCATTAGGTGACCAAGAGGGGGCTTCTTGATAAAAATTTTCCGTCAACAATCTTTCACCACTTCCATCAGTCCTCATTACACCTATATAAAATTTTCCTTTATGTAATTTTGTAAAAGCTATTAAGTCTCCTCTTGGTGACCAAACTGGAGTTCCATAAATTCCATTGCCAAAAGAAATTCTTTTTACATTAGTTCCATCACTTTTCATTACATAAATTTGTTGATAACCACTTCTATCAGAATTGAAGCAAATATATTTTCCATTTGGAGAGTAAGAAGGTGATGTATCAATTGAAGGATGATTAGTAATTTTTTCAACGATTCTATTCTCTAGGTCCATTGTATAAATGTCAGAATTACCATCTTTTGCAAAACTCATAATAATCTTTTTTCCGTCTGGAGAAAATCTTGGTGCAAAGGTCATTCCAGGAAAATCTCCAACTACTTCTTGCATGCCAGTTTCAATATCAAGCAAATAAACTCTCGGTAAATTTCTAAAATAAGAAAGATAAGTTACCATTTGACTTGTTGGATTAAATCTTGGAGTTAAAACTAATTCATTACCTAAAGTTAAAAACTTATTGTTTGCGCCATCTTGATCCATTATCGCTAATTTCTTTATTCGTTTCGTTTTTGGTCCCTCTTCTGCAACATAGATAATTCTTGTGTCGAAATATCCTTTTTCACCAGTCAATCTTTCATATACTTTATCTGAAATAATATGCCCTACTCTTCTCCAATTTGTTGGAACTGTGGTAAAAGCAAGAGCCATCATTTCTTTTCCTGCAAGGACATCCCATAACCTAAATTCTACTCTTAACTTATTTTCAACATTACTTACTTTTCCCGTTATTAAGGCTTGAGCTTTTATTAAATTCCAATCCTCGAATCGAGGTTTTAAGTTTGCAATATCTGGAGCTTGAAGAAAAGCATCTTTATTTAATGGATTAAATAGACCTGAAATTTTCAAATTATTTTCTACAATAGATGAAATTTCTTCTCCTATATTTTTTTTATCAATTATTTTTTCAAAACTTTTTCTTGATTTTTCATCAACTGATAAAGGTGAAATAGCTACTGGTAGAGGATTTAAATTTCCCCTTGTTATATCAACTTCTATTAATGCAAAAGAATTAATTGGAAAATATAATATAAATGTTGATATTAAAAATTTTTTCAAAATACTTTTCATTCTAACCTTCTAACATTTCTCTCGCATCAAAATTTAATTGTAACTCTTTCCATCTTTCATATCCAGTGCTAGGCACTCTTAATGGTTGACATAATTTAATTGCTCTCAAGGCACTTTCTGCTAAAACCTTATAAAATCCTTGCCCAGGTCTATTCATTCTAGCATGGTCTAGTATTTCAGATTTAAGAACAGATCCATCGGGTTTTAATTCAAGTTTTATTCTTACTAATAAATTTTCATTGTACGGCAAGCCTAATGGAATACTCCAGCAACCAAAAATTTGAGCCTTAAGAGCATCTTCTTCACTTAAAGAAAGTCCAGTATTTTCGAAATTTTTTTCTTGGTCTTGAGTAACTTGATCTGTTTTCTTAACAACACTAGCTGTCTCCTCTTTAGACTTATCAATCAGCGCAGCTATATTATTTGGATCAAATAATTCATCTTTTTCAAATTCTGAAACTTGCTTTACTTCAGTGTCTATTTTTTCAGGATTTTGGGTATCGTCTTGCTCTTTTTCAACTTTCTTTAATAAATCCTCAGGCATAGGGACAGAGTCTGGTTTTTTCTTTTTTACTTTTTTGGGTGGAGCTTGCTCAGAAACTAATTTTTTTTCTTTCTTTTTAACTTCCTCAATAATCTTTTTAGCTTTAGGAGCAAATGGTATGTTTGTTTTTTCAGTTATTTGAATTAGTTCAATTGATACAATCGGAGGTAAATCAATTGCTTTTTTTGATAAAAAAGGAAGGCTCATAGCTGTCAAAATTATTATAATTATGTGTAAAACAGAAGATATTATAATACTTCTATTCACTTCAAATTTACCTTTCTTTGTAAGGCTCTGAAATTAAAGCTACTTTTGTAAAACCTGATCCTGAGAGAAGTCCCATAATTTCTAAAACTCTGCCATAATTAATTGTTTTATCACCTCTTACATATATACGAGTGTCTGTTCTGTTTTTTGATACTGCTAAAACTTTTGCAATTATTTTATCATATTCAACTTTTGACTCTTGTATATAAATTTCTCCTTTTGAATTTATAGTTAAAGTTAATGGCTCTTGTTCCTCAGGGAGAGAGTCTGCTGAACTTTCTGGTAAATCAACTTGTACACCCACAGTTAATAGTGGTGCAGTAACCATAAAAATAATTAGCAATACTAACATAACATCTACAAACGGTGTTACGTTGATTTCACTCATTGGCTCCTTTCCTGAACGATTTAATTTAAATGCCATTTTGTAATTAAATTATTGATAGAAACCTTTTTGAAAAACTTTCAAGTTTTTGAAAATATTTTTTTGAGTCATTATTGAACCGATTGTAAGCTACAACTGCTGGTATTGCTGCTAATAATCCAAGAGCAGTTGCAAATAATGCTTCGGCTATTCCTGGTGCCACAATAGCAAGACTTGTGTTTCTTGAAATAGCAATTGATTGAAAAGAATTCATTATCCCCCAAACCGTTCCGAATAAACCTATAAATGGTGCAGTTGACCCAACAGTAGCTAAAAAAGTAAATCCTTTCTCAATTTTTGACATTTGTTTTTCTATTCCAACTTCAAGAATACCTCCCATCTTTTCAGCTAAATTTGTTTTTGATTTTGACTTAAGCAATCCTTGCATGGACTCTCTGAATAATAAGGCCATTGGATCTTCAACATTTACTGATAAATTATTATAAAAAGTCTCGGCAGACTTTGATCTCCAAAATTTTTCCTCAAATTCTTCTGACGAGATATTAATTTTTTTAAATAACCTTATTTTTTCAATAATTATAGCCCAAGAATAAACTGAACAGACAATTAATATAACTATTACGGATTTTACTATAATGTCGGCTCTGATAAAAAGGTTCATTAATGAAAAATCTGCACTAGATGCTAAACCTACTGCTTGAGATGAAATATCTGCTTCCATAAATTATCTTCTCACACTCAATTGTGTCATCAATTTGACTAAGAAATCATCCTATTTATCGAGACTGAATGTTTCATAATAATAACTAGCGATTAAAATAGCATCCGCTTTATTTGTATCCTTTTTTTTTGCTAAATTTGAGGAGAAATAAGGAAATATTTCTATAGCTTTTGTTCTACTTGCGTCTTTTTCAGAGTTTATCAAATTAAAATATTTCTTCCATTTAGCTGGTCTAACAAAAAACATTGGAAGCTGCATTGCTGAGCAAATACCCTTTAAAATACCAAAAGATTGACCAAAGTTAAACATACTAGTTACACCTTGACCTGGCATTGCTGAAACTTGTTCTATAATTACTCTAACATTTTTTTTATCTGTCAATTTTATCTTCTTTAAAATCTCATTGTAAATTTGAGATCCATTTACTTGTTTCTTATTTTTCTTGCCTTCTGTCATAGTAGGCATCTCAATTACATCTAAAATTTCGCCATCCTCAAAAAAACATATTGATCCAGATATTCCAGGGTCTATAGCAATTATTAGCATTAACTTATCTTTAATTCTGCATTAGAAAAAATATTTTGTACATCATCATCATCTTCTAGTGTTTCAAAAAAATTTATCAAATTTTCCTCATTTTCTTTTGAAACTTTAACACTATTCAATGGCAGCCATTCAATATTAGTAGAAATAAAATTGTTTATTTTTTTTTCTAAATTTTTTTTTACATTGTATATTTCATTGACTGAACATTGTATCTCGTGAAATTCATCCTTAGCTAAACATTCCTCTGCGCCAGACTCCGTTGCTAATTCAAAAATTTCATCATCTGAAATTTCATCTTTGCTAATCTTTATTACGCCAATTTGATTGAAATTATGAGATGCTGAGCCCTGAGTACCTAAACTACCTCCTGATTTTTGAAAAATTGTTCTAATATTTGATGCAGTTCTATTTTTATTATCAGTTAAAGCTTCCACTATAACAGCAACTTTCTCAGGTCCAAATCCTTCATATCTTAAATTTTCAAAATTTATACCAGAGCTAACATTAGATTTGTCAATTGCTCTTTCTATGTTATCTTTTGGCATATTAGCGGACCTTGCTGCTTGTATTGCAGATCTGAGACGAGGATTCATTGATGGATCTTTATCTCCTAATTTTGCAGCTACAGTAATCTCTTTTGAAAGCTTAGAAAATAATTTTGATCTTTGCTTATCTGCTTTTCCTTTTTTATGTTTTATGCCTGCCCAATGTGAATGTCCTGCCATAATAGATTATGTATTTTTTAGTTGTCCTCCAAAAATATAACTTTTTATATCCTTTGCTAATCCAGTTTCTATATTACAATCAACAATAACTCCACTTAAAGTGGCTTCTCCTTCTGCTGGAAAATGTTTTGATGAATTTTCTTTCAAAAATCTATTTATTGAGTTTTCTTTATTCATTCCTATAACAGAATCATAATCACCACACATTCCTGCATCAGTCTGATAAGCTGTCCCACTTTTCAAAATTCGAGCATCATTAGTTGGGATGTGGGTGTGAGTTCCTACCAATAGAGTAGCTTTACCATCAAAAAAATGACCCATGGCATTTTTTTCACTAGTAATTTCTCCATGAAAATCGACAATTAAAAAATCATAATCCTCTTTTAATTTATGTTTTTTTAAAAAATTTTTTGCAGCCTCAAATACATCCTCACATTTTTTCATAAACACATTCCCCATCAAGTTCAGTACCCCAATCTTGATTCCATTATTTGATATAAAAATTTCAAAACCCTTCCCGGGCGAAGGTTCAAAAAGATTATAAGGTCTTAGCAATCTTCTCTCATTATCAATATAACTCATTATTTCCTTTTGATCCCAAACATGATTGCCAGATGTAATAACATTTACTCCACTATCAAAAAAATCATTACAAGTTTTTTTTGTTAGACCCACACCCTGTTGTGCAGAGTTTTCGCCATTGACTATTACAAAATCAATATTGTTTTTTCTTATTTCTGATTTCAAGTTATCTATTATTTTTGAACAACCAGAAGCACCAACTACATCACCTAAAAATAAAATTTTCATTCAAAAAAATTTTTTTCTGTAATTATATAATCAAGTTTTTGATCATGCTTATTAATTGGTAAATGTTTAACTTTTTGAAAAGAAAATCCTATACCTATTTTTATAATTTTAGAATTTTTCTGTAGCTTTGATAAATACCTATCATAAAAACCTCCTCCATAACCAAGTCTATTTAATCTATTATCAAAGGCTACTAAAGGTATAAGTAATATATCTGGTTTAATTTTATTTAGAGATAACGGTTCTGGTATGCCATATTTATTTATCTTTAATGGTTCAATATGAGACCATCTAATAAAATTCATTGAATTTTTTTTACCAATAACTGGTAACGAAATATGATATTTTTTTTTCTCTAAAAATTCCAAAATATTTAGAACACTCATTTCATTATTATAAGGGAAATAACCGCCTACTTTTTTTGATTTTATATTTTTTTTTTTTAAAAATCTAACAAATCTATTTGGACTAATAGATAAATTTGCTCTATAGTTTTTTTTTCTTAAATTAAGAAATTGTTTTCTGAGTTCTAATTTTTTCACTAATATACTTAAGATAATTTTTCTAAATTCACTTTTTCTAGAAAAGTTGATATTTCATCTGCTGTTTGATCTAATAATTTTTCGTAACTTTTTTGATTGTTTTCTATCTCTAATTTTAAATTATAATGTTTCTCATTCAAATTTTTTATTTCATCTTCTTTTTTATCTCTATAATCATAAACTAAACTCTTTAACTCTCTAAATTTATTTGAGAGTTCTTTCAGTTCATCTCTCTTCTGTTCAATATTTTTTTTAGTCTCATAATACTCGTCCATTATCTTAACTGCTGTTATCAAAAGTAATTTGTTTTCACCTAAATTTCCTAAATCATTTTTAAGTTGATTAAATTTTTGGTTCAACTGTATCAAAAGCTCCTCTAGGTGTTCCTCTTGACCATCATCACAGGACAATAAAAATTCTTTGCCATTAAATTTAATACTTACGTTTGCCATTTATCTATCTCTTCCAATAGAGTATCTGTTTCTTGATTTAATTCATCAATTTTTTCAGAAAACTCTATTTGTTTTTTTTGGTCTGATTTTTCTTTGTTTTTTATCTCTATTAATTTTTTTGATAAATTATCATGATCCTCTTTTAAATTTCTGTATTTATCCTCTAAGTCTTTTTTTTCAATTTCTAATTGATTTTTTTTATTGTTTAAATCTTCGATACTGCTTTCTATGTCTTTATTGCTAAGATTTAAGTTTTTTAATTTTGACAAAACTAAACTTAATTTTTTTTCTTTTTCGATAAGAGAATTCATATATATATATTTATAATATTAAATAGATTCTTCTAAGTCTACACAGGATAATTTTGAATAAACAAAACTACGATTTAGCCAATTGCATCAGATTTCTATCGATAGATGCAGTTCAAAAAGCAAATTCTGGCCACCCAGGAATGCCCATGGGTATGGCTGACGTGGTTACGGTTTTATTTAAAAATTTTCTTAATTTTAATCCTAAAAATCCAGACTGGTTAAATAGAGATAGGTTTATTTTATCTGCTGGTCATGGATCAATGCTTTTATATTCTTTGCTTTATTTAACTGGATATAAAAGTGTTTCAATTAACAGTATTAAAAAATTTAGACAAATGAATTCTATCTGTGCTGGACACCCTGAGTACCACCCAAAAACTGGAATTGAAACTACAACAGGTCCTCTTGGTCAGGGTATAGCTAATGCTGTTGGTTTTGCGATAGCTGAGGAAGTATTGAAAAAAAAATTAGGAAAAAATTTACTTAATCATAAAACGTATGTCCTGGCAGGTGATGGGTGCTTAATGGAGGGAATTAGTCATGAAGCCATGAGTCTCGCAGGTCATTTAAAACTTAAAAACTTAATTATGCTTTTTGACAATAATTCTATTTCAATAGATGGACCAACAAATCTTGCAGTTTCAGATGATTATAAAAAAAGATTTGAATCTTATGGTTGGAATTATTTTGATATAGACGGACATAATGAAAAAAAAATATTTCAAGCATTAAAAAAAGCTCAATACTCAAAAAAACCATCTATTATATCATGTAAAACAAAAATTGGTTATGGATCACCAAATAAATCAGGTAAAGCTTCTGTTCATGGTAGCCCATTGGGATTTGATGAAATAAAACTTGTAAGAGAAAAACTAAATTGGAATTATAAGCCTTTTGAAGTTCCCAAAAAATTACTTAATAAATGGAGGGAGATAGGTAGAAAAGGTGAAATTAAAGAAAAAAGATGGAATAGAAAATTTAAAAAAAACACTAAAAAATATAATAAATTTTTAAAAAATAATTTTACTAGTATTTTAAAAACTGAAAAAAAAATTGCTTTAAGTGATAAAAAAGATCTAGCTACGCGGAAATGTTCAGAATTTACTTTAAATGCATTAACAAAAAAAAATAATTTATTAATTGGCGGTTCTGCTGACTTAGCGGGATCAAATAATACAAAAACAAAAAATCATAAAATAATTAAACCAGGCGACTTCAGTGGAAATTATATCCATTATGGAGTAAGGGAGCATGCAATGAGTGGAGTGATGAACGGTCTAGCGCTCCATAGTAATATAATTCCGTATGGAGGCACATTCTTAATTTTTTCTGATTATTGCAAACCTTCAATAAGATTATCAGCATTAATGCAAAAGAGGGTAATTTATGTCATGACTCATGACTCAATCGGTTTAGGAGAAGATGGCCCAACACACCAACCAATAGAACAGTTATCTGGTTTACGTTCGATACCAAATTTAAATGTTTTTAGACCAGCTGATAGAACTGAAACAATTGAATGTTGGGAACATGCTTTAAAAAGTTCTAAAACTCCAAGTATTTTATCTTTAACGAGGCAAAATCTTAAACCAGTAAGAAAAACCTACTCAAAAACTAATAAATGTTCTTTGGGAGCTTATGAACTAATGAGAACAAATAAAAAAATAGGATTAACAATAATTGCTAGTGGCTCTGAGGTGAATTTGGCAATTGAAACAAGTCATAAATTGGCCAAAGAAAAAATATATTCAAAAGTAATATCAATGCCTTGTATGGAGCTATTCGATTTACAATCAAATTCATATCGAAATAAAATTTTAAATGAAACTAAATTTAAAATATCTATAGAAGCTGGATCTACCGATTGTTGGAAAAAATATATTGGAGCAAACGGTGCTGCATTCGGGGTCAATAATTTTGGAAAGAGTGCTCCATATAAAGATATTTTTAAATATTTTGGTTTAATAAATGCAAATATAGCGAATAAATCAAAAAAAATAATGAAAAAATAAAATGACAATTAAAATTGGTATTAATGGAATGGGCAGAATTGGCAGGATGGTTATAAGATCAATTATAGAAAGTAAAAATAAAAACCTTAAAATTCAGCACATAAATAATAGATCAAATTCAGCAACTACCTGCGCACTAATTAAGTATGACTCTATACACGGCAAGCTTAATGCAGATCTAAATTTTGATGAAAAACATTTAATAATTAATAAAAAAAAAATAACTTTTTCTCAAGAAATATCAATCGATAAAATCAACTGGAATAAATTTGGTGTAGACTATGTATTTGAATGCACTGGTAAATTTAACTCAAAAGAAAAAATCTTAGCTCACATAAATAATGGTGCCAAAAAAGTAATTGTTTCAGCTCCATGTAAGAATGCAGATAAAACAATAGTGTATGGTGTAAACGAAAAAATTTTATCTAAAGATGATCAAGTTATTTCAGCAGCATCTTGTACAACAAATTGTTTGGCTCCAGTCGTAAATGTTTTAAACAAAAATTTTGAAATTGAAAAAGGTTTTATGACTACGATACATGCTTTTACAAGTGACCAAAGAATTTTAGATAATTCACATAAAGATCCTAGAAGAGCAAGATCAGCGAGTCAATCAATAGTTCCAACATCTACCGGTGCCTCTAAAGCTATAGGAGAAATAATTCCAAGTTTAAAAGGTAAACTGGAAGGTGTGGCTATGAGAGTTCCCACACCTAATGTTTCACTGATTGAATTAGTTTTTTGCACAAAAAAAGAGATAACTAAAGATAAAATTAATAAAGCTTTTGAACTTGCTTCAAAAAAGAATCTTAAAAAAATTTTAGATGTTTCTCATGAAAAATTAGTTTCAATTGACTTTAATCACAATTCGGCATCAGCGATAGTCGATACTTCTTTAACAAATGTTGTAGAAAAACATATGGGAAAAATCTCGGCCTGGTATGATAATGAATGGGGTTTTTCAAATCGAATGTGTGATATAGCACTCTATTTATCTAAAAACTTCAATTAAAGATAACTTATGAAAAAAATTGAAGATTTAGATGATTTAAATAATAAAAAAGTTTTGTTAAGACTTGATTTAAATGTTCCATTAAAAGATGGCAAAATTCTTGATACAACTAGAATAGATAAGATTTTGCTTACTTTAAATTATCTAATAAAAAAAAAAGCAAAAATAATTATTATTTCTCACATAGGAAGACCTAAAGGTAAAATTGACAAATCTTTATCTATGTTACCTGTTTGTCATTATCTTAAAAAGAAACTTAATAAAGAAATTGAACTAGTTGATGAAAGAATTTTTAATTTTGGTTCAAATTTTATTTTCAAAAAAGAAAATGACAAAATTATTTTTTTAGAAAATATTAGATTTTATGAGCAAGAGGAAAAAAACGATGAAGAGTTTGCCAAAACTCTGTCTAATTTAGGAGAAATATACGTTAATGATGCATTTTCTTGTTCACATAGAGCTCATGCCTCAGTGGATAAAATCACAAAATTTTTACCTTCATACTGTGGAATACAAATGGATACAGAGATATCTGCATTAAGTAAAGTAACATCAAACATTGATAGACCAATCACTTGTATTATAGGAGGTTCAAAAATTTCAACAAAATTAACCGTGATTAAAAATTTAATTCCTAAATTCGAAAATCTTATATTTGTTGGAGGCATGGCCAATAATATTTTAAAACATAAAGGTTTCAATATTGGTAAATCAATATATGAAACAGAATATCATTTAATTATTGACGAAATTTTCTCTTTAGCAAAAAAATATGAGTGCAAAATTATATCTCCAATAGATGTTGCAGTTGGTAAAAAGGTAGAAGATAAAGCAATGATTAAAGAGTTATCCGACATACAAAATGATGACATTATTTTAGATATTGGACCAAAAACTATCGATTTAATTTATTCAATATTGGATAAAAGCAAAACAGTATTATGGAATGGGCCTGCAGGATACTTTGAAAATCCTAATTTTGCAGTTGGGAGTAAAGCAATAGCAAAAAAAATTAGTGATTTAAAAAATAAAATTTATTCTGTTGCTGGTGGTGGAGATACAATCGCGGTGTTAAATAAAACCAAAGCGATAGAAAAACTTAATTTTGTTTCAACTGCTGGTGGTGCTTTTTTAGAGTATCTTGAAGGTAAAGAAATTCCTGGTATAAAAGCCCTCAATTTATGACTGAGTTAAACAAAATAGCCCACAAAATTTTAGAAAAAGGTAAGGGTATTCTTGCTGCTGATGAAAGCACCGGAACTATGACTAAAAGATTACAAAGTGTAAATGTAGAGTCAAGTGCTAAAAACAGAATCTTGTTTAGAGAAACTTTATTTTCTTCAAAAGGGACTAGTGATTTTATTGGAGGAGTAATTTTATACGACGAGACGATTAGACAAAATTCAAGTGATGGCAAAAGTATTCCAAATCTTCTTTCTGAAGTAGGCTCTATAGCTGGCATAAAAGTTGACACAGGGGCTAAACAAATGGCAGGAAGTCCAGATGAAAAAATAACTGAAGGTTTAGACGGTTTAAGAGAAAGATTAAAAGAATATTCAAAACTTGGAGCAAAATTTACCAAATGGAGAGGGGTATACAATATTTCAAAAAAATATCCTAGCAAACTTTCAATTAAATCTAATGCGCACGCGCTAGCTAGATACGCAGCATTAGTTCAAGAGTGTGGAATGGTTCCAATAGTAGAGCCTGAAGTTCTAATGGATGGTAATCATTCTGCAGATGATTGTTTCAATAAAACATCAGAAGTAATAAAAAAATGCTTTGAAGAGTTAGTTTTACATAAAATTGATTTATCTGGAGTAATTTTGAAGCCAAATATGATACTTGCCGGATTAGAGTCAAAAAACCAAATATCAAATGAGGACACAGCTAAACTTACTGTAAAGTGTTTAAGGGAATCGGTTCCAAAAGAAGTGCCTGGTATAGCTTTTCTTTCTGGAGGTCAAACAGAAATTCAAGCAACCAAAAATTTAAATCTAATAAATAAATTTAATAATACAAATTTTATTATGTCCTATTCATATGGAAGAGCTCTACAGCAAAGTGCATTAAAACATTGGGCAAAAGATACTCAAGATATTAAGGGCACTCAAGCAGTGTTTGATCACAGAGCTAAAATGTGTAGTTTAGCTGCTCAAGGAAAATGGTCGAGCGAACTTGAGAATAAATAAGAAAAAATTTATATATCTTATCTCACCCAATAAAGTTTATAAAAACTTTTATAGAGATCTAAAAGAAGTTCTTAAAACAAAAAAAATAAGCTTTTTTCAGATGAGATTTAAAAATTACTCCTTAAAAAAAAAAATAGAAATTGGAAAAAAAATAAAAAAAATTTGTAAACAAACAAATGTGAAATTTTTAGTAAATGATAGCCCTTGGCTAGCAAAAGAAATTAATGCTGACGG
This sequence comes from Candidatus Pelagibacter communis, assembly GCF_001180185.1. Classification (GTDB taxonomy): domain Bacteria; phylum Pseudomonadota; class Alphaproteobacteria; order Pelagibacterales; family Pelagibacteraceae; genus Pelagibacter; species Pelagibacter ubique_F. The sequence continues at coordinate 36,860 of NZ_CVSS01000044.1, read as the reverse complement.
ATGTCATTTGGGCCAGAAAGATAAAAGTGTTAAAGAAGCTCGAGAATTAATTAACAATAAAATTATTGGAATAACCTGTCACAATTCATTAAAATTTGCTAGAAACGCGATAAATGATGGTGCTGATTATATCGCCTTTGGAGCATTTTTCCCCTCAAAAACAAAAAAAGTAAAATATAAAGCGAATTTACAATTATTAAAAAAACTCAAAATCTCAGCTAATATTCATGTTGTTGCTATAGGCGGGATAAATAATCTAAACTACAAAAAACTTTTGTTGAACAAAGCAGACTTTTTGGCTATCTCAGGTTACATTTGGAATAATAAGAAACTTAAACCAGTAGATACAATTGAATATTTAAAATGAAAATAAATGCGAATGAAATAAGAGTTGGAATGCTTTTGGAATACAAAAATGACTTATGGCAAGTTTTAAAAACGCAACACGTTAAACCTGGAAAAGGTGGTGCGTTTGCTCAAGTTGAAATGAAAAGTGTAAACAAAAATACAAAACTTAATGAAAGATTTAGATCTAGTGAAACTGTAGAGAAAGCGTCTGTAGAAGAAACCAATTTTAATTATATTTATGAAGATGAAAATAATTATTTTTTCATTGATCCAAAATCATTTGAACAAATTGAGGTTAAAAAAGATATAATAGGTGATAAAGGTAAATTACTTACAGAAAATTTAGAAGTTTCTATAAGTTTTTATAACGATAATCCAATTTCTGTATCCTTACCAAATCAAGTCAATTGTAAAATTAAATCAACAGATGTTGCTTTAAAAGGACAAACAGTTTCATCTTCATATAAGCCTGCGATATTAGAAAACGGCCTAAGTATAAATGTACCTCCATTTATTGAGGCAGAAGATAATGTTATTATTGATACAAGAAATTTAGAATATATTAAAAAAGTTTAATTCTGTGAAATCAATATCTGCAAACTTAAATATAATGATAAAAGCAAGTGAGAAAGCTTCAAAAATTCTTATTAGAGATTTTGGTGAAATCGAAAAATTACAAGTTTCTAAAAAAGGTCCATTAGATTTTGTTACCAATTCAGATCTAAAAGCAGAAAAAATAATAATTGATGAGCTTAAAAAAGCTAGACCAAATTATTCAATTATTAGTGAGGAGCATGGAATAGAGACTAACAAAGATAAAAACAATACATGGATAATTGATCCAATTGATGGAACTATAAATTTTTTACATGGCATACCACATTTTGCAATTTCAATCGCTCTTAAATCAGATAACGAAATAATTTCAGGTCTAGTTTTTGATCCAATTAAAAACGAAATGTTTTTTGCTGAAAAAAATAACGGTGCATATTTTAATAATCACAGAGTAAGAGTTTCAAAAAAAAATCAGATTAATGATTGTTTGTTTGTCACTGGAGGAAAGATTAAAGCAGAGTTTGATTTATTATATAGAAAATCAGGATGTGCAGCTCTTGATTTGGCCTATGTTGCAGCAGGTAGATATGATGGATATTTCCAGAACGATTTAAATCTCTGGGACATTGCCGGAGGAATTATATTAGTAAAAGAAGCTGGTGGAATAATTAATGAAATTGATATGTCAGTCAATAAAAATATTAAAATTATTGCCTCTAGTGCTGATATTAATATAAAATTGTTAGAAAAATTGAATAACTTTTAATTGTTTTAGAAAATTCTTTTGTTATAAGTCTCGTCATGAAAAAAAATATTCATCCTAATTATCATTCAATAAAAGTTGAGATGACTGACGGAACACAATTTGAAACAAAATCTACCTGGGGAAAAGAGGGTGAGGTTTTAAAGTTAGAGATTGACCCAAAATCACACTCAGCATGGACAGGTGGTAAGCAAAAACTAATGGACAAGGGAAGAATAAGTAAATTTAATAAAAAATTTCAAAATTTTAAATCAGAAAATAAAAGTTAAATGTCAAATGCACCTTTAATGCCAATGGCTACTGCTGTTTGGTTAGTTGAAAATACTACCCTGACATTTAAACAAATTGCTGATTTTTGCAAAATGCATGAAGTAGAAATACAGGGAATAGCAGACGGAGAGGTTGCTAAAGGGATTAAAGCTTATAATCCAATCATATCTGGACAATTGACAAGAGAAGAGATTGAGCTTTCGTCAAAAGATGAAAATAGAGAATTAAAAATTAAAAGCACAGATATAGAAATTTCCAACTCAGAAAAAAAAACTAAAAAATATATTCCACTTTCAAAAAGACAAGACAAACCTGACTCTGCTCTGTGGTTATTAAAACAATATAATATTCTTAAAGATTCACAAATTGCAAAATTAGTTGGTATTACAAAAAATTCTGTAACATCAATTAGAAACAAAAGTTATTGGAATTATAATAATTTAAATCCTAAAGATCCTGTAGCATTGAATTTATTTTCTCAAAAAGATTTAATTAATGCTATAGAGAAAGCAGAGCGAAGAATTAAAAGAGAGAAAAAACAAAAAGAAAAAGAAAAACTATCTCAACTTACTGAAAATTAATGAATAAAATTTATAGACATAAAAAAATAAAAGTGTTAATTACTCACTTTTTTGGAGGTAGTTATTAAAATAGAAGTAAAAGATAATAATGTTGAACAAGCTCTAAGAGTTTTAAAAAGAAAACTTCAAAGAGATGGTTTTTTTAAAGTAATAAAGCTGAAAAATACATACGAAAAACCATCAGAAAAAAAAAAGAGAATATTGCAAGAAAACATTAAAAGAGTAAAAAAACTTAATAAACTTAAAAATAGAATTTAATTTACCGCGGGGTGGAGCAGTCTGGTAGCTCGTCAGGCTCATAACCTGAAGGTCGGCGGTTCAAATCCGTCCCCCGCAACCAATTATCTTTAAATTTTAAATTTAGATTTTTTGCTATCTACAAGAAATGCTTTTACTGTTTCTAAAGTAAGCCTATCAAATGTTTTTCCAAAATTTTCTATTTTCTCAATAATTTGGGGAGGGATAGTAATTATATGACAACCAATTTGTTTTGATTGAACATAATTATAAGGTTCCCTTACACTCGCCCATAAAATTTCTACGTTTTTAAAATTTTTTGCATATTTAATACTTTTAATAAATTCAGGTATTGGATCTTTGCCAACATCTGCTGCTCTTCCAGCAAATATAGAAATTATCACCTTAGATTTTTTATTTATCATCTTAAGAATTTTTTTTGTCTGATTTGCGGTGTAAACTGCTGTAATATTCAACTTTATGTTTCTTTGGTTAAGTTCTTTAATAACTTTGCCGGTGAATTTTTTTTTAGTATTTATCACTGGAACTTTCACATAAATATTTTTACCCCAGCTATTCATTTTAATGCCTTGACTTATCATAGAGTCTTGATCATCAGCAAAAACCTCTAAAGAGATAGGCTTATTTTTAGAGGCTTGAACTAATTTTTTTGAGTAAGTTTCGTAGTTTTTCGCACCCGCCTTCCTCATTAAACTTGGATTTGTTGTAAAACCTTTAACTATCTTTTTTTTACTAAATTTTTTAATTAAGCTTATATCAGCAATGTCACAGAAGATTTTAGTTGGCATAAATTAAATCAAAATTTTAATTTTTATAAAAACTGTTTAAATAATCATAATATTTTTTAACTTGATTTGAAATTAAAAAACGATTTAATTTTCTTTTCGCATAAGCATTTTTTTTTAAAGAAAGAGAATAATTTTGAATTGCAAACGACATTTTTTGTGCAAGTATTTGAGGTGAACCTGATTTAACTAAGTAACCACCTTTTCCGTTCAATAATATTTCACTAGGTCCACTAGGGCAGTTTGTTGAAATACATGGAATGTTATAATTAATAGCATCAATTAGAACATTGCCTAAACCCTCATACTTTGAGCTAAATACAAATAATTTTGAATTTTTTAAATAAAAGGATGTGTTCTGTTTCCAACCTTTAAAAATAACTTTATCATTAATTTTGAGGTCAATGGATAATTGTTTAAGTTTATTTTCTAAATTTCCCTTACCCAATATTAATAATTTATATTTTTTATTTGTTTTAGAAAATATCTGAAAAGCTTTTATCAAGGTTGAATGATCTTTTTGTTTTCTCAATCTACCAATATTAATTATGATATTTTTTTTTAAATGCTTTTTATTATTTTTACTTTTAAGATAAGGATTATAGATGGGTTTAATCTTTTTTCTATTAATTACAAAATATTTTAAACTTTTTCCTGATCCAACAGAATTAGTAACTATTCCATCTGCGAAATTATAAAAACAAATCTTTAACAAAGTTGTTATAAATGCAAATAGTCTATTTTCTGCATGGAGAATAGAAAAAATAGCATTTTCAGAGTTTCTTATTATAACTTTTTGATTTTTTATGATTCCAATAATAATAGCTGCAACGTTACTTTGCATTGAATGAATAACAAATTTTTTTTTTTTTTGGTTTACAATGTTGAATAAAATTATCATTGCATTTATTGCTGTAGAAAATCTTTCTGGGAAAAATGGAATAATGAATTTTTTTTTTACCTCAAAAAAATTAAATTTAAATTTTTTTTGATCTATTACCTTTAAAGCATTCTTTGTACTTATTAAATTTATTTTAAAGGAATTGTTATTCTCAATTAAATTTTGAAGTATTTTTTCTACTCCACCTCTCTCAAAAGAGGGATAAAATAATATTAATTCATTGTTCATTATATTATTTTAATTTATTAAAATTATTTTAATGAACAAGATATTAATTCAAACTCTTTGTTATTTCCTCTGTCATTTTTTTTGCATCAGCAAACAACATTAATGTATTTTCTTTATAGAATAAATCATTATCTATACCTGCATATCCTGGTGAAAGACTTCTTTTTACAAATAAAACGGATTTACATTTTTCAACATCTAAAACTGGCATACCATAAATTGGACTTTGTGGATCTGTTTTTGCAACAGGATTAGTTACATCATTTGCTCCAATTACGTATGCCACATCTGCATGAGCAAAATCGTTGTTAATTTCCTCTAATTCAAAAACCTCATCATATGGAACATTTGCTTCTGCTAACAAAACATTCATGTGGCCTGGCATTCTTCCTGCAACAGGGTGAATTGCATATGAAACTTTTATTCCGTTTTTTTTCAAAGTATCTACCATCTCTCTAAGTGCATGTTGTGCTTGCGCGACTGCCATTCCATATCCGGGTACAATAATAACAGACGAAGCATTTTTCATTAAGAAAGCAGCGTCGTCAGCATTTCCACTTTTAACTGGTCTTTGTTCTTTATCTTGGTCTTTTGAAATTTGATCAGTAGATCCAAATCCTCCTAGAATGACATTAAAAAATGACCTGTTCATCCCCTTACACATAATATACGATAATATTGCACCAGATGAACCAACTAGAGCTCCTGTAATAATTAAAGCTGAATTTTCTAAAGTAAATCCGATTCCAGCTGCAGCCCATCCTGAGTATGAATTAAGCATAGAAATTACAACAGGCATATCTGCACCACCAATAGGAATAATTATTAGAAAGCCGATTAAAAATGAAATTGCGATCAAAACCCAAAATAGTGAAGATGATTGAGTTAAACATAAATAAAAAGTTAGAATTACAATAGATGTTAATATTAATGCATTTAATAAATGTTGACCTTTAAAAGTTATTGGTGCACCTGACATTATTCCTTGAAGCTTAAGAAAGGCAATTACCGAACCAGAAAATGTTATCGCTCCAACAGCCGCTCCAATTGACATTTCTATCAAACTAGCAAGCTTTATATTTCCTGGAGTTCCGAGGTTAAAAGCTTCTGGATTTATGAAAGCTGAAATTGCCACGAAAACTGCCGCTAAACCAACTAAGCTATGAAAACCAGCTACTAACTCTGGCATTGCGGTCATAGGAATTCTATATGCTATGAAAGCTCCAATACCACCTCCAATTGCTAAAAATATGAGCACGTAAACAAATCCCTCCGTAAAATTGTTTATAGATAGAAATGTTACTGAAATAGCTATCACCATCCCAATTATTCCAAATAAATTACCTTGCCTTGATGTTTCAGGAGAAGATAACCCTCTTAAGGCTAAAATGAACAATACACCTGATATTAGATATAAAATTGCAGAGAGGTTTGCTGACATTTACTTGTCCTTTTTCTTTTTTTTATACATTGCTAACATTCTTTGGGTAACAAGAAATCCACCAAAAATATTTACAGCAGCTAGAATAATCGCTAAAAAACCAAATATACTAGATGTAGAAAAGACTACTCCGTCACTACCCGATAAAGCAGCTATAATCGCACCAACTATAATCACAGATGATATTGCATTAGTAACTGACATCAAAGGAGTATGTAAGGATGGAGTAACGCTCCATACCACATAGTATCCAACAAAAATTGACAATATAAATATACTTAATCTGAATATAAAAGGGTCTATTTCCATAATACTATTTAATTAATGTTTTTTCTATAATCTCATCCTCTAAATTTAGATTTAATTTTTTGTTTTCTTTATCATATAAATTAGAAACAAAATTAAATACATTCTTTGCATATAAATTGGAAGCAGATACAGGTAATTTATTTAATATATTGCCCTCACCCAATATTTTTACGCCATTTTTTTCGACAATTTTGTCAACTTCTGTAAAAACAGTATTTCCTCCTTGTATTGCAGCTAAATCGTATATTACTGAACCTGGTTGAAAATTTTTAAACATTTCCTGTTTAATAATCTTAGGAGCCTCTCTACCTGGAATTAAAGCTGTGCATATTACGATATCTATTTTTTTTAGAGTTTCTGATAAAAGCTCTTCTTGTTTTAATTTGAAATCTGCAGAGGCTTCTTTAGCATATCCGCCCTCTGTCTCTAAATTTTCAGCACCTTCAACAGTTAAGAATTTCCCTCCTAAACTTTCAACTTGTTCTTTTGACGCCATTCTAACGTCTGTTGCAAATACTATGGCTCCCATTCTTTTTGCAGTAGCAATTGCCTGTAAACCAGCAACTCCAGCTCCAACTACCAAAACTTTAGCTGCGGGTATGGTCCCTGCTGCTGTCATCATCATTGGAATTGCTTTTTCATAAATCTTAAATGCTTCAATTACAGCTTTGTATCCAGCGAGGTTTGCTTGGGAAGACAAAATATCCATTGATTGAGCTCTTGTTATTCTTGGTAGCAATTCCAAAGAAAAACAATTTACTTTTTTTGATTTTAAGCTTTCTAATTTTTCTTTATTTGAAAAAGAATTTAATGTACCGATAAGACTTTTATTTTCTTTTAAATTATTTAACTTATCATCCTCTGGTAATGCTACTTGGACAACTATGTCTGCATTATCTAATACTTTTTTATCATCATCTAAAATATTTACTCCTAAATCTTTAAAATCATTATCTTCAAAACCTAAATGAGATCCATAACCTCTTTGTATAAATAAATTAAATCCAAGTCCTAAATATTTTTTTGCTATTTCTGGTGTTATAGCAACTCTTTTTTCAATAGTTATGTTTTCTGAAATTGAGGCTAAATTCATTTTATTATCACAACAGAAAAATTGCCATCGAAATGAGTATTATAACCACTGCGATGGATCCCCACAAAACAAATTTTGTAAAATTATTCCAAGTTTCTTTATGGCTTTTATCATCCATAAAATTATTTTTGTCTTGCTTTAAATTTAGGATTATTTTTATTTATAATATAAACTCGGCCTCTTCTTCTAACTAGCTTAGAATTTAGATCTCTTTTTTTAATTGATTTTAACGAGCTTTTTATTTTCATAAATTTTATTAAATGCCGGCAACGTCCTACTCTCCCATGCCTTAAGACAAAGTACCATCGGCGCTAAAAGGCTTGACTTCCGAGTTCGGAATGGGATCGGGTATAACACTTTTGCAATAATCACCGGCAAGCGTCGTATAAATTAAAATAGCCTTCATGTAAACTGTTAAAAAACTACAAATCTAAACATTAATCTCAATCTTTTGGAGAATAATTTTCTATAAATTACTTTTTATTATTGATTTTATGTAGGATTTTAAGTCCACAGAGCCATACATTTTAATTATTTTATTTGACAAATTCATAGATGCTAATGCAGATGCATATCTTTCGCCTTTTCTGGCAGGTAATCTAATAATTTTACTATTAAATAATTTTGCAACTTCCATTATTGAATATTTTTTTTTATGTGAAATGCTATAGTGTTTATTCTTGTTTTTTTTCCATGCTAACAAACAAACTTTGATTGTATCATCTATATGTGTAAATCTTCTGGATTGTGTACCAGGATTAACAACGGTAAGAGGTTTTTTTTGTTTATATAAATTTTCAAAAATTCCAATCACAGTAGCCATCTTGCCTTTGCAAATTTGACCAGAACCGTAAACATTATAAAAATAAATAACTTCAAATTTAAAATTAAACCAATTTTTCAAATTTTCTAATAATTCTAAATTTTTTGACTTTGTAAAAGCATATGGAGATAAATCTTTGTCTTTTCCATGATTACCTAAACTTGCGGATGTAGCAGAATAAACCAATTTTATTTTGTTTTCCAAGCAAAAGTTAAAAACTGCTTTTGTTCCAATAAGATTTGAATTTAAACATTGATCAAAATTTTTAAAACTTTGATAAATTCTTGCAAATTCCCCAAAATGAAAAACTGTGTGAATTTTTTTTCTCAGCTTATGAAGGGTTAAATTAATATTCTTAGTTTCATTTTTAAGATATTTAACTCTTTTACTCGAAACATGGTTTTTTTTTGATCCCGATGAATAATTATCAATACTTATTAAATTTTTATTTGTTTGTTTTAATAATCCTTTAATAAGATTTGAGCCAACAAATCCTGCTCCACCAGTAATAATAATATATTTTTTCATTTAATTGATTATCTTTAATTTGATGTTGATTACATCATTTATAAAAGATAACAATATTTTTTATGAATTTCATATCAAATTTAAAATTTTATCAAGATGATAAATTATCGGCCTATCTGACATTTTTTTTATCAATTTTACCAATTTCATTACTTACTGGAAGTGCCATAGTAAATCTAAATTTATTGATAATTTCCTTGTTATACTTATTAATACTCCTAAAAAAAAAAGTGATAAATTTATTTAGTGATAAATATTTTATCTTATTATTGTTATTTTGGTTTTCACTTCTACTAAATCTAATATTTAGTTTAAATTTTGAAAATAGCATTTCTAGAGCTGTTGGATTTATAAGATTTTTAATTTTAGCTCTAGCTTTTAAATATTGCTTTGAACTTAAAAATGAGTTTTACAAAAATATAATAATAAAAACTTGGTCTCTCATATTAGCAGTTGTTATAATTGATTTAATTTTTGAATACATCACTGGTTTTAATACTTTAGGGTATAAATCATATATGCCAGGAAGATTGGCGGGATTTCTAAATCAAGAATTAATTATAGGACATTATTTCAGTGCATTTTTTTTAATAGTTGCAGTTTATATCTATCAAAAATACAAATCTCAAAAAATATTATTATTAACTTTAACTTTTTTTCTAATTATCTCATTACTCATAGGAGAAAGAGGTAATTTTTTAAGAGTTTTAAGTATGATTATTTTGTTTGTATTCATTGTTAATAAAAATTTATGGTATAAAAAATTAATATTTTTATTCTCATTCATAATAATCATATTTGGTATAATGAGTTTTAATATCAATCTTAAATATAGATTTTATAATCAATTTTTAGAGCCATTTATAAAACTTGATATTGATTACATTACCAAAAACAACATATATTTTAACATTTATGATAAAGGTTATAGTGTTTTTAAAGAAAATAAATTATTTGGAGTTGGATTAAAAAATTTCAGAATAGAGTCACAAAAACAAAAATATACTAACGAAAATTTGTCAGTAAGTAAATATCTCAATACTACACATCCTCACCAAGTTCATTTAGAATTTTTATCTGAGACAGGAATTTTTGGATATTCTAGTTTTATTATCTTTATCTTATTTAGTTTTTACTACAGCATAAAAAATTATTTTCAAAAAGGAAATTTTTATTCTCTAGCAAGCATGTTATTTATTCTTATGTCAATTGCCCCCCTAATTCCAAGTGGAAGTTTTTTTACAACATATGGTGCAACTTTTTTTTGGTTAAATTATGGAATTATGATTTCTAAAAATAAATGAAATTCATTTTTATTTTAATACCTCTTTATCTCATATGAAAAAAATGTAACTGACAAAATACCAAATATTTTAAAGATCAAATGAAAAATTTTTAAAATTGAACTTTTAGGGCTGAAAGGTAATCGTAAACAATTAATTATCATTTTTAAAAAATTATAAAATATGGAAATTATCAGGATAAAAAAATAAGTCTTTTTAAACAAATTTTTATAAATATAAAATGATGAGCACCCATAACCAAAAGATCTTTTTATAAACCAAATAAAATTATTTCTTTTTTTTGAACTTTCTTCATAAACTATTGATAGATTGTTCCATAATATTTTATATCCCTTTTTTTTCAATTCCATAAAAAATAGTTGATCTTCCCCTCCAATTTTTTGAATATTTAAATCAAACTTTGGTTTTTCTTTATTTAATAGATTTTTTTTAAAAATAACATTATTTGTCGATGCCCAATTTAGGCTTTTTCCTCTTTCAAACTTTCTTTCTATAAGGTTAATATAAAGATTATTTTTAGATTGATGAGGTCCGGTAATTATATCGCAATTATATTCTTTGATAAAATTCAAATTTTCAATCAACCAACGTTTATCAACAATACAATCATCATCAAAAAAGACCATATAATCGAAATTAATTTTGCTAGCTTCATGAAGACATCTGTTTCTTGCAAAAGAAATTCCTATATTTTCTTCTAAAAAAAATTTTATTGATCTAACATTTCTATAGAAAAATTTACTTTTATTAAGCCTAGACTTAAGTTCATTTTCGACAACTATAATGTTTAAATATATATCATTTATTTTTAAAAGATTGTTTAAACTTTTTAGTAATCTACCTAATTTTTTTTTTCTATTTTGAGTACAAATACAAACTAAAAGTTTAATTTTTTTATTCATTTAAAACTAATTGATAACCACACTTTTAATAACATGAATCTTTATTTAATTATTCTGTCATACTAGGCTTATATATTGCAATCGTGCCTGTAGTTTCAAGAAATAAAACCAAGTACTCATCTATTTGATGAATATCTCTAATCCTTTCATAAATCTTATATCTTTTTTTTGAATTTATTTTTTTATGATCTGAACTTAGTTCATACTCATATAATGATAAGTCACCTTCATCAATGTTAGCACCTAAACTTGTTACATAAAGTTTATCTTTTACTAAAGTTAAATCTGAAATACCTATTGAAGGAACAAAATAATCTATAGGTTCAACAAAACCATAATCTTCGTGAGATTTATAAAATGGCGCTTCTTCATATTTAAACATTACCTCCTCGTTGGGATATCCATAATGTTCTCCATAAGAAGATATTGGATAACCATAATTTTTTATATCGCTTGTTGTTGGATTAACATTCATATTAAGTTCATCACCTCCCATAGGGCCGTGTTCTGTTGAAAAAATTATGTCATTATCTTTATCATATAAAATTCCTTGGGGATTATCGTGTCCAATTGAGATAATTTTGAGTTCTTTTGTTTTTAAGTCTATTTCATAAATCTTACCCAGAAAACTGTTCATATTTTGGGCATTATTTTTCCTACAAAATTCTTTTCCATTCGCCAACCACCTTAAATCTTCACAAATTGACCAATCTCCAATTGTATAAAGTAACTTATTATCCTTATAATCTATTAAATTTCCTCCAACATAATTACTATAAAAAATTCTACATTCATTAATCGTAAGAAATTCTTCAAAATTAATTTTATCTAAATTAATTTCTCCACTTAATATTGAGTGTTTAAAGCAAGCATCATTCTCTTTAATAACTAGAGAAACAAACATTTGATTATCTTTTATAAACAAATTTTTTATAAATGAAGTTTGCGAGTAAGTCGAAAGTCCTGTCTTATAGTTAGAGGTAAACTCTTCTATATTGGTTTCAATTTTTTCAAAACCCAACTTATCATTTTTACTCAATAAATCGACAATCGGTAAGTGCATCATAATTCCTGTGCCTGTGATTAAAAAAAAGTTTTTCTCATTTGAGGATAGATAGGCTCTAGGTCCAGTGAAAATTAGTTTAGAATTTGTATATAAAATTATCTCCTTTTGCTCAAAATCTATATTAGACAAATTATTAGAGGTTCTTTTTTCAAATTCAAACTCTTCTATATTATAAATATAGATATTATTTAATTTTGTTAAAAAATTTCTTATATCTGTTTTAAGACTTTTAGGCATCATTCTTTTATACTTATAGAAAAGGCTTGTATTATTCTCGACGTTATATTTTATGAAATATATTGAACCAAAAAATAAGATAAAAAATAAAATTAATATTGTTATAATTTTTTTCATTTAATTAGATTAAAGAATTAACATAAATTAATTAAATCAGAAATTGTTTAATTACAATTTTTTAAATTAAGTGTATAAATTTTAAATTATTGATACTCATAAAAAATGAACAAAAATTTGAAAGTCTACTATTGGGCGCCATTTACAAGCAAAGTTGCAACAATAAGAGCAGTTATAAATTCAGCTTTTAGTTTGGAAAAATATTCAAAAAATAAAATAAAGACAAAAATAATCGATGCTTCTGGGGAGTGGTCAGAATATTTTGATGAGATAAAAAAATCAAATATCGGCTATATAAAATTAAACAATCATCAATTTTTTGAACAAAAAACTGGATACTTTAATACAAGATTAAATTTCATAAAAATATTCATTAAATGTTTTTTTCCTTTAAAAAAACTCATACAAATTGAAAAACCTGACTACGTAATAATTCATTTAATCACATCTTTGCCTCTTGTTTTAAATTATATTTTAAATCTTAAAACAAAAATGATTTTAAGAGTTTCAGGGCTTCCAAAAATGAATTTTTTAAGAAAATTATTCTGGAAAATTGTTTTAAAAAAAGTTTTTCTTATTACATGCCCGACTGAAGAAACTAGAAATGACCTCCTAAAATATAATTTTTGCAAACCTGATAAAATTGTAGTTTTGTTTGATCCAATAATAAATGTAAAGTTAATAAATAAATATAAAAAAGAAAATATCGTCATAAAAAATGAAAAAAATTATTTTTTAGCAATTGGTAGATTTACAAAACAAAAAAATTTTCTGTTTTTATTAAAAGTTTTTTCAAAATTATTGGAAATTGAAAATAAATCTAAATTGGTTTTAATCGGTGAGGGAGAAAAAGAAAGTGAATTAAAAGATTTTATTTTTCAAAAAAAATTAAATAACAATATCTCAATCATCAATTATCAAAAAAATATTTTTCCATTTATAAATAAATCAAAATGTTTTTTATTACCTTCTCTTTGGGAAGATCCTGGATTTGTATTGATAGAAAATGCCTATTGTAATATTCCAATTATTTCTAGTAATTGCAAAAATGGACCAACTGAAATTCTAGATTATGGAAAAGGTGGTTTTTTATTTAATAATAATTCAGAAAAAGAATTTTTAGATAAGTTAATAGAATTTAATCAGAGTAAACAAGAGGAAATTAAAAAAAAAATTTTATTTGCCAAAAAAAAGGCCAAAAATTTTACGATTTTTTCTCACTATTTAAGATTAAAAGAAATACTTTATTACGATTACAAATGAGATCTGTTTCAATTATTATTCCATATTTTAAAAAACAAAAATATTTTGATAAAACAATTAATTCTGTTTTAAAACAGACTTATAAAAAAAAAGAGATCATTATAGTTTATGATGATGAAGATCTAACAGAACTAAAAAAGTTAAAAAAAAAATTATCAATCTTTAAAAATATTAAAATTATATTAAATAGAAAAAATTTAGGTGCGGGTCTCTCAAGAAATAAGGGTATTAAAAAATCTAAAGGTAAATATATTGCATTTATTGATGCTGATGATCTCTGGAATAAAAAAAAATTAGAAAAACAAATAAATTTTATGAAAAAAAATAATTTAGAATTTTCACATACTTCCTACTCTATAATCAATAAAAATGATAAATTAATTGGAGAGTTCAGGGTTAAAGAGAATTTAACATACTCTGATTTGTTAAATTCTTGTGATATTGGTCTCTCAACCGTAATAATAAAAAGATCATTGATATTGAAAAATAAGTTTAATAATTTTAAGACTAAAGAGGATTATTCTTTATGGCTTAAGTTGTCAAAAAAAGGTGTTATCATTAAAGGATTCAATCAAAAACTAACAAAGTGGAGACAATTAAATAATTCTTTATCGAGTTCGTTTTTTCAAAAAATTTTAGATGGGTTTAATGTTTATTATCTATCTGAAAGAAAAAAAATTATAACTTCATTGATTTGTTTATTGAATCTTTCATTTAATGCTATAAGAAAAAAAGTGAAAATTTATAAATGAAAAAAAAAATAGCGTTAATTACAGGAGTAACTGGTCAAGATGGATCTTACTTAGCTGAACTTTTGCTAAAAAAAAAATATATAGTTCACGGAATTATTCGTAAGTCCTCATCATTTAACACTGGCAGAATAGATCATCTGTATATTGATCCTCATTATAAAACTAATTTTTTTTTACATTATGGAGACTTAACAGACTCTAATACAATTTATAATTTGATATCTCAGATAAAACCTAATGAAATATATAACTTGGGTGCTCAAAGTCATGTTGGTGTATCTTTTGAAAACCCCGAGTATACTGCTGAGGTAACTGGGCTAGGAACTTTAAGAATTCTTGAAGCTATAAGATTCCTTAAATTAAAAAACATTAAGTTTTATCAAGCTAGTACATCTGAATTATTTGGTAAAAAATTTGATAAATCATTTAATGAAAATTCCAATTTTTATCCAAAATCTCCTTATGGTGCCTCAAAATTATTTTCTCATTGGATAACTAAGATTTATAGAGAAAGTTACGATATATTTGCATCAACCGGTATATTATTTAATCACGAGAGTCCAAGAAGAGGTGAAACTTTTGTAACAAAAAAAATAACGAGGTTCTTAGCAAGAAAATTCTATGGTTTAGAAAAAACACTTTTTTTGGGAAATCTATATGCAAAAAGAGATTGGGGTCACGCAATTGATTATGTTGAGATGCAGTGGAAAATTTTACAACAAAGAAAGCCTGATGATTACGTAATATCAAGTGGAAAATCTTATTCTGTAAAAGATTTTGTTAACGAGGCGTGTAAGCAAATTGGTTTTAAAATAATTTGGGTAGGTAAAGGCTTAAATGAAAGAGCGATATTAATTAATAAAAATAAAAGATCAACTTTAATAAAGATTGATAAAAGATATTTTAGACCTTCAGAGGTAGATTATCTTATAGGTGACAGTAAGAAAGCTTTTAAAGAATTAAAATTTAAACCTAAATATAATTTCAAATCATTAATAAGAGACATGCTTAATCATGATATGAGTTTAGCAAAAAAAGATTCGCTATTATTAAATAATGATTAAAAAAAAATCTAGAATTTTTATTGCTGGACATAATGGATTAGTTGGTTCCTCTGTACTAGGATTATTAAAAAAGAAAAATTACTCTAATTTAATAATAGAGAATAAAAGAAATCTTGATTTGAGAAATTATCATAATGTAGACAAGTTTTTTAAAAAAAAAAAGATAGAATTTTTAATTATTTGTGCTGCTCGTGTAGGAGGAATTATGGCAAATTCAAAATACCCTACTGAATTTTTATTAGAGAATTTACAGATACAAAATAATCTTTTAACTTGTGCAAATAAATATAATTTGAAAAGAACAATATTTTTGGGATCATCCTGCATTTATCCAAAATATTCCAAGACTCCTATTAAAGAAAATAATTTACTTAATGGAAAACTTGAAAAAACAAATGAAGCTTATGCATTAGCTAAGATTGCAGGAATTAAGCTTTCGCAATTTATTTACTCTCAATACGGTAAAGATATTATTTGTTTAATGCCAACAAATATTTATGGGACAAATGATAATTTTCAAGAGAAGACTGGTCATGTGATACCAGGACTGATAACCAAATTTCTTAAAGCTAAACGAAATAGAAAAGATGTTGAGGTTTTAGGAACTGGAAAACCATTAAGAGAATTTTTACACGTGGATGATTTGTCCAATGCGATTTATGTAAGTTTAAAAATTTCAAAAAAAAAATTAAAGAAAATATTTGATAGTGAATTACCACTATTAAATGTGGGGACAGGTCAAAATATTTCAATTAAAAATTTGGCAAATCTAATCTCAAAAATAATTAATTTTAAGGGAAAAATTTTGTTTAACAAGCAATTTCCTGATGGTACATATAAAAAAAACCTAGATTCTAGATTGATGAGAAAATTAGGTTGGTCTCCAAAAATTAAATTGAAAGAGGGTCTTGAAAAAGTTATTTCTAAGAGATATCAAAAAGTAAAAAGAGCCAACAGATAGATGTAATAAATTGATTAATTTTTTTTTAGAAAAAGAAAACTATCAAGAACATAAACAGATTACTAGATCCAAAAAAATTTATTTTCTAGGTGGAACAATTTTTTTTATTGGAATTCTTATTTTTTACAATTTATCAAAAATTACTTTATTTGGTTTTTTAATGTATAGCTTAGGTTTGCTATCAGATAAAAATAAGCTTTCATCACCAATAATAAGATTTTTAATCCAATTGTTTATAATTATTCTTACAGTGATATCATGTGAAATTTATATTAATTCAACTAAAATTATTATTTTAGATGAATTATTAAGATATAATAATATTAATATTTTTTTCTCAAGTTTTTGTTTGATTGTTTTAATTAATGGTTCAAATTTTATTGACGGTGTAAATTTAAATTTAATTGGATATTACCTTTTAGTGTTGTTGGTATTGCTTATTTTAAGTCTAAATCTTGATTTGAAAATTAATTTTTATTTTTTATATTTTATGATCTCTACTCTGACAATTATTTTTATATTAAATTTTACTGGTAAAATTGTTTCTGGAGACTCTGGTGCTTATATCTATAGTTTTGTTATTGGAATATTTATAATTCAATTTTCTAATGAAAATAAATTTATTTCTCCCTTATTTTTTGCAGTTTTACTGTGGTATCCGGTCTTTGAAAATCTTTTTTCGATATTAAGAAAAAAACAAATAAATATCTCTCCCTTAAAACCTGACTTTAAACATCTTCATCAGCTAATTTATGAGAAAATAAAAATTAAGTTAATTAAAAGTGAATCTTTGTCTAATAACGTAGCTGGATTAATTATACTAATGTATAATGCATTAATCTTTTTATTTTCATTAAATTTTATAAACAACACTCAAATTTTACTTATGATAATAATTTTAAATATAATTGTTTATGTAAAGACTTACTTTTCCCTGAATTATACAATTAAAAATTAAAAATATAGCTCCTCAAATTTTTAATTAATAACTTTTCATTTTTTAGATCTTTTAGATATATCAACTTAAATTTATGATTTTCTAAAAAAAATTTTTTAATTTGTTTTAAAATTTTTATAGTATGATTAATCTTATTTAATGAGTTAGCGTCATATTTAAAACCTTTTTTCCTTTTTTTTGTTAAAAATATACTTTTATTTTTTGAAATAGAAATCATTACAATCTTGTCAGGTATAGGTATAAGTTTAAGTAGAATCATTTCTGAGTTACTAATTTTAGTTTTACCAATATTTATTAAATAAAACAAAAATCTTTGGTGAAATCCCTCTGATCTTATCAGAACTTTTCCAAACTTATTACAATACTCAAATGCAATAATTTCTCTTACAATCCAATAAAAATGTAAATTTTTTTTATTTTTATCTAATGTTTTGTTGCTTAAATGAATAATAGTAAAAACTAAACATAAACCTAGATTCTTTAAACAAAATTTTAAAAAGAGGTAAATCTTAATAATTTTATTAATTTTCAGTTTATTTTCAAAAATAATTTCCTTCTTATTTTTTTTTAATGAATAAATAAGTTTTTTTGAAATATAACTTTTACCTGATCCTGGTAATCCGATAAATTCAATAATCATAGAGTATTAAAGAATAATTTATTTACCTTTTTATATTTTTAAGTTAGTTACTTTCATCTTTTTTTGTAAATTTTTAAATTCCCCTTTAAATTTAATTTTACCATTTTCAATCAACAATATTTCATCACATTTTTTTAAAACCGAAAACCTGTGTGATATCAATATTACTGTCAAATCCTTACTAAATTTTTTCAAATTTTTAATTATCTTTACCTCAGTAGTTATATCCAGCGCATTAGTAGCTTCATCAAATATTAATATTTTAGGATTTTGATATAAAGCTCTTGCTATCCCTATTCTCTGTAATTGACCACCTGATATCTTCTTTCCTCCATGGCCAATATTAGTATTTAATTTTTTTGGTAGACTTTTAACAAAACTACTCAATTCTGAAAATTGAATGCATTTGTTTAAAAAATGTTTGTCGATTGATTCTTCCTCATGTCCAAAAATTATATTATTAAGAATTGTATCATCAAGCAAATACACATCTTGTGGAACATAACCTATTCCAGACATCCATTTTTTTTCATCTTCAAGTATATTTTTACCATCAAACGAAATTGAACCATCAATCGGTTTTAACAAATTAAGAATAAGATCTACAAAAGTTGTTTTACCAGATCCCGAGGCACCAGTAATTCCAATAGTTTTATTTTTTTTTAATCTAATTGATAAATTATCAATTATCTTATCTTTTTTTTCAGGATATTTGAAATCTAAATTTTTTATTATTAAATCTTTGTCATATTTTCTTTTTTTAGTATTTAATTTATAATTTTTTTTATTAAATTTTAATCTAGAGTATTTCTTTCTAAGAGTTTCATGTACATTATTTAATGAAACAGAATTAAATTTCATAAAATTTAGTGCATTAACAATATTTCCAAAGCTTGGTATCAATCGTACTGTAGCTACAACTATAAAAGTAATCATTGGTAAAAATGAATTTAAAGTATATCCACTACTTATGTAAAAAATTATTAGAATTAGTATTACTGAAATTGATAATATCTCTAAAAAAACTTTTGGTATTTTTGACAAAAAATTCATAAACATTTCATGTTTAAAAGATATATCTAAATTTCTTTTTAAAGTTTTACTTATAGAATGCTCATTTTTTATCAGTTTAATAAACTTAATTCCTGCAAATGCTTGGTTAATAATTTTTAAAGATATAATTCTAAACTTTTTGGCTATATCTCCTCTATTTTTTAGAATTTTTTTAAAAAATAAATAAAATAAAAATAATGGTAATGATAGAGTAACAAAAATTAAAAAAAATAATTCAGGATCTGCATATATAAAAATAATTATGACGACGAGAATTAACATCATTTCTTTAATGATAGTTAATAGAGTAAATATAATGCCAGCTGCTCTTCTTACATCCTCACTAGTATTTTGAAGTAATTTAGCTGGATTGTTTTGAACATGAAAATAATACTCTTTGTCTAAATAATTCTTGAATATTTTTGAAGAAATATCAACATTTATATTTTTAACTAAACCTACTTCAAAATATGCTATTATAAGTGACACCAAGCCCTTAATAAAAAAAATAATTCCAATTATAATTGAACCATAAACAGTTTTTTGAATTAATGATAAATTTTCTATAATATCTTTAATTGCAAACAATCTAAGATATTCATCAAAATTTTTTTGCTCTGTAATAAAAACTACAAATGCTGGTAAGGAGCTTATTCCTATTGTCTCTAAAAAAATTAAAGGAAAAAAAAATAAAACTAATGTAAAAAAATATTTTTTATGTTTTGACTCCAGAATATCAAAAATTTTTTTTACCATAATATTTAGATGAAATATTTCAAATTTTACATCTATTTAATTAATCTATTTTTATGACTTTTTAATGTCCTTTCAACAAGGCTTATAAATTTAAGTGTTTTAATATTTGATTGATTTAGTTTTTC
Source organism: Candidatus Pelagibacter communis (assembly GCF_001180185.1). Lineage (GTDB taxonomy): Bacteria > Pseudomonadota > Alphaproteobacteria > Pelagibacterales > Pelagibacteraceae > Pelagibacter > Pelagibacter ubique_F. Next base: position 16,779 of record NZ_CVSS01000044.1, on the reverse strand, counting down.
AATCAATTTTTGATTATCAAAGTTTTTTATCACTGCTTTAAGAGTATTTTTTTGGTAATTTTTGATTGAGAATATTTTTTCTTTTTGTTTATGAAATTTTTTATAACCTTTTAATAAATTAAACTTTTTTGTCTTAAATAATTCAATTCTATTTTCATTAAAATCAATCCTAATTTTTCTATCATTAGAGAAAATCAATGTTTCATTTAAAAAAACATCAGTGTTATTTGATATTAGATATATTTCTCCATTTTTATATTTTAATAAAATATTTAAATTGAAATCCTTACTACCACTCATTTGTTTTTTACTAAGCACATAAATATTTATAGGTAAATCTATTTGAAGAAATAACAAATTCAAAAAATGTGAGGCATTTGTTTTCAATCCTCTACTATAAGTATGAGTAATCTTAAAATATTTTGTTTTTTTTAGAAATTCTAAACTTCTATTAAATAAATCTATATATGTCCGATTATAATTTAAAAAAAGATTTATATTTTTTTTTTTACAAAAATTATAAATTTTTTTAAATTGAATATAGTTACTTGCTCCTGGTTTTTCTAGAAGTATATATTTCATTGATTTATGTTGTTTTAATTTATTAAAAACAGAATATAAATTTTGTGTTGATACACTAACTATTACAAACTCGAAATTTGAAAATTTCAGCGCTTTGTCAAGACTTGTAAATAATTCTGATTTATATCTCTTTTTAAATCGTAGTAATTTTTTTTTGTCTAAGTCTACTACTGCTTTTAATTTTAATCTTTTATGATCATTAACTGTTTTAGCATGACTGAGAAACTTATTTTTTAAAATTAGATCGTATTCTAATCCAACAGATCCAAGTCCAATTAAAAGTGTATTCAATTTAATTATATTTAATAATTTAACTTAATTTTATTAACTATTTTTTTTAACTCTTTTATATTCAAAAAATCTTTATTATTTGCGCTATTGTAAGAAAAATTTTTATCTACTTTTTTAAATTTTGAATAAAATTTTTTAGTTTTAAGATTACTCGAGCCCAGAAGAACATAGTAATTTCCTATATCATAACAATTTATACTTTCAGCTATAGTTATCAGCTCTTCAGTTATCTTTTCTCCAGGTCTAACTCCAATGAATTTTATTTTACTTTTTGTATCAATAGCTTTTGCCAAGTCTAATATTCTATAACTAGGCAATTTAGGTATAAATATTTCCCCGCCCAAATTATTTTTGATTGACCATAAAACCATATTAGTAGCTTGCTCTATATCCATGCTAAATCTTGTCATATTTTTATCTGTAATTTGTAAATAACCACTTTTTTGTTGCTTTAAAAAAACTGGTATTACAGAGCCTCTACTACCGTTGACATTTCCATATCTAACAACACTTAATTTAATTTTTTTATTTCCTATTATGTTATTAGTCGACAAAAATAGTTTATCTGAGCATAATTTTGTAGCACCATACAAATTAACTGGGGAGACGGCTTTATCCGTTGATAAAGCAATCACATTGGAAACATTTCTATCCATACAGCATTCAACTAGATTTTGTGCACCAATAATGTTTGTATTGATATATTCAAAAGGATCGAATTCTGCCTTAGGAACTTGTTTCAACGCTGCAGCATGAACTACTATATCTACTCCTTCTAAAGCTCTATACACTCTTGCTTTGTCTCTTAAATCCCCCAAAAAAAATCTTAAATTTTTATATTTTTTCTTAGGATATCTTTCCTCCATTTCAAATTGCTTTAATTCATCTCTGCTGAATATAATTATTTTTTTTATCTTATTTTTTTTATTTAATAAATTTTTTAAAAAAGCATTACCAAAAGAGCCTGTACCTCCGGTAATCAATATAGTCTTGTTATTTAAAAAATTTAAATTTTGAGGCATTATTTTTTTTCAATAATTTTAGATTCATTATTTAATATTTATATATAGTCCTTTTTACATGATTATTTAATTTAGCAACCTTTTTATTTTTACTTAAATATTCTATTATATCTTTGCAGTTATAGTTCTTATTCCAGAAATATTTTATAATTTTTTTAAGCAATATTAAGTCTTCTTTATAATCTAATGTTAAACCAATTTTAGGATATTTTAATGATTTTGGAGCGATTAAATTTAAATGATCAAATTCTTTTGGGTTTCTTCTTATTGCAAGTGTAATATGCTCTTTACATTCAGGATTATTTGCAAATCTTAATGATTTTCTCAATACTTTTAGAGAAAAAACTTCAACATCCATACCTAGTGGATAACTTCTGATAAAACCATTGGATACATAATCTGATTTGTTGTTTTTATAAACATAATATGCTTGATAAATTAAATCCAAATCAATTACAGGACAATCAGAGGTTACTCTGACAATAATTTCAGTTTTAAATTTTTTTGCAGCTTTAATTATTCTGTCTAATACATTTTCCTCTGAACCTCTAAAATATTTTACTTTAAGTTTTTTTGCTATTCCAACAATTTCTAGGTCTTTTGGATTTATTGTAGTGGCAATTATTATATTATCTATAAAATCTAATTTCTTAACTCTCCTAATTAAATATTCTAAAAATGTCATATTATTAAAACATTTTTTCAAAATTTTTTTTGGAAGTCTTGAGGATTGAGATCTCGCTTCAATTATAAGTGAAATTTTCATCTAAATTTTTTTTATTTTATATTCTCTTGAAAGAATTGGTTTAATATAAAGTTTATTAATACCTTTTATATTATTATAAACATCTAAGCCATAATATTTTGCAACAACTAAAGCAAATGTCTCACATCCAAAAACATATCTGAAATTTTTTAAACAATTTAATAAGTTATTTTCTTTTGTTAATTTTATTTGCAAAGATCTAAAAATTTTTGAATTTTCATATTTTTTGGCTTTTTCAGAGGGATGCAATTTTAAGAATATTTGTAAATTTTGGAATTTTTTTATTTTTTTTATCTTTTTTATAAAAAAACTTAATAAGCTAATGTCATAATTAAATTTTCTTTTTTTTAATTTACTTAATATATTATCGAAATTGCTAGATAGATAAATAATCCTGTTATTTTTTGGCTTAATTCTATTTTTTTTCACATAATCTAAATAATAATCTTTAGTTTTTAAAACTCTTGTGGAACGTGGAACAACTTGTTTAACTTTTCTATAAGATAACCTATCTTTTGTAACTATTACGTTAGGAAAGTAAGATTTACCTTTTCTATCAAATCTAAAATTTATATTATGAGGTGCATCTACGAATGAAATAACTCTTTTCTTTAATTCAAATGCATATTTTATCGCGCTATACTCTGTGTCAGTTTGCCAGCCAGTCCCAGTTAAAATAGTATCCGAGTGCATTATTGCTTTTTTTAAAGAATTATAAGAATTTAATCTTTTAAATATTCTTTTTGAAGGACCCTTTAAATAAAAAGAAAAAGATTTTTTTTTTTTAGTTTTAAGGAAATAATATATCTGGTAACCAGCACCACTGTCATTGCAAACTATAAGGGTTTTTTTTTTTAAAAATTTAGATATTTCCATACTTTGTAAAAAGCTTTGCTAATATTTCTGATATCTTTATTTGTATAGGAAAATAGACATACTTGATAACTTAAAAAAGATTTTTCATGAAGTTCTTCTGCTACTGGACATAAACTTTTTTTGTAATCAATTTTTTTATTATAAATATTCCATGGGAACCCTTTTTTGCCATAAGCTATTTTTCTTTTAAAAACTGGCAACTGATGAATGTTTGCATAGCCCTCAACTAATCCTTCTACACCTTCAGCTTTTAAGAGGGTTAAAATTTTTTTTCTAGAAACTCTTAATAAATCTATATTTAATACAATTGGAAAAACATAATAATTATTCAATTTAATTTTTGAGGTTGGTATTCTTATGCCTTTCAGTTTTTCAAGATTTTCAGCTAATTTATTTAATAATTTATTCCTCGAAAATATTATTTTTTTTAATTTCTTATATTGCTCAATACCAATCGCACACTCAATTTCGCCCATTCTAAAATTATATCCTAACATATTGCTGATATCATCTTTTATACCTACTGATGCTTCAGCATGATTTCTCAATTTAAATACTCTGTTTGCTATTTTTTTATTATTTGTAACTAATATTCCTCCTTCACCAGTATTGATATGTTTATGACAATTTAAACTATAACCACCTATTTCAGATTGAGTTCCAGCTAATTTTTTTTTATAAAAAAAATATGGTGATTGAGCACTATCACTTATAATGGAAATTTTCTTACCACGAATTACTCTTTTTATTTTATCTAAATCTGAACCTACGCCAAATATATCAACTGCCAATATAGCTTTTGTTTTTTTTGTTATTTTTTTTTTTATACTTTTTGGATCAATACAAAATGTATTAGGATCTATGTCAGCAAAAACTGGAATTGCGTTCCAATGTAATATCGCAGTAGCACACGCACACATTGTCCATGGAGTTGTAATTATTTCATCTCCTGGTTCTATATCTAGCGCTCCTACGGCACATATTAATCCTGAGGTCCATGAATTTAATGTTATTGCATACTTAACTTTGTAAAAATTTTGCAAATATTTTTCAAATTTTTTTACATAAGTTCCTCCATAAAATTTCTTATTTTTTCCCGCCATAAAATTAGATAGTTTTCCAGACTTTAAAACTTTATTGGCAGCCTTTATTTCTTCAATTCCTATTGAATTATAACTTTTGAGCTTGTAATTTATAGATTTTGGCCCACCATATAAAGCAGGAGTAAAAATATTTTTATTCATAAAAAAGAATTAAATTATAATTTTTAGTTTTGTGTTCATGGTATATTTAGCCTTTTTAAAGTTTTTGTTTTTAAAAATTCTAAAATAAATTATAAGTTTATTATTGTTTAAATGAATTAATGTAAGGATCAAGAAATAATAATTTAAAACTTTCTTTAAATGGCTACAAAATTATTAAAAAAACAATTCAATTTGCCTCTAAATAAAACAATTTCTAATAATTCTAAATGTTTCATAGTTGCAGAGATTTCAGCTAATCACTCAGGAGATTTGAAATTATTGAAAAAAACTATGTTAGAAGCAAAAAAAATAGGTGCTGATGCTGTAAAAATTCAAACATATCAGGCCGATACAATGACATTAAATGTGAATAATAATCATTTCAAAATAGATGACAATTCAATTTGGAAAGGGAAAAAATTATATAGCTTATATCAAAAAGCAGAAACACCTTTTAAGTGGCATAAAGAAATATTTAAGTTCGCTAAAAGAAATAAAATTCTATGCTTTTCAGCTCCATTTGATATCACGGCGGTTAAATTATTAAAAAAAAATAATTGTCCATTATATAAAGTTGCATCTCCAGAAATAGAGGATCTGGAATTGATAAAAGAAATTGCAAAAACAAAAAAGCCAATAATTATTAGCACTGGGATTGCAAGTGAAAATAACATTAAAAATGCTTTAAAGATTTGTAAAAAAGAAAAAAACTATAAGATAATTTTATTAAATTGTATTTCTAGTTATCCAGCACAAGACATTGAATTAAATTTATTACATATAAACATTTTAAAAAAATATGTACCTGTAGTAGGCTATTCGGACCATAGCAATTCAGATTTACCTTGCTTGATCTCTGTTGCGCTAGGGGCAAAAGTAATTGAGAAACATTTTATGTTAAATAACAAAATAAAATCTCCAGATAAATTATTTTCTTATGACTCAAAAAAATTAAAAAAACTAATAGTGAGCATAAGAGCTGTAGAAAAAATGTTAGGACATGAAAAAATTGATAAGAAAAAAATTTTGAAAGGTAAACTTAAAACTGTAACTAGATCACTTTTTTTTTCAAAAGACATTCAAAAAGGAATGAAAATAAATCACGAAAATATAAAATCAGTGAGACCAGGAACAGGTTTAAATTTATCATTTTTTAAAAAAATCTTAAATAAAAAATTAAATAGAAATGTTCTAAAAGGGGATCCAGTTAAATTAAAAGATATTGTCTTTTAAAAAATAAAATGAATAAACTCACTTTTTTAGTTTTAGGGTCTAATGGAACTCTAGGATCAAATATAGTAAAATATCTTAAAAAAAAAAAAATAAAATTTAAGACTGTTGCAAGAAAAAACTCAAATTATAATATAGATTTAAAAAAATTTAAAAAATTAGAAAAATTACTTTTAAACAATAAATTTGATATCGTAATTAATTGTGCTGCAATAATTGATATAGATAAATGTGAAAAAAGTCCAAAGTCAACAGATTTCATAAACTGCAAACTACCTAAATACTTATCTAATATTTCAAAAAAATTTCTATTCAAATTAGTTCATATATCTACTGATCATGTTTATGCAGGAAAGTTTGGGATTTTAAACACTGAAACTAGTAAAATTAAATCATGTAACAATTATAGTAGACAAAAAATTAAAGCGGAACAATCCATTAAAAATAACAAAAATTGTTTAATATTGAGAGTAAATTTTACAAGCAATAATAAAAATTCTTTTGTTGACCAAATTATAAAAAGCTTAAAAAGAAAAAAAAAAATTTATCTTTTTAGCGATATGTATACGTCTACTTTAGATGTAAATACCTGTGCAAAATATATAGTAGATCTATCATTAATGCATTCAAAAGGTGTTTATAATATAGGTTCAAAAGATATGGTCTCTAAAAAAGAATTTGCTATAAGAATGTCAAAATTTTTAAAAAAAAAAATTATTTATGAGACATGTTCTAACGAGGTTCTTAAGACAAAAAGAGGAAAAAATTTAGGATTAAATATAGATAAACTAGAGAAAAAGTTAAATATAAAAGTGATTAACACAAATAAAGTAATAACAAATTTGGCAAAAAGTTATAAATGAAAATTTTAGGTATTGGTTTTTTATCTGAGTCCTCTGTATGCTTGCTTGATAATGGAAGATTAAAATACGCAATTAGCGAAGAAAGGATAAATCGAGTCAAAAACTGGTGGGGTAACCCACATAAAGCTATTAAATATTTGCTAAAAGAGACTGGTTATTCTTTAAAGGATATAGATAAATTTGCAACACATGGATTATCAGCATTAAAAAAAGATGTGCCAAATAAGATTCATTTCAAAAGAAAAAAAAATGAAATTTTAAGCTCAAATCTAAAACACTCACAAAAAATTAGTCAGATTAAATTTTTAAAGGAGAGATATGATCACGAGATAAATGCAAATAAGAGAGTCTTAAATAACATTATTGAATTAAAAAAAAGATATAAAAATTTAGAAGTTTTTGATCATCATGAAGCTCACGCTGCTAGTGCATATTTTTCTTCAAAATGGAAATCCTGTTATACTCTAACCATTGATGGCTGGGGAGATAATAGTTCATCGAAATTGTTCAAATGTAACAATGGAAATTTAAAAGAAATTTCTAGAACAAATACAATAGACTCTCTTGGATATTTTTATGGGAGTATTACTAAACTACTTGGCTTTAAGCCTCATAGACATGAGGGTAAAATTCTTGGGCTTGCGGCTTTTGGTGATCCTAAAAAAGCGTATAAATTTATTTCTCAAATGATTTCATACGATAAAATGAACAAATGTTTTAAAGGAAATTTTGAAAAAGGAATTTATCAATCTAAATACGATAACCCAAATTTAAATTTTTTAAAAAAAAAATTTAAATCTAAAGATATAGCAGCAGCTGCTCAAAGGAGATTAGAGGAAATAATAATTGAATTTATAAAAGACAACATTCCAATTAATAGTAAACTGGCATTAGCAGGAGGAGTTTTTGCAAATGTAAAAATCAATCAAATTATCTCTGAATTAAAAAATATAGATAGTATTTATGTATTTCCGAACATGGGAGATGGAGGATTGTCTGTTGGTAGTGCTCTTTTGGCTTACCATCAAAATAAAAAAAAATACTCTCCTACAAAATCAGAAAGTATGTATCTAGGTCCAAAGTTTTCTAATTCACAAGTTTTAAAAGTTTTAAAAAAAAACAAAGTAAATTATAAAAAATTTAAGAACCCAGAAAAATTTATTGCACAAAAACTTAATCAAGGATATGTGGTAGCTTGCTTCCAAGGAAGGATGGAGTTTGGACCTAGAGCCCTGGGAAACAGAAGTATTTTAGTAAATGCATGTAATGTATCCGTTAATAATTGGCTAAATAAAAAATTGAAAAGAACAGAGTTTATGCCTTTTGCACCTTTAACTCTGAAGATATTCTCAAATAAAATGTATAAAGATTTAAAAAGTAAAAAAAAGGCTATCAATTTTATGACCACGACTGTTAAATGTACTTCTGAGGCAATAAAAAAATCACCTGCAGCTGTTCATGTGGATAAAACTGCACGTCCTCAAATCATTTCTAAAATGAATAATCTTAAAATTTTCAATATATTAAAAGAATATTATAAAATCTCTAAAATACCCAATTTGATAAATACTAGTTTTAATGTTCACGAAGAACCTATAGTTTGTTCACCTGAGGATGCTATAAGAGCCTTTAAAACTAGTAATCTAGATTATATGTATATAGAAGACTACGTAGTAATGAGAAAAAGTTTAATATGATAGAAAATTATAAAAAATATTTAGTCGTTGTCGCCCATCCAGATGATGAGACCCTGGGATGTGGAGGAACTTTAAAAAAATTAACAAAATTAAAAAAAAACGTAAAGGTTATATTTATTGCGGAGGGAACTTCTTGTAGATTTAAAAAACCATTTGATAAAGAAAAAGTACAGGAATTAATTCTGAAAAGAAAAAAAATGGCAATTAGCGCTCTAAAAGAATTAGGCGTAAAAAGATATCATTTTTATGATTTAGAGTGTGGAAAGCTCAAAAGTTTGCCACCAATTATGATTGCTAAAATTATAGAAAAAGAGATAAAATTATTCCAACCCGAAATTTTAATTACTCATTCTAATTACGATGTAAATACTGATCATAAGTCGATTTATCAAGCATGCCTTCAAAGTTCTAGACCAACAAAGAAAGGAAAAGTAATCAAAGGTTTATTATCGTTTGAAATTTTAAGCTCAACTGAATGGAAATATAATAAAGTTTTTGAACCAAATATTTTTATAAATATTGAAAAAGAGATTAATTTTAAGATTAAAGCTCTAAAAAAATACACGTCAGAAATATGTAAGTTTCCTCATCCAAGAAGTGTTGAGGGTATTAAATCTTTAGCAAAATACAGAGGTATGCAGTCAAGTTTAAGGTTTTCAGAAGCGTTTAAATTAATAAGATTATTTTCATAATGAAAATATTGTGTGTAGGTTACAGGGAATGGGCTAAAAAAATTTATTCAAAAACAAAAAAGAAAAAAGGGTTTAGTTTTTATTTTCATGTGAGAAAAAAAGGATTAGTAAATAAAATAAAAAAAACTAATCCAAATATAATTTTGTTCTACGGATGGAGTTGGTTGATAGAAAAATCAATTTATGAAAAATACATATGTTTTATGTTACATCCATCAAAACTTCCAAAATTTAGAGGTGGTAGCCCATTACAAAATCAAATAATCCGGGGCATAAAAAGTTCAGCAGTCACAATATTTAAAATAAATGATAAAATTGATGGGGGAGATATTTATTTTCAAAAAAAACTTTCTTTAGAAGGGACCCTTCATGATATTTTTAACAGAATAGTAGAAATTGGTGTTTTAGGGACAAATAAAATACTTTATGAAAAACCCAGGATTAGAAAACAAAATCTTAGAAAATCCTCTTTTTTCAAAAGAATTAAAGAAAGTCAAAGTGAAATTACTTCTAAAGAATTGAAAAACAAATCTATTCTTCACATATTTAATAAAATTAGAATGTTATCAGATCCCTATCCAAATCCTTATTTAAGAGTTGGAAGAAAAAAACTAATAATTAAAAATATTAAAATTGAATAGAAACATTGGAATAATTGTTAACGAGTCTTCTGATATCGGTAGTGGTCATGCACAAAGATGTATAAATCTTGCATCTCAATTATCAAAAACTTCAAGAAAATTTTATTTTTTTTCAAATAAGAAAATTTTGAAAAAAAATACTTATTCAAAAATAAATATAATAATAAAAGAACAAAATTTTATAAAATATAAAAAAATAAAGTATCTCTCGAAAATTAAAAAAATTATACGTCAAAAAAAAATATCAATCTTAATAATTGATTTGTATGACATAAAATATGATTTAGAAAAAAAACTTTGTGATGTTGTAAATAAATTAATTGTTTTTGATGATTATTGTCATAATAGACATAATTGCGATATACTTATAAATAATAATTTTTTAAATTCTTTTCAAAAAAAAAAAATTAAAAATAACAATCCTAAAACAAAAAAATTTTTTTTAGGTGAAAAATATTTTCTAATTAATAAAAGATTAATAAAAAATAAGAATAAAAGTAAAAATAAAAATAAAACTATTTTTATCTTTTTTGGCAATGCTGAGCAAAACTCAGAAACTCTAAAAGTAATAAAAACATTAAGTGTTCTAGACAGTATTTTTATTAATTGCGTAATAGGCAAATATTCAAAAGATAAAAAAAAAATATTCAATTACTGTAAAAAATTTAAATTTATTAAACTTTTTTATAATGTGACAAATAATCAAATGTTTAAAATCATGAAAAAATCAGATGTTTCTATTGGTTCTGGTGGAGTAAATCTATTAGAGAGATTATCATTAGGGATGCCCTCAATAGTGTACTTAACCGCAAAAAATCAACTTTCTAACGTGACTAACTTGTCTAATAAAAAAAATGTTATTTATGTTGGAAAGTCTCATGATAAGAACTTGAAAAAAATAAAAAATATATTTTTAAAATACGGAAATAAGGAAAGTTTATTTCAGCGAATATTTGAAAAATCAAAAAAAATAAGCTTTGTTAAAAATAACCAACTTTTGTCAAAGGAATTAATTAAAATCTTAAATCAATAAATATTCTAAAAAATTTTTTTCAGTGCATAAATCAAGCCAATTGAGCTATTAGTACTGGTCAGCTGCACGCATTACTGCGCTTCCACATCCAGCCTATCAACGTGGTGGTCTACCACGGCTCTATAGGAAGAACTAGTTTTGAGGTGAGTTTCCCGCTTAGATGCTTTCAGCAGTTATCTCGTCCATACTTAGCTACCCGGCACTGCAGCTGGCGCTACAACCGGTCCACCAGTGGTATGTTCAACCCGGTCCTCTCGTACTAGGGTCAACTCCTCTCAATTCTTCTACACGCATAGCAGATAGGGACCGAACTGTCTCACGACGTTCTGAACCCAGCTCACGTACCACTTTAATTGGCGAACAGCCAAACCCTTGGGACCTGCTCCAGCCCCAGGATGTGATGAGCCGACATCGAGGTGCCAAACACTGCCGTCGATATGAGCTCTTGGGCAGTATCAGCCTGTTATCCCCGGCGTACCTTTTATCCGTTGAGCGATGGCCCTTCCACTCAGAACCACCGGATCACTATGACCGACTTTCGTCTCTGCTCGACTTGTCAGTCTCACAGTCAGGCAGGCTTATGCCATTGCACTCTACGAACGATTTCTGACCGTTCTGAGCCTACCTTCGCACGCCTCCGTTACTATTTGGGAGGCGACCGCCCCAGTCAAACTACCCACCATACAATGTCTTGATGCCGGATAACGGCAATCAGTTAGATATCAAGAAAAACAAAAGAGGTATTTCACTGGTGACTCCACAAAAGCTGACGCCCTTGCTTCAATGTCTCCCTCCTATTCTAAATATGTTTTTCCTAATACCAATGTAAAGTTGCAGTAAAGGTGCACGGGGTCTTTCCGTCTAACTACGCGAACTCCGCATCTTCACGGAGAATTCAATTTCACTGAGTTGATGTTGGAGACAGCGGAGAAATCGTTACGCCATTCATGCAGGTCGGAACTTACCCGACAAGGAATTTCGCTACCTTAGGACCGTTATAGTTACGGCCGCCGTTTACTGGGGCTTCAGAAGTTAGCTTGCACCAACCGCATTAACCTTCCAGCACCGGGCAGGCGTCAGACCCTATACATCCACTTACGTGTTAGCAGAGCCCTGTGTTTTTGATAAACAGTCGCTTCTCCCTAGCTTGTGCCACCTTCTAATAGTTGCCTAAAAAAAGGTCTTCCTTATTCCGAAGTTACGGAAGCATTTTGCCGAGTTCCTTCAACATCATTCTCTCAAGCGCCTAAATATACTCTATTAATCCACCTGTGTCGGTTTAGGGTACGGTCTAATGATGGAGCTGTTTCTTGGAACCTTTTCGCGGCAAATTCAATCCATTAAGAACTCACAACTTACAAGATTCGTCACTTCCATCTGGTTAAGGAATATTAACCTTATTTCCATCGACTACGGCTTTCGCCCTCGCCTTAGGTGCCGACTAACTCTGCGCGGATTAACCTTGCGCAGAAACCCTTGGATTTTCGGCGAAGAAGTTTTTCACTTCTTTTATCGTTACTTATGTCAGCATTCGCACTTCTGATATCTCCAGGATCCCTCACGGGTATCCCTTCACAGACTTACAGAACGTTCCGCTACCAGTTATAATTTTCGAAAAAATTATAAATCCACAGATTCGGTATATGATTTTAGCCCCGTTACATCTTCGGCGCAGAAACTCTATTAGACCGGTGAGCTGTTACGCTATCTTTAAAGGATGGCTGCTTCTAAGCCAACCTCCCGGCTGTTAAGGAATTTCCACATCCTTTCACACTTAATCATAATTTTGGGACCTTATCTGGTGGTCTGGGCTCTTTCCCTCTCGACCATGGACCTTAGCACCCACAGTCTGTCTGCTGAGGAACAATGTTTAGCATTCGGAGTTTTATTAGGTTTGGTAAGAATCTCTTCCCCCTAGCCCATTTAGTGCTCTACCTCTAAACATCTATTTACTCAACGCACTACCTAAATAGTTTTCGCGGAAAACCAGCTATCTACGAATTTGGTTGGCCTTTCACCCCTTACCACAAGTCATCCAAAGACTTTTCAACGTCAACTGGTTCGGTCCTCCGGTAAGTGTTACCTTACTTTCAACCTGCTCATGGTAAGCTCATTCGTTTTCGGGTCTAATTCATAAAACTATTCGCCCTATTAAGACTCGCTTTCGCTGCGCCTACACCTAGATGGCTTAAGCTTGCTTTATAAATTAAGTCACTGACCCATTATACAAAAGGTACGCCGTCACTCTAAAAAGAGCTTCGACTGATTGTAGGCATGCGGTTTCAGGTTCTATTTCACTCCCCTAATAGGGGTTCTTTTCACCTTTCCCTCACGGTACTAGTTCACTATCGGTCACTGAAGAGTATTTAGGCTTAGAGGGTGGTCCCCCTATATTCGAGCAGGATTTCACGTGTCCCGCTTTACTCAAGAATTTTGTTAAACATTACTCATACGGGACTATCACCCTCTTTGGTTAGCTTTTCCAAACTATTCAAATTTTTTTAACAAAACTACTGGCCTAATCCGCTTTCGCTCGCCACTACTAACGGAATCTCAATTGATTTCTTTTCCTCTGGTTACTTAGATGTTTCAGTTCTCCAGGTTATCTCTTTAAACCTATGTATTTAGTTTAAAGTACCACATAAAGTGGTGGGTTTCCCCATTCGGAAATTTTCGGATCAAAACTTACATACAGTTCCCCGAAACTTATCGCAGTATATCACGTCCTTCATCGGCTTTCAGTGCCTAGGCATCCGCCACACGCCCTTAAACGCTTGATTTATGCACAGAAAAAAATTCTGTGTTGAATCAAATTTTTATTTTGAACATCAGCTAATAATATAGCTAATGTTCGGATATAGATATTGATATTAATTATTAATTTTATTTACAATTTATTATAGCTAAGTGTTTTGGTGGAGGATAGCGGGATCGAACCGCTGACCTCCTGAATGCAAATCAGGCGCTCTCCCAGCTGAGCTAATCCCCCTTAATTAATATTGGTGGGCCGAGAAAGACTCGAACTTTCGACCCCACCCTTATCAAGGGTGTGCTCTAACCAACTGAGCTACCGGCCCCTATGCAAGAGAAACACTAATTTTCAGAAGAGAAATGAGGACGGTCAACATTACCTATGTATATTATTTAGAATAAAATATTAATTTTATTCATCCTTAGAAAGGAGGTAATCCAGCCGCAGGTTCCCCTACGGCTACCTTGTTACGACTTCACCCCAGTCGCTGACTATACCGTGGTCAAGGATTTTAAACCTTGCCTTAAGGTAGAACCAACTCCCATGGTGTGACGGGCGGTGTGTACAAGACCCGGGAACGCATTCACCGTGGCACGCTGATCCACGATTACTAGTAATTCCAGCTTCATGCACTCGAGTTGCAGAGTGCAATCCGAACTGAGGTATCTTTTAAGGATTTGCTTGACGTCGCCGTCTTGCTTCCTTTTGTAGATACCATTGTAGCACGTGTGTAGCCCAACACGTAAGGGCCATGAGGACTTGACGTCATCCCCACCTTCCTCCAGCTTATCACTGGCAGTTCTTTCAGAGTGCCCAACTAAATGATGGCAACTAAAAGTGAGGGTTGCGCTCGTTGCGGGACTTAACCCAACATCTCACGACACGAGCTGACGACAGCCATGCAGCACCTGTGTTTCGTCCGGCCGAACCGAAAACTTTAATCTCTTAAAGTCGCGACGAACATGTCAAGTGTTGGTAAGGTTCTGCGCGTATCTTCGAATTAAACCACATGCTCCACTACTTGTGCGGGTCCCCGTCAATTCATTTGAGTTTTAACCTTGCGGTCGTACTCCCCAGGCGGTGTGTTTATCGCTTTCACTGCGACACTGAAAATAAATTTCCAACGTCTAACACACATCGTTTACGGCATGGACTACGAGGGTATCTAATCCTCTTCGCTACCCATGCTTTCGTTCCTCAGTGTCAGTAATGATCCAGAAAGCTGCCTTCGCAATTGGTATTCTTTCTAATATCTACGAATTTCACCTCTACACTAGAAATTCTGCTTTCCTCTATCATACTCTAGCTGAAAAGTTTTGATGGCAGTTCCAGAGTTAAGCTCTGGGATTTCACCACCAACTTTTTCAACCACCTACGAACTCTTTAAGCCCAGTAATTCCGAACTACGCTAGGTCCCTTCGTATTACCGCGGCTGCTGGCACGAAGTTAGCCGGACCTTCTTATTCGGGTACAGTCATTTTCTTCCCCGACGAAAGAGCTTTACAACCCAAGGGCCTTCTTCACTCACGCGGCATCGCTGCATCAGAGTTTCCTCCATTGTGCAAGATTCCCCACTGCTGCCTCCCGTAGGAGTTTGGGCCGTGTCTCAGTCCCAATGTGGCTGATCATCCTCTCAAATCAGCTATTGATCAAAGTCTTGGTAGGCCATTACCCCACCAACAAACTAATCAAGTGCAGGCTCATCCAATGGTGCATAAAGCTTTCTCCGTAAAGACTTATCTGGTATTAGCACAAGTTTCCTCGTGTTATTCCAGGCCAAAGGGTAGATACCTACATGTTACTCACCCGTCTGCCACTAAGTATTGCTACTTCGTTCGACTTGCATGTGTTAGGCGTGCCGCCAGCGTACGTTCTGAGCCATGATCAAACTCTCAAGTTTAAAAACGGCGCACACTAGCTTCCATATAAATTCTAAGAATAAAATTTATATGATGTTGAAGTGTGTACGACAAATTTTGGTAACCTTAACCGTCCACACTTCTCTTCTAAAAATTTTAACTTTTTTAATAGCTAATTGAGCAAAAAAGCCCAATAATACTCACTAATTTATTGTAAACACAATAATTTATTGAGAAAGTTTGATGCTTATAGGCTAAAATTAAAGGAAATCAAGCGTTTAGAAACAAAAAAACACAAAAAAACTCTTGATTTTAAAGGGTATTTTTTGTTTTTTTTAATACTAAACTAATAATTGCAATATTTAAAACTGTATAATGATTAATAAAATTAAAATTAAAATTAAGAATAAAAACGAAATTTTAGCATTAATTTTATTAATGATTATCACTGTTACTTTCACAAACTATTACAATTATACAAAAAAAAAAATTAAAACAAATTACAACGAAATAATAAATAATGTTTATTTCAAAAAAACTGCAAATCATTTTCTTGATAAATTGGAGCCAAAATTCAAAAAAATTAGACATCAAATTTCTGAGGGAGAGACCTTTGATAAGATCCTAAATAGTTACTCTATAAAAAAAAATGAAATTCAAAATTTAAAAATTAAACTTTCTCAAAAAATAAATCTTAATAGACTTAATACAAATCAAAAAATTTATTTAACTATAGATCAGTCAAATAACCAAATTAAAAATTTTATATTTCAAATATCAAATAAGGAAAGAATACTTTTAAAAAGAAATGAAGATAAAAATAATTTCAGTCAAGAAATTATATTAACGAAATTAGATAAAAAAATAATCTATCAAGAAAATACTATCTTACAAAGCTTGTATAGATCGGCCATTGAAAAAAAGATACCTGCAAATACAATTATAGAGTTAGCGAGAATATATGGATTCCAAGTTGATTTTCAAAGAGATATAAGAAAAAAAGATCGATTTCAAATTATGTATGAAATATTTATAGATGAAAATGAAAAAACAATTGAAATAGGTAACATATTGTATGCAAATCTAATTCTTAGTGGTGAGGATAATTCTTTATACTATTTTGATAAAGAAGGCAGTGTTGGACATTATGATAAAAATGGAAAAAGTGTAAAAAAAGCATTAATGAAAACTCCTATCAATGGTGCAAGACTATCCTCTCCCTTTGGTATGA
>NZ_CVSS01000043.1 GCF_001180185.1 Candidatus Pelagibacter communis | reverse complement strand
TTAATATTTCCTCACCAAACACCGAAAATTTAAGAAACTTCCATGATCAAAAAAAATTAGATGATCTTTTAAAACTAATAGAAAAAGAGAAGAAAGATCTTAATTCTAAAACACCTATAGCAGTAAAAGTATCACCAGATATTAATGATAAAGAAATTATGAAAATTTCTGAAGTGCTTTTAGATAACAAGATAGAAGCTGCTATTATTTCTAACACATCTGATACAACAAGAGAAAATTTACAAAATACTCAAAGCCATCAAAAAGGAGGTTTATCCGGGAAACCTATTGAGTTAAAGTCTTCAGAGTTAATCAGAAAATTTTATAAAGTTTTAAAAGGCAGAATCAAAATTATAGGTGTAGGTGGTGTGGATTCTGGCAGATCAGCTTATCAAAAATTTTTAGCAGGAGCTGATTATTTACAACTTTATACAGGCATGGTTTTTAGAGGTCCAAATATTGTTGGTCTAATTAAAAAAGAACTGAAGGAAATACTATTAAAAGATGGTGTAAAAAACTTTAATGAAATAGTAGGAAAAAAGGATTAGAATAATCTAATAAACTTGACGCCATCAATATCTCACTTTATATATTCGAACAAATTATGACAAAAAAATGCGAATTAACTGGGAAAAATCCAATGAAAGGTCATAACGTTAGTCATGCTAACAATAAGACAAAAAGAAGATTCTTGCCTAATTTAAAAAAAGTGAAATTTACAAGTGAACTTTTAAAAAGAAGCTTAAAATTAACAGTAAGTAATGCAGGGGTTAGATCAGTAGATAAAAAAGGTAGTTTTGATGAATTTCTAAAATCTGTAAAAAATAAAAATTTATCTCCTAGATTAAAAAAACTAAAAAAAAGTTTATTAATTAAATCTCCATTTCAAAAAAAAACTGCACAATCTAAAACAGCTTAATGAGTAAATCATTTTTACTTCTATCATTTTTGATGGGTGTTGTTGTCTTATCCTCTAATTATCTTGTTCAATTTCCAATTAATTATTATGGTTTAAATGAAATATTAACCTATGGAGCTTTCTCTTATCCGATTGCTTTTTTAATTACAGATTTAGCTAATAGATCTTATGGAAAAAGAGTTGCAAGAAAAATTGTATATTTTGGCTTTGTACTAGGAATTGGTTTTACGGTTTTATTTTCTACTGATTTTGCAGATCTAATATCTATTCGTATAGCTATTGGGTCTGGAATTGCATTTTTAACTGCACAATTATTAGATGTCCAAATATTTGATAGATTAAGAGAGAAAGAATGGTTTGTTGCACCATTAACATCCTCAATGATTGGCTCAACAATCGATACATTTTTGTTTTTTTCAATATCATTTTATGGGACTGGCGTGCCATGGGTTACACTTTCTCTCGGAGATTTGATTGTAAAAGTAATAGTAGCTTTGATCATGTTAATACCATTTAGATTACTTTTAAAAACTTTTAAGCCAATTAAAGCTTAAATCAAAAACTTATAAGACAATATTTTATAAGCGAGCTTTGCAACAAGAAAGTTGTATGAATTAAAACCTTTAATAGGTGCTAATTCATTGATGTCAGCACCAACAATGTTTGAATTTTTTGCAGCAATTTTAATTATATTGAGTGTTTCATCCCATAATAATCCACCAGGTTCAGGAGTCCCAGTGGCTGGCATGATACTTGAATCGAAACCATCGACATCAAATGTTAAATAAACTGTCTTATTTTTTATAAGTTTTTTAAATTTTGTTAAATCCCACTTTGATTTATCTTTTGCCCAAAAAATATTTATTCTTGATTTATTCTTTTTTAAAAATGGAATTTCACTCTCTGATATATTTCTGATCCCAAAAGATATTAATGATATATTTTTATGGTCTAAGCACCTTCTTATTGCTGATGCATGAGAGAACTTTTCACCATTGTAACTATTTCTTAAATCAGCATGGGCATCGAAATGTAGAAGACAAATTTTTTTGTATTTTTTAACAAATGGATAAATACACCCGGGTGTAATTGAATGTTCTCCTCCAAATGTGAGCGGAAAAAGTCTTTTATCTAAAATTTCTTTATTTATATTTGACATTTTCTCGAGAGCTTTTTCGATATTTCTATGAATCTTAAAGGGCTTTAATGTTTTAATCCCAATTTTTTTATAAGGTTCACAATTTAGCTCTTCATCATATAATTCCACTTGATGAGAAGCCTTTATAATTTCTTTAGGTCCGTTTCTGGTGCCACCACCATAACTAACAGTTTTCTCAAGTCCAAATGGAACCACAACAACCTTTTCTTTGAAATTAAATTTATTGTCGACTCCTAAAAATCCATTTTTATTTGATAAATATTTCAATTTTTACTCAAAAATTTTTGTGAATTTTTTCTTATCCCTATTTTTCCACTCACCTCTGTGATAAGCGTCGCTAGCTATTAGTGGTAGTACACTAGTGGCTTCAGCAAATACCATTTGTTCTTTTGTGACATCAACTTTACCCCATGAACTTGCTTCCTTTAATGTTGAACTACTGCATGCACCGTCTCTAGAGTCGGCAACTGTGATTTGCACCGCATATTTATGCATGTCAACTTCTTTGCCTAATAATTCAGCACAAATTACGGTATCTTGAATAAAATTTTTTGGAACACCACCACCAATCATAAATAAACCTGATCCCTTCGAACGTATTTTAATTTCAGTCAATTCTCTAAATTCTCTTATAGAGTCAATTGTCATATGCTTTTTTGGATTTTTTTCTTGATGTATAACTAAACCAAATCCAGCACTGGAGTCGGTGAAAGCCGGGCAAAAAATTGGAACATCATTATCGTATGCTGTTTCAATCAAAGAGTCTTTTTTAATAGAATTTTTTTTTAAATATTTACCCATTTCTTTAATAAATTCTCTGGATGTATAGCTTCTAGGTTCTAAGGTATTCGCGATTTCACATATTTTTTTATCACAAATCTGTAACTCATCTTCGTCTATGTATGTGTCGTAAATTCTATCGATATAATTTTTTCTTAATTCAGTATCATCTTGAAATTGAGAACCTTGATAGTGTTTAAAACCAAGAGCTTCAAAAAAATCCATATCAATTATTGAAGCGCCAGTTGCTACTATTGCATCAACCATATTATATTTAACTAAATCTTTATAAATATTCATACAACCTGCAGCAGATGTTGAACCTGCTAATGTTAAAAAAATTGTACATTCTTTGTCTTTCAACATGTCATTATAAATATTGGCTGCGTTTGCTGTTTCTCGTG
This sequence comes from Candidatus Pelagibacter communis, assembly GCF_001180185.1. GTDB lineage: Bacteria > Pseudomonadota > Alphaproteobacteria > Pelagibacterales > Pelagibacteraceae > Pelagibacter > Pelagibacter ubique_F. The sequence continues at coordinate 137,887 of NZ_CVSS01000043.1, read as the reverse complement.
AAACAAAAGACATTTTTTCCATGGAAGAGATAATTTTTCTAGAATCGAATGATGTAATATCAATATGCTCTACAGGTTTTTTTAAGAAATCTTTTTTACTGTTGTGACCAAGATTTTTATTTTCTGACATTAAGCAACTAGAGTAGCTTTGTCTGAATTCTTATCATACATAGACATTATTGGTTTATCCTCAACTTCATAAATCTCATCAGAGTAATAACCATTAAATTGAGTTCTAAAAGTTAAACCATATGATCCTAATTGACCAAGTTCAATGTAATCATTTTCTTTAATATTATTCGGAAGTAGGAAGGGACCTTTCATATAATCCATACTGTCACATGTTGGTCCGTAAAAATCAAATGCAGTCATTTTCTTTGAAATAATCTTACTTGAATTTTCTTTAATTAATTTTGATGGAAAAACTATATTAGGTGTTCCAGCATCAAAAAGTGTACCGTAAGTACCATCATTAATATAAAGTTTTTGTTTTTTTCTTAAATTAACTCTCACGATTGTTGATCCACTTTCTGCAACCAAAGCTCTCCCAGGTTCACAAATTATTTGAGGCATATTTTTTAGATTTAAATTTTCTAAACTTTTTTTAATTTCCTCCATATAACTTTCCAAGGATAGAGGCACAAGATCAGGATAAATTGTCGGAAAGCCTCCACCGATATTAATATAATCTGGAATTATTTTAGTTTTTTTAATTATATTTCCCACTTCATTAATTCCTTTAGAGTATGAAATTGGATGCATACACTGGGAACCAACATGAAAACTCAAGCCAATTTTTTTTGAATGAAGTTTTGCAAGTCTTAATAGTCCTGAAGCTTCAGAATTTAAAGCACCGAATTTTTTTGATAAATCTATTTCAGCATGCTCATTGGAAACAGCAACTCTAATAAATAATTCTAAATCTTTAGCATTGTTTGTTGTTTCGATAATTTTTATTAATTCATCTTTAGTATCTAAAGCGAAAGTTTTTATTCCAAAATTGTAATAAGCTTCCTTTATGCTTTCTCTACTTTTAACAGTATGCATAAAAGAACATTTTGCAGTATTATCAAATTTCCTCACTGCTTTGATTTCTTCGATAGACGCAACATCAAATTGATTAATTCCACTTCTTATCAAAGTTTTGATAACTTCAGGATGGGGATTAGTTTTTACAGCATATAGTATTTTTCCTGGAAATTTTTTTTGAAAGAATTTTGAAGCAGAAAGAATAGAATTCTTCCTTATACAATAGACAGGTTTTTCCGGTTTCAGTTGATTTACTAATTCTTCAACTGACTTAAATTTTTGCATTTTAAATGCCTCCAAAAAAATTTAACAAAAAAAAGGTTTTAAAACTTTTTAAAACCTTTCACAAATTCAGCAATTATGCCAATAATAAATAGATGTAAAGTAAATAATTACCCATTGTAATTTATAAATTAATGGCCATATAAACATCATGAAAAATGAGGCAACACTTCAAAACTTAAGCGATTTTGACAATAAATCCTTACTTATTGTAGATGACGATAACCCTTTTAGAGAAAGGTTATCCAGAGCTATGGAGAAGAAGGGATTTGAAGTTTTACAAGCTGAAAGTGTAAAAAATGGTATTGAAACTGTGAAAATGAAAAAACCAGGATTCGCAGTTGTAGACTTAAGATTAGCAGATGGAAATGGTTTGGAGGTTGTAAAAGAAATTCAATTATTAAATTCATCCAGCAGAATTATAATGTTAACTGGATATGGAAATATTCCAACTGCAGTTGCAGCTATTAAACAAGGCGCAATAGATTATTTAGCTAAACCAGCAGATGCAGATGATGTTGAAAAAGCATTATTAGCTGATCCAGCAAAAAAAGCTGCACCCCCAGAAAATCCAATGTCTGCCGATAGAGTCAAATGGGAGCATATACATAGAGTGTTTGAGCTTTGTAATAGAAATGTTTCTGAGACGGCAAGAAGATTAAAAATGCACAGAAGAACTCTTCAAAGAATTTTATCTAAGAGATCACCTAGATAAATCTTTTAATTTTTATTATTTGTTTTGTCAAAAGTGCTAAGATTATAATTTTAAAAGTTTCAGCTAATAAAAATGGTTTTGCACCTAAAGAGAAAATTGGCTTATCCCACCCTATTAGTGTTCCAAGCCAAATTAAACCCAAAATATAAATTGATGAAGTTGCGATAATTAATTTAGATAAAATAACAAAAAAATTATCATTAGTTTTTATTTTTGAGGCCAAATAACAAGCAGTTAAAAAGCCAATTAGGTAACCCATAGTTGGTCCAGTAAAGTAAATTAGTCCAATACCTTTCTCAGGAGAATTTGAGAATACAGGAAGTCCTAAAATACCTTCAATTAAATACAGTCCCACAGAAGCAAGTGCAATTTTATGTCCTAAACTAATTCCTAAAAATAAAACAACAAAAGTTTGCATGGTCATTGGAACAGGATAGAAAGGAATTTTGATTTTAGCTGATATTGTTAGTGCTATTGAACTAAGAATCACGACAACCAGAGATTTAATTAATTTAGCTTGTGTAAGATTTTTTGTTAATTCCATTAATAAATAATACTCAAAATATAAAAAATAATCTACTTATTATTACTATAATTAAGAAAATTAAATTTTTATATACAGATTGTGTTGGCATTGTAGTATTTAGATATATTTCATGAATAAAATTCAAAAAACAGATCACTTTTATTTGGTTGATGGCTCTGGATATATTTTTAGAGCCTATTATGCTTTGCCACCATTAACGAGAAAAAGTGATGGGCTGCCTACAGGAGCAGTTAGTGGTTTTTGTAGTATGTTATTTAAATTGTTAGAAGACTCAAAATCTAATATTAATTTACAAAAGCCAACTCACTTTGCGGTTATATTTGACTCAGCAAGAAAAACTTTTAGAAATGAAATTTATAGTGATTACAAAGCTAATAGGTCAGAAGCGCCAGATGATTTAGCTCCACAATTTGAATATATAAGAAAGTCAGTATTAGCATTTAATTTGCCCTCTGTTGAACTTCCTAATTATGAAGCAGATGATTTGATCGCCACTTATGTTGACCAAATTTTAAATAAGGGTGCAAAAGTTACAATTGTTTCATCAGATAAAGATTTAATGCAGCTTTATAGAAAAGGAGTTCGGATTTTTGATCCTATGAAAAATAAATTTATAACTGATGAGGATGTTTTTCAAAAATTTGGAGTAGAAGCATCAAAAGTTATTGATGTTCAATCTTTAGCAGGAGATAGTAGTGATAATGTTCCTGGTGTTCCAGGGATAGGTATTAAAACAGCTGCAGAGTTGATAAATAAATATGGTACTCTAGAAAACTTATTCAAATTTGCTCATGAGATTAAGCAGAATAAAAGAAGAGAGTCTTTACTAGAAAATAAAGATAAAGCCTTAATAAGTAAAAAACTTGTAACTTTAGATCACAAATCACCTGTTAATAGAGAATTAAATGAATTTAAATTACAAAATATTGATAAAGAAAAATTGTATAAATTTTTAAGAGAAATGGAATTTAATCGACTGTTAAGTTCTGCAATATCTGCTTATGGAGAACCAGAACTAGAAATTAAAAATATAGACACTCAAAATTTTGGAAAACAAGAAAAAATTAATAATAAAGATTATCATTTAATTAGCAGTTTAGATCAAATTGATAAATGGATAAAATACGCTGAAGAAGTTGGAGAAGTTGCTGTAGATACAGAAACAACTTCATTAGATCCACACCAGGCTGATTTAGTTGGTATTTCACTTTGCTCAAAAATTGGAAAAGCTTGTTACATACCGGTTGGTCATAAATCATCTCAGTGTATTGATAAAAAGGCAGTAATTAAAAAATTAAAAAACTTATTAGAGGATCCAAGTATAAAAAAAATAGGCCAAAATATAAAATTTGATTTTATAGTCTTTTACAATCATGGCATAACCCTTTCCTCGATGGAAGATACAATGTTAATGTCTTATGTTTTAGATGCAGGAAAAAATAGACATAACATGGATACATTGTCTCTAATTCATTTAGGTCATAAAACTATTTCCTTTAAAGAGATAGTAGGTACAGGAAAAAAAGAAATTAATTTTAGCGAAGTAGATCTGGTTAAAGCGAAAGATTATGCTGCTGAAGATGCAGATATTACTTTTAGATTGTATAAGAAATTTATTAAAAGTCTGAAATTAGAAAAAATGATTAATATTTATGAAATTTTCGAGAAACCATTAATTAAGATTCTTGCTTTTATGGAAATCGAGGGGGTTGAAATTAATAGTAAATTTTTAAAATCTCTTTCATCAAAATTTGAAAAGAAAATTCTTAAACTTGAGAAAGAGGTATTTCAAATTTCAAAAAAAGAGTTCAATATTGCATCACCAAAGCAATTAGGAGAAATAATTTATAATGATCTTAAAATAGCAGGATTAAAGAAAACTAAGAAAGGAAGTTTTGCAACCAGCGCAAGCGTTCTGGAGGATTTAGCATTTAAAGGATACAAGTTCCCAAAATTGATTTTAGATTGGAGACAGGTTTCAAAATTAAAAAATACTTATTCTGATGCTTTGCCTGAACATATAAACCCAAATACGAATAGAATTCACACATCATTTTTGCTCGCCGCCACAACAACTGGAAGGTTGGCTTCTAGTGATCCTAATTTACAAAATATTCCAATTAAATCAGAAGACGGAAAGGATATCAGGAAAGCTTTTACAGCCAAAAAGAATCACTTACTAATTTCTGCAGATTACAATCAAATTGAAATGAGAATTTTAGCAGATTTAGCAGATGTAAAAGAACTTAAAAAAGCTTTTAGAAATAAAGAAGATATACATTCATTAACAGCCAGCCAAATATTTAACATTGACATCAAAAAAGTTAATCAAGAACACAGAAGAAAAGCAAAAGCTATTAATTTTGGAATAATTTATGGAATTTCTCAATATGGATTAGCTAAACAAATCAATGTTTCTAATTACGAGGCTGAAGAATTTTTGAATTCATATTTTAAGAAATTTCCTGAAATAAAAATTTATATGGACGATACAATAAAATTTTGTAGAAAAAGCGGATATGTAAGTAATATATTTGGAAGAAGATCTCATTTTAGTGGTATCAATGATAAAAATTTTAATGTTAGAAATTTTCAAGAAAGAGCTGCAATTAATGCCCCAATTCAAGGTTCAGCCTCTGAAGTTATGAGATTAGCCATGATAAGATTAAATAAAAGATTATCAGAGAAAAAAAATTCTAGCTCAAAGATGCTCCTACAAATTCATGACGAATTGATCTTTGAGATCCCTAAAAGTAATGAAAAAACGATGATTAAACTAATTGATAAAGAAATGACAAGTGTAGCTAAGAGCGATTATCATTCTTTTTCTATACCTTTAACAGTTGATATAAATAGTGGAGATAATTGGGGATCGTTTCATTAATTTAATCAATTGCCCAAATTAGAACAATTTAGTATTTTTAAAGTAGAACATGCATAAACAAACTATTGCACTAGTCGATGATGATAGAAATATCTTAACAAGTTTAAGCATAGCTCTTGAAAAAGAGGGTTTTAGAGTTCAAACATATATTGACGGAGAAAGTGCTTTAATTGGATTAACAAGAACTCCTCCAGATCTGGCAGTAATAGATATCAAAATGCCTAAAATGGATGGTGAAGAATTATTAAAAAAATTGAGAAAAAAAACTTCTTTGCCAGTTATATTTCTTACTTCAAAGGATGAAGAAGTTGATGAATTATTAGGATTAAAACTTGGTGCAGATGATTTCATAAAAAAATCAGGTGGATTTTCAATAAAAGTTTTGGTTGAAAGAATTAGAGTTCAATTAAGAAAAAAAGATGTAGACAACAACATAGAGGAAAATAAAAGTATAATTTCGCATGGCAAATTAAAATTAGATCCATCCCAACTAGAATGTGAATGGAATGGAAAACAATTACCAGATAAATTGACTACAACTGAATTTTTGATAGTTAAGGAATTAGCTAAAAGACCAGGCATAATCAAAGAAAGGGCTCAATTAATGGATATTGCATACAGAGAAGATACAGATATTGAAGATAGGACAATAGATAGTCATGTTAAAAGAATTAGAAAAAAATTTAAAAAAGTTGATCCTGATTTTTCAGCTATAGAAACTAGATATGGAAGTGGATATAGATGGAATATTAGTTAATGTTAAATAATTTCTTAAAAAATCTTTCAATATTAAAAAAATTTTTGTTTATAAACTTTATTTTTTTTACAATAATTGGTTTATTTACATTTTTATATTTAAAAAATGTTCAACCAAATTTAATAAAAAAAAAATCATCAAATCATATTAAGATAATCAACAATACGATTGAAAACCTAAATAGATTAGAAATCAAATTTAATGAGGAAGATATTAGAAAATTTTTATTTTCAACAAGATTTATTTTTCAAAGTTTAGATAGAGTAATTTTTTTTAATAATGAGCTAGATTTAGTGGGTGATACTGATACTCTTGATCTTGATCCTAGATCATTTTCTTCAAGATTAGATATTATTGAATTAGAAATTTTGAATGAAAAAAAAACAAAAGAAATCACTGAAAAAAAAAATATCAATATTGGAAATGACAATCTTGTTTCTTTAAAAGATATACTTTTTAATTATACAGCATCTAAAAATTTTGGAATACCATTCACGTTCACACAACAAGAATTTAATAATTTTAAATTAACAACTATTAGAAATGTTTTTAGAGAAGATAAAAACATAGGTTTTATTGCTATAACTGAAAATGCAAATGATGTTAGAGCAGCGATAAACGAGAGAAAAACTTTTGTAATTAGAACTGCATTCGCAGTGGGGATTGTAATATTTATTTTTTCTTTTGTGTTAAATAGATATTTTTTAAAACCTATCAAAAATTTAGTAAATTATATAAATAAAATCAAAAATAAAGACCACAAAAAAATCAATATTGATAATTTAAAAATCAGAAATGATGAATTAGGATTATTATCTAAATCTCTTGATGATATGACTTTAGAACTTCAAAAAAGAATTTCACATGCTGAAAATTTTTCCACGGATTTAGTTCATGAAATTAGAAATCCATTAGCATCATTGAAAAGTGCCTCTGAAATTCTTAACGATGCTAAAGATTTGAGTGAAAGATTAAAATTAGTTAATATTTTAAATCATGATGTTCAAAGAATTGAAAGATTAATTACTGATTATTCTCAAATTTTAAAAGATGAAGTTGCGCTTAGTAAGGAAAAGTTTAAAAAGATAGATTTGATACCAATTATCCATTCAGTAGTTGATGATTATAATAATATATATCAAACTAAAAATGGAATTAAAATTTCTTGCAGTGACGATGGAAATAAAAATTACATCATAAATGGAATTGAAAACAGAATTGAGCAAATAATTGCGAACTTATTAGATAATGCTATTTCTTTTAGTAAAAATAATGAAAGTATAAAGATTAAAGTTGCTAAAAATTTTAATAAACAGGTAGTTTTAAATATTATTGATGACGGTCCTGGCTTTAAAGAGAAAGATACAACAAAAATATTTAAGAGATTTTATAGTAATAGACCTGATAAATTTGGGCAACATTCTGGACTTGGATTGAATATAGTTAAAAATTTAGTTGAACTTCATAACGCGTCAATTACTGCATCAAATAGAACAGATAAAAATGGAGCAAATATAGAAATAATATTTCCTTAATTGTAAAGTTTTATTGATTAAATAAAATATTATTGTTAGAAACCCCGCCATGGATGATTTTAAAGTAAAAGATATTTCACAAGCTGATTTTGGAAGAAAAGAAATTTCTATCGCTGAGACTGAAATGCCAGGACTGATGGCTTTAAGAGAGGAATATGGAGCTCAAAAACCATTAAAAGGTGCAAAAATTATCGGTTGTCTTCACATGACAATACAAACAGCAGTTTTAATAGAAACATTAGTTTTTCTTGGGGCAGAGGTAAGATGGTCTTCCTGTAATATTTTTTCTACACAAGATCATGCTGCTGCAGCTATAGCAAAAACAGGTATACCAGTTTATGCTTGGAAAGGAGAAACAGAGGAAGAGTATATTTGGTGTATTAAACAAACAATCGAAGGAAAAAAAAATTGGAAACCTAATATGTTATTAGATGACGGTGGTGATTTAACTGCAATAATGCATAATGAATATAAAGAATTAATCAAAGATGTAAAAGGAGTTTCAGAAGAAACAACGACAGGAATTAAAGCTTTAAATAAAATGGAACAAAACAAAAGTTTAATGGTTCCAGCAATTAATGTAAATGACTCAGTAACAAAATCAAAATTTGATAATTTATATGGTTGTAGAGAAAGTTTAGTTGACGGAATTAGACGAGCTACTGATGTGATGATGTCAGGCAAGGTAGCGATAGTTGCAGGCTTTGGTGATGTAGGAAAGGGTAGTGCAGCATCGTTACGTCAAAGTGGGGCAAGAGTAATGATAACAGAGGCAGATCCAATTTGTGCATTACAAGCGTCTATGGAAGGTTATGAGGTGGTTTTAATGGATGAGGCAATTGATAAAGCTGACATAGTTGTAACTGCTACTGGAAACAAAGATATTGTAACTGCTGATCATATGAGGAACATGAAAGATCGAGCAATTTTATGTAATATTGGACATTTTGATAATGAAATTCAAGTAGAGGCACTAAAAAATTATAAGTGGTCAGAAGTGAAACCCCAAGTTCATGAAATTGAACTTCCAAGTGGAAAAAGAATTATATTACTAGCAGAAGGAAGATTAGTTAATTTAGGTTGTGCGACGGGACATCCAAGTTTTGTTATGAGTGCATCTTTTACAAATCAAGTTATAGCTCAAATTGAGCTATGGAATAATTATTCAAAGTATCAGAATAAAGTATACGTTCTTCCTAAACATTTAGATGAGAAAGTTGCAATGTTACATCTCAAAAAAGTTGGAGCAAAATTAACCAAACTATCAAAAGAGCAGGCAGATTATATAAGCGTTGGAGTAGAAGGTCCATTTAAACCAAATGCATATCGCTACTAAAAGTAGTAAAATAAATATTTCTTCAAAAAAAAAACTAGAAGTATTCGCTAAAGAGATTAGTTTTAAAGTAGTAAAAGGAAAAATATTTTTTCTTTATGGAGAAATGGGAGTTGGTAAAACTACATTTGTTAAGTATCTTATCAATAATTTACAATTAAAATTTAATAATAAATTAACAGATGTTACTAGCCCAACATTTAATATTATGAATGAATATAATGTGGGTGATTTTTTGGTAAAACATTATGATTTATATAGGCTAAAATCATCAGATGAATTAACAGATTTAAATTTGTTTGATAGCACAGACAATTCTATTGTTCTAATAGAATGGCCTGAAATTATAGAAAGTGAACCAAAATTAGTAACAAAGTTTTTTTTTGAATACAAAAATGATTATCAGGATAGATTTATAAAAATTTTAGGCTAAATGAATCATTTTAAAAATATCAAAAAACTCAAGGGTGATGCATCGATAAGAATTTTTTTTAGAAAAAAAATTAAAAATTTTTCATCAATAATGGTTTTTTCAAGAAAAGAGAAGAAATCTAATCTATTAAATTACGACTCTATAAATAAAATTTTGATTAGAAATAATATTTTAGCACCTAAGTTAATTAGCGAAAATTATTCAAACAATTACATTGAGATACAAGACTTTGGTAATGAAACTATTTTAAGTTTATTAAAAAAAAATAAAGTAAATAAAACACAAATTTTTAAAAAAATAATAAAATTATTGATTAAAATTCAAAACATAAGACAAACAAAAGTTAAAAATTTCAAAAAAAACACCTATAAAATCCCATTATATACCCCAAATATTTTATTTGGCGAGGCTAAGCTTTTTAGTGATTGGTATATAAAGAAAAAATTACCTATATCAAAACAAATAACTTTTAAGAAAAAATTTTTAAAGATATTAAAAATCTTAATAAATAATCTCATATCCAAAAAAAGAATTTTTGTGCATAGAGATTTTCACGTATCAAATTTGATGATGGTCAAAAAACAAATTGGTATAATAGATTCTCAAGATGCACTAATTGGTAATAAAGCATATGATCTGGCATCTTTGATTGATGATGTAAGATTTAGAACTTCTGTAAATTTAAAAGTTAAAACTTTAAAATATTATTTTAAATTTCAAAAAAATATCAATAAAAAAATTTTATTAATGATTTTGAAATTATTTCTGTTTTGAGAAATCTCAAAATTATTGGTATTTTTTCAAGATTAGCTCAAAGAGATAAAAAAAAGAAATACCTAAAATTAATTCCTCATGCATGGGATTTAATTGATCTAAGATCAAAAGATAATAAATTTAATGATCTAAATGATTTGTTAAGTAATTTAAGAAAAGGTAAGATTTAAATGAAAATAAATACAGCTTTAGTATTATGTGCTGGATTTGGAAAAAGATTAAACCCCCTAACATTGCAAATACCAAAACCTCTCTTAAAGATTAAAGATCAGACTTTACTAGATCGTTGTATAAATTTAATTAACTCTTTAGATATAAAAAAAATTTTGATTAATTCTTATTACTTAAAAGATCAAATTATTCAGTATGTCAAAAACCAGAGTTATGACCTTGAGGTAAAAGTTATAGATGAAGGCATTAATATACTTAATACAGGTGGTGGTATAGTTAATTTAATCAATAACGTCCAGGAAGAAAATTTTTTAGTTTTGAATCCTGACACTGTCTGGGAAAAAAAATATATTAATGAAATTAAAAGTATGACAGATTATTATTTTGCTAATCAATTAGAAAATATACTTTTATTAGTTAATAAAAAATTTAGTTTTGATAAAAGCCTAGAAGGTGATTTTGGTTTAGAAAATAATTCAATTAATCAAAAAAATAAAAATTTTATTTATACAGGCTGTCAAATACTTAATAAGTCCATTTTCAAAAGTGAAAAAAATGATATTTTTCCAATAAATAAAATTTGGTTCAATTTAATAAAGAATAAGAAATTAAATGGATTTGAGAGTAAACTTAATTTTTATCATGTAACAAATCTTGAAATATTTAAAAAACTACAAGATCTTTAGCTCTATTATTGTCCAAGTATTTGCAACTTTTAATTTTTCGATTTTCATCTATATCCATTACTAACGGATTTCCTGTTGGGATCTCTAATTTGGTAATTTGTGTTTCATTTATGTTTAATAGATATTTACATAATGCTCGAATTGAATTTCCATGAGCAGAAATAAGTATATTTTCTTTAGCAACTTTTTCTTGAATTTCAGACTTAAAAAATTTTATTACTCTTTCATATGTATCTTTTAAAGATTCAGTATCAGGAATATTTTCTTTGGGAATGTTTTTGTAAGTATCTATATTTAGCGGATGAAACTTACTTTCTTTACTTAATGCTTCTGGCCTTGAGTTCCAGGATCGTCTAAACTCAAATATTTTTTCTTGACCCAATTTTTTACTCATTTCAATTTTATTTAAACCAGTCAGAGCCCCATAATGCCTCTCGTTAAGTTGCCAAGATTTAGTAAAATCTCTATCGTCATTCAATTTTTCTTGTATAATCTCAAGTGTCTTAATTGCTCTGATTTGGAATGATGAATAGTAATATTTGATTTCAATACAAGAATTTTTTATCAAATCACCAGCTTTTTTGGCCTCCAAAACGCCATTTTCAGCTAAATCTACATCTACCCAGCCAGTAAATCTATTTTCTAAATTCCACTTGCTTTGGCCATGTCTTATTAAAATTAAATAACTCATTTTTATTAAACCTAATTTAATATAAAAAAAAAATTGTAAGTTAAATGAAAAAAATATCTTTATTAACAAAATTAATGTTTCATATATCCAATATTGGATTGATTCTAATATATATTTATCCAGGAAGCATTCTTGGCTGGCTTTTTTATCGAAATATAAAAAAACAACCACAAATCAGTTCAGATTTTGAGATATTTTCATTAAATCATTTTTATGCATTTATGTTTTTATCATTTCTAGGAATAATCGCATATCATAAAAGTAAATATAAAATTTTATTTTCTTACCTATTTGCAACTTCTATTCTCTTTGAATTATGTCATATCGTAATTCCTGAAAGAAGTTTTCAATTACATGATTTAACTGGAAATTTTCTCGGAGTTTTTTTTATTTTTATAATTTTTAACATATACAATTTTTTAAGAAAAAATAATTATGACAAAAAATTATAATAAGATATTTCTATTATTTTTATTGATTATTTTATCTGGTTGTTCATCGATTCCCAAAAATACCTCAAATAGTTGTGAAATTTTTAGTGAAAAATATCTTTGGTACAAACATTCAAAGAAAGTTGAACTCAAATGGGGTACGCCAATTTATATCCAATTAGCTATTATTAAAATGGAGTCAGATTTTGATTGGTTAGCAAAACCTCCTAGACAAAAATTATTTAAAGTAATTCCGTTTAAACGACCTTCTAGCTCATTTGGATATTCTCAGGCCGTAAAAGGAACGTGGGAACAATATAAAATTGAAACTGGCAATAAATTTGCAACAAGAGCTCGTTATAAAGATAGTGTAGATTTTATTGGTTGGTACACAAATAAAACGAAGTCAATTTTGAAAATTTCCCTTAATGATGGCTTTAGACAATATCTAGCTTATCATGAAGGCTGGGGAAATTATAAAAATTATAAAAGAAACAAAAAAGTTATAAAACTTGCTAAAAAAGTTGATAAACAATCTAGAATATATAAAAAGCAACTTTCAAAATGTAAAAATTCTTTGAGTAAAAATAAATATATTATTTTTTAGTAAGTTGTTTGTTTAATTCAATATCAACAGCATCTATTCTTTTAGTATTATTAGCTAGAGCTAAGTACATAGTTGGGGTTACGTAAAGGGTAAAGAAAGTTGAGATAACCATACCACCTAAAATTGTTGCTCCAACAGCTAATCTTGAGCCTTCCCCAGCTCCTGGCCCAAAATTACCAATTACTAGAGGTAACATTGCAATCATTGTACTTAAAGAAGTCATGATTATCGGTCTAAATCTAATCGCACAAGCTTCTTTTACTGCCAACTCTATATTTTTTCCATTAGCTCTTATTTGATTTGCATAATCAACGATTAAAATACTATTTTTTGTTGAAATTCCAATTAATATTATCAATGCTATTTGGGAAAAGATATTTATAGAGGTATTAAGAAATAAAATAAAAACTAAACCACCAAATATTGCTAATGGTACTGTAAGAATTATTATAAAAGGATGAATAAATGAATTAAATGTTGCGGCCATTACTAAATATGCTGTGAGTAAAGCTAAAGCAAAAATTATAAATAATTCATTACTTGTTTCTTTTATTTCTTCAGATTTACCTTTCCAAGTTATTTGATTTTGAGGAGCTAAATTTTTCATCACACTCTCAAAAAACTTAATTGCCTCAGCCAAGGTATACCCCTCATTCAAATTTGCAGAAATTGTAATTGCCCTTTGGCGGTTATATCTTGAAAGTTCTTTCGCTGCGCCTTCTTCTTTGAAACTTACAAGATTAGATAAAGAAATTAGTTTCTTGTTAGTCTCAGATCGTACAAATATTTTTGAAATTCCCTCTTTATTTCTTCTATCAACTAAATATTGTTGGACGATGATTGGATATTCTTTGCCAAGTTTATTAAATGTTGTAATTTTTTTACCTCCATAAAGAGTTTCCAAAGTTTCACCTATTGACTTAGCAGAAACACCCAAATCTTTAGCTTTATTTTTATTTATCAATAATTTCACTTCAGGTTTGTTTCTGTTGTAATCTGACTCTATTCTTGAGAGATTTTTATTTGATCTAAGTTTTTGAATGACTTTTTTTTGTATATCCTCTAGTTCACCATATGAACTTCCATAAATAACCATCTGAACTGGTTTATTATAATTTGAGACCCTTATTGATTGAGGAGAGATAGGAAAAGCAAGAGCTTGTGGAAGAGTAACAATTTTGCCTATCGCTTCTCTTAAAACAACTTGTTGTCCTTTTTTTCTGTTTTTCCAGTCGTCTAATAAAGCAATTATTATAAAACTATTATAAGAATTTGCTGAGTCTCCAAAACCTGGAACTCGCATAATAAATCTTGAGTATGGACTATCTTCTGCTTGAAGAAGAGGAATTAGTCTTGCTTCAACTTTAAGAGCCTGTTCTTGTGTATATTCAAAGGAACTCCCCTCATCTGTTGACCCAATTATCAGATATGCCCCACGATCTTCTTGAGGAAGTAATTCTTTTTTAGAAAAATCAAAGAGTAATACAGATGCAATGACAATAAAAATAATAAAACCACTTACAACTTTTGTTTTATAGACAATTACTCCTAGAGTTTCTTTATAAAAGTTTGCAAAGCTTAAAAAAAATTTTTCAAATTTTTTTATTAAAACTTTCTTAGATGTTTTTTTGTTTAAAAACTTGCTTGCAAGCATAGGAGATAAAGTAAGTGCAACAAAAGAGGATATAACAATTGAAAATGATAACGCAATTGCTGTTTCTTTGAATAATGTTCCAGAAATTCCTTCAATAAAAATAAGTGGGAGAAAAACTGCTACTAAAATTAGTGTAGTTGCTATTATCGCAAATGAAATTTGTTTAGAACCTTTATATGCAGCAATAAGAGGGGTCTCACCTTGTTCTATTCTTCTATAGATAGCATCAGTCATAATTACCGAGTCATCTGTAATAATTCCGATAGCTAGAATAAAACTTAAAAGAACAAAAATATTAATTGATAATCCAAATAAATAAAGACCTAAAAAGGATGCTATTAAACTAACTGGAAGTGCAATAGCAGGCACTATGACAGCTTTTAAGTTTCCTAAAAATAAATATATTATTAAAACAACTAAAATAAAAGCTATTAGTAAAGTTTTATATACTTCCTCGATAGCTGCTTCCACATAATTTGCTCTATTAAAAGAAACTCTTAAATCTAGTCCTTCAGGTAATGTATCTTTAATTTCAGTTATTCTTTTTTTTATATCATTCGAAAGTTCAACAGTTGATGCTCCACTCCTTGCATAGATTCCAATTCCAACAGTTTTTAAATTTATTTGATCTTTAGTTTGAGCTTTAAATAGAGTTTTTTCAGAAACTGGACCAAATTCAACATTTGCAATATCAGAAAGTAAAATAACTTTATTATTTGTTTTTTTAATTGGAAGCTGTTTAATTGAATTTATATCATTATATGATTTATCTAAATTAAGTGTTAAATCGATGTTATCTGCCTCAAGAGTACCTGCTGGCAAGCTTATATTTTCACCACGCATTGCTAATTCAACTTCATTTATAGTTAAGTCATTAGCAGCTAGTTTAATTGGGTCGACCCAAACCCTAATACTCAACTCTCTTAACCCTCCTACTAGAATCCTTCCAACATTTTTAATATTTGATAATTGATCAACTAAATATCTTTCTGCAAAATCTCCTAATTCTAAATCACTCCAAGTTGAGGAAGACAGGGAAAGCCACATAGTAGTTGTAAAACCTGCAGCTCTTTTTAATATTTGAGGTGGATCAGATTCTGATGGCAGATTATCAATAACCCTTGCAACTCTCTCTCTTATATCATTAGCAGCATTATCTAAGTCAATACTTGTCTCAAATTCAATATTAATAGTGCTTCTACCATTTTCAGATTTTGAATCTATATTCTTAATTCCTTCTGCTCCACCGATTACATCCTCAACAACTTGAGTTACTTCTTGATCTACAATTGAAGCTGAGGCTGATTTATAATTCACTTGCACTTGGACAACAGGTGGCTGAATTCCATTTGGTAACTCTCTTACTGGTAATTTCCAAAATACGAATAAGCCAAAAACAATCAAAATAAGAGACATAACCCATGAAACAGTTGGTCTTTTTATGCTCAATTCAGTTATAAACATTTAATTATTAATTGGCTTTATTTTTCCTTGTGGTCGTACTTTTTTCAAACCTTCCGCCACCACAATATCACCTTCATTAAGTCCAGAGATTATTTCAATATTCTTATTACTCCTAAGTCCTGTCTTGACTTCAATTTTATTAGCAATATTTTTTTCATTAATTTTGTAAACGAACGATTTATCGCCTTCTATCATTACACTTGTATCAGGTATGGCTAAGGAATTTCTTAAATTAAACTTAACACTTACCTCTAATAGAGACCCTGAAATTAATTCTAGGTCTTTGTTATCAATTTCAATACGAGATAATAAACTTCTTGTATCAGCATTTATTCTACTTGAAACAAAATCTATTTTTCCTAAAAAAACTTTATCTTTAAAACTAGATAATCTAACTTCGACTGGAAGACCTTTTTTAATATAAGCAGAATAATTTTCAGGAATTTTGATATCTGAATAAATAGTTGAGTTATCATCAAGTGTAATAATAAATATATTGTTTGAAACTAATATATCTTCAGTAAGCCCCGTATATCCCATAACCCCACTAAATGGCGCAATAATATCTCCACTTTTTAATTTAACTAAAACATCTCCTTTTTTAATGTAATTTTTCAATTTTAGTTCTTCAAGAAGATCATCTTTTTTGATTTTATAAGACTCTGATTTTTTCGAAATTGCTGTACCAAAAGTATCTATTCTTTCTGAAAATTCTTTTTGAATAACTTCTGTAACTATTATTCCTGGTGGAGGAATTTTACTGAATTTTTTTTTGAAATGATTTCCAATCATTGTTCGCCCAATAATAACCACTGCAATAATTAGAAAAAATATTATTATTATAGATATAGCTTTTGTAGATTTTTTCATCTAATTCAAATCATTCCATATTCAGCCCAAGAACCATCATAAATAGTAGGGTGATATTTATCATTTATTAAAGAATATGCCAGTGCCAATACACTTGCAGTAATTCCTGAACCGCATGAAAATACTATATTTTCATCAAGATCAAATTTAAGTGATTTAAACTTTTTTAATATTTCATCTTTACTAATAAAAGTACGATCCTCATTTATTAACTCAGAATAGGGTAAGCAAAAAGAATTTTTTATTGATCCACTTCTTAAACCTTTTCTTGGTTCAGAAACTTTACCTTCAAATCTTTCTCTGCTTCGAGCATCAACAACAATAAATTCTTTTTTAATTATATTTTCGTTTATCTGCAATTTATTTTTAACAAGGTCTTTATTTTCTTTACATGAGTATTTTGAGACTTTAGGAATAACTTTCAAATTATTAGTAACTTTTTTTTCTTTTTTCCATTTTTTAAATCCCCCATCTAACACGTGTACAAGGTTTGGATTATGACCAAAGTAAATCAAATTATACCAGCACCTGCATGAACTTATAACATCTGAATTATCATAAACTACTATGGTATCATTATTTGCAATACCCATATTATTCATTATTTCTTCCCAAGATTTAATATCAGTTAACATATGAGGTAGATTAGTATCTATTTTTGAGTGTTTATCTAAGTCAAAAAAAATTGCGTTTGGTATATGATTTTCTTTATATTCTTCAAAGCCATTTCTTTTTGTTTGAGGCATGTGCCAAGAGCAATCAATAATTTTTATATTTTTAATATTTTTTTCTAGCCAATCTGTTTTTACAAGCGCCATGTTTATCTTTTTTCTAAATATTTTTGGTGGTATTCTTCGGCAGGACAGTAGTTTTTTAACAAAGAAATTTTTGTTACAACTCTACCTGATAACCTGAGATTTATATTTTGAAGTACTTTTTCAGCTATCTCTTTTTGATTGTCATTAAGATAAAATATTTCACTTCTATATTGAGTTCCAAAATCTGGTCCTTGAGAGTTTAATGTTGTAGGATCATGTATTTGAAAGAAAATTTTCAAAATTTTTTCGTATGTTATGATCTTTTCGTCAAAATCGAGCTTAACTACTTCAGCATGATTTGTATTTCCTGTACAAACTTCTTTATAAGTTGTAACTGGACTATTTCCTCCACAATATCCAACTTCAGTTTTGATTATGCCATCAATTTTACTAAATTTGATTTCTGGTCCCCAAAAACATCCAAGTGCTAAAACTGCTATTTCCATTGATTATGATTTAATTTAATCTACAAATTATTCATATGCTTAGTAAAAATCAATTGGGTTTTTTGTACATGTTTTTGTCCATATGTGCGTTTTCTCTTATGGACGTAATAGTTAAATGGTCAGTTGATTATCCAGTGGGACAGGTATTATTTTTTAGAGGTTTTTTTGGAATAATTTTTTATTTTTTTATTATTCCAAGGGAACGACTTCATAATTTCTACTTAACACAAAGACCTGGTTTACATTTTTTGAGGTGTGCATCCGGATTAATTGCACTTGTTGCAATTTTCATAGCATTGAGGAAATTACCTTTAGCAACCGTTGTCAGCATATCTTTTGCTGCTCCAATTTTTACCACAATTTTTTCTATTTTTTTATTAAATGAAAAAGTTGGTATTTTTAGATGGTTAGCAGTAGTTGTTGGATTTTTGGGAATTTTAATTATAACAGAGCCAGGAATAAGTCAGCTAAATATTTATTATATTTTTCCAATAATTTTTTGTTTGGGCCTTTCTTATGTTGCAATAACTATTAGGCAGCTTTCCACAACTGAGCCAGTCTGGTTAATCTCTTTTTATTTTTCATTGTCTATAACTTTGTTAAGTTTTTTTACTATCCCACAAGGTTGGGTGATGCCTAGTTTTGGTCATTTAATTTTATTATCCTTAATCGGTGTATTCGGAGGAGTTGCAAACCTATGGTTAAGTCAATCTTATAAATACTCTGAAGTTTCACTTGTAACTCCACTAAAATATTTAGCTTTAGTTTTTGCAATAATTTTTGGATATTTCATTTGGGACGAAGTTCCTACTATTAAAACACTAATTGGTGCTTTTTTAGTAATTATTTCTACATTAATAATTTTTAGGAGAGAAATTTATAATAAAAAGATTGTCAGCTCGAGAACGGTAAATGACTAAAGTTCCTAAATACTGGAAAAAAGCTAAAAAATATTTGTCTAGAAAAGATAAAATAATGTCAAAATTAATTCGAAATTATCAAGGCCCTTCAGAGATTATTCTAACAACAAGAAGAGATATTTTTTTTTCTTTATGTAAGAGTATAATTGGACAACAAATAAGTGTAGTAGCTGCTAATTCAGTTTTTTTTAAATTTAAAAAAAAATGTAATAATAGAATTAATGCTAAAAGTGTCTCAAAATTAACTTTTAGTCAATTAAAGAGCTGTGGTTTAAGTCGTCAAAAAGTTTTGGGAATTAAAAATTTAGCTAAAAAGATACTTAACAAATCTTTTAATCCCAAACTAATAATTAAAATGAGCGATGAAGAGGCAATTGAATATTTGTCTGACTTAAAACAAATTGGAAGGTGGTCAGCAGAAATGATATTATTATTCACTTATAACAGACCAGATATATGGCCCGTTCAAGATATTGGTCTATTAAGAGCTATATCAAAAAATTATAATAAAAAATATTTACCACCCATAAGTTTTATTAATTTGCTTAAAAAAAGATTTTCACCTTATTGTTCTGTGGCTACTTGGTATTTGTGGAGAAGTATAGATCCAGAGCCTATTCAGTATTAAAGCCCTCAACTATCTGCATGTGTCTGGTAGTTGTATCTTTGGCTATTGACCATCCATCTTGATATTGCTTTGAGTTGTAACATTCAAAAGCTTTTTCGAAACTTGGAAATTCCCAAATTACAGTTCTAATAAATTCATCTCCATCAAAAGTTTGAAATTTACCACCCCTTACTAATGGAATACCTCCATAATTTTTTATTATGGGCGTAACTATTTTTGCATATTTTTTTAGATTTTCCATATTGTTAATCTTTGTATATAAACTTATCCAATAACCTTTGTTCATTTAGTCAATCCATTTCTCAAATTTACTGATGTTTAACTGTAAATATTTTGGTAATTTATAAGTTGGATAATTTTCTAATTTGCTACCATCACCAATTTTATTTATTCTTTTGTCGACTTTTAGATCATATATAGCTTGTTTATTTTTAATAATTTTCTCAATTTCTTGGACTGTCATAGGATTTTCATCAAATTCTCTGTGATGAAGGTAAGATCTTAATTTAAATTCGATATCACTAGCATTCTTAATATTTGAGAAGTGCCAACCACCATTGCTTATAAATTTTATGTTCGAATATTTTGTTTTTGAAAAAAAAGTGTCAAATCGAAAAAAAGAATATTTTCTATCTTTAATGTTTCTTAGCCATTGAGGGTTTATCAAATCTTTTTTTCTACATCCTTTGGTACCGGACCATACCAAGTTAGGTAATTTAAGATTGAATTTGTAATAAAACATATCCTGCTGGAATAGGATTATCTTTTCTTTAATCTTTTTAAAATCAAATTTTTCTAAATTTGGAATTTCATCTACATCAGATACTAATATTAAGTCATTGTCTTTAGATTTAATGAGACCTTTTTCTAAATAATTTCTTTGTCCATTTTCTCTATAAGCAGCATTAAAAATAAATTTTCTTGATTTCTCAGACTCACTATCATTATCATTAATTTTCTCAATATTATCTGGCTCATTATCATATACTAAATAAATTATCTTATCTCTAAATTTTGTAAACTTTGTGGGATCAAACTTTAATTTTCTTTTATTGCCTTTGTGAGTGAATGAACTCTCAACTATAACAAAATAATCAATATAATCATTTAATGTATTTAATCTTAAATCTAGAACAATTTCTTCATCAAAATACATAAAACAATCAAAAATTTTCATAATTTCTTTTTAATCTTTTTTAATTTTTTTTATATGATAAAAAATTTCATGGCCGATAAATTAATTATTACTTTTGAAGAATATACTAAAATTGTTGAAAAATTAGCAATTCAAATACATAAAAATTATAAACCTACGGTTTTAGTGGGAATTATGAGAGGTGCCGCTCCCATCATAGATATTTTATCTAGAATCCTTAAGCTGCCCATAGCGTATATTGTTATTCAAAGTTATTCTGGCAAGGGAATGGAGGATCAGCAAGGTCAATTAATGTTCGCAAGGGAGATAAGTTCTTTGGCAAACAATGAGGATTTCAAAAGAGTACTTTTAATTGATGATCTCTCTGATACAGGTCTGACCTTAAACAAAAGTATTGAGTGGTTAAAAAATTATGGACCTACAAAAGATTTCATTAATGAAGTCAAAACAGCTTGTTTATGGAAAAAAAAGTCTTCAACTTTTGAGCCAGATTTTTGTCCAGTAAGGCTGAAATCAGATCCATGGATAGTTCAACCTACGGAGCATTATGAAGAATTATCAATTCAAGACATTAAAAGTAGAAATGAATAGGGCTAGAAAAAACTAGCCCTATAAAGTAATTTTTAAGCAACTACGAAACTTATAACACTTAATATAGCAACTACCCATATTGCTGGTGAAGTTTTTGAAAACTTACCAGTAAATATTTTGATTAAAGCGTATGAAACAAAGGCTAGAGCAATACCATTACTAATACTATAAGTTAAAGGCATTGATATCATAGCAAGTATTGCAGGAGCTGACTCTGAAATATCATTCCATTCAATATCAGTTATATTTCTTATAAAAAGAACTGATACGAACAATAAAGCTGCACCATCAATTTGTTTCGGAAGACTTGTAGCCAAAGGAGCAAAAAATATACAAGCTAAAAATAACAATCCAATTACTAAAGATGTCATTCCAGTTTTCCCTCCAGCTTTTACACCTGCTCCAGATTCTACATAACTTGTAACAGTCGTGGTTCCCATCATTGCACCAGCAACAGTACTTACACTATCAGATAACATAGCTTTATTAATATCTTGGACCTTGCCATCTTTTCCAACTTTGCCTGCTACATTAGCCACAGAAGTTAAAGTTCCTGCAGTGTCAAAAAAGTCAATGAATAAAAGAGTAAATATTACTGTAGACATACCAGCAGTCATTGCAGCAGATAAATCAAATTCAAAAAGATATGTCATTGGTGGTGGAGCACTAGCAATTCCATTAAATTTAGCTAATCCAGTTGCCCATGCAATTATACTAAATACTAAAATACCTATGATAATATTACCCTTCACATTCATTTTATCTAATACAATAATTGCTATAAATGTTGCACATCCTAACAATACTAATGGATCACTTAGATTTCCTAATTGAACTAAAGTTACTGGATTATCAACAACTACCTCCATTATTTGCAAACCAATTATAGCAAGAAACAAACCAATACCAGCTCCAATTCCCAATTTAAGACTTTTTGGTATTGAGTTAATTAACCATGCACGAATTGGTGTGAGAGATATGATTAAGAATAACACACCAGCAACCAATACAGCGCCTAATGCCTCTTGCGGTGTGTATCCCATTCCAGCACAAACTCCAAAAGCTACAAAAGCGTTTATACCCATACCTGGAGCTAGACCTATTGGCCAAGTTTTTCCATAAAAAGCCATTATAAAACAAGCCAAAGCTGTTGCTAAAATTGTTGCTGTATAAACGGCTCCAAAATCAAAAAAGCCCTTCTCTGGTCCAGCAAATTCACCAGATAAAATGAAAGGATTTAAAAACATTATATATGCCATTGTCAAAAATGTAGTTAGACCGGCAATTACTTCAGTTTTAAAATCTGTGTTATGTTTTTTATAATTAAAATATTTATCGAGCATAATTCCTCCTGTTAATAAAATAACTATTAGATTCTCTTAAAATATACCTTTTTAAATTAAAGGTTATTCACATATTTCAACTTACAAGTTTATATTTATGCCATATTTAGGTTGTTATTATAAAATTATGAAAAAAATTAAGATCTCAATTTTAAGTGTAATTATAACATTTTCTTTATTGAGTTGTCAGACAATTAAGCAAAAAACTGACGCTATTGTTGAGAAGGAAAATAAAAAATTAAGTGCATTTATAGGTAAGTCCTCTCAGAATTTAAAAAGCAGTTTGGGTAGCCCAGATGAAGATTTTAAAAATGAAAAAGGTAATTTAGTCTTAGTTTATAACACAAAAAAATACGGAATACCTTGCGAAAGAAGATTTGAGGTAAACTCAAAATTGATTGTTATTGGATTTGTTTCTAAAGGTTGCTTTTGATTACCTGCGGAGAATTTATCTCCGCAAGCAAGGTATACTTATTTAATTTCAATAAGTTTTCTTTTTTTGTGCTCAGGAACAATTCTTTCACAAGATATTGTTAAAAGACCATCTTTTAACTCAGCACCATTAACTTTTACATCATCAGCTATAGTAAATGATCTGGCAAATTGTCTTTGAGAAATACCTTTGTGAATTATTTCTCCATCAGCATTATTATTTTCAGATTTATTAACCTGTTTAGTTCTAACGGTTAATAAATTATCTTCAAACTCAACTTCAACATCGTTTTTATTAAAACCAGCTAAAGCAACTTCGATTGCATAATTATCCTTACCAGTTTTTCTGATGTTATAAGGTGGGTAGTTTGACTGCATAGTCAAAGAACCATTACCAAGCATATTTTCAAATTGGTCAAACATATCGTCAAAACCAATTGAAAAAGGTCTTAGTGAGTTGAATATAGATAAATCCTTACTTGTCATAATATCCTCCTTTGTTAAGCAAGTTTATTTATTGTTAGCCCCATTAGGCGACCAACAAAATTTATATGGGAGTTATTTTATTTTTTTCAAGATATAAAATTTAAATTTTTCCAGAGATCTTCAATATAAATGCATAGTCAAAAGCCATTTCTTCTATGGCGCCATCTCTACCTGATTTACCTCCGTGGCCCGCGTTCATCTCGGTTTTTAATAAAAGCAAGTTATTATCTGTTTTTAGATCTCTAAGTTTGGCTGTAAATTTTGCTGGTTCATCAAATAATACTCTATTATCACTTAAGCTTGTTGTAATTAACATGTGAGGATAATCCATTTTTTTGATGTTGTTATATGGAGCATAAGAATAAATATAATCAAAATGTTCTTTTTTATCTTTTGCATTCCCGAATTCATCAAATTCTCCAACAGTAAGAGGTAAAGAATGATCCAAGTTAGTTGTTAATGAGTCAACAAACGGCACAGCCATAACAATTCCAAGAAATAATTCTGGGGATTGATTAACCACTGCACCCATTAATAAACCACCAGCTGATCCACCCATACCAATAATCTTTCCTTTCGATGAATATCCTTTTTCAATCAAAAACTTTGCTACGTGAATATAATCTTCAAATGTATTTTTTTTATTAAGAAGCTTTCCTTCTTTCCACCATTTCATTCCTTTTTCCATTCCTCCTCTAATATGTGCAGTTACCCAAATAATATCTCTGTCAATTAAACTCAATCTAGTTGAGGAAAAATCTGGAGTCATTGAACTTCCATATGACCCATAACCGTATAAAAGTAAATTAGCTGAACCATTAATTTTTGTTTTTTTGTGTCTAGTAATTGTAAGTGGAACTAATCTTCCATCGTGAGAAGGGCACTCTAGTCTTTCGACTATATAGTCATCTGGATTATGACCAGATGGGATTTCTTGTTCTTTTACTAATTTTTTTTCTTTTGTTTTTAAATTGTATAAATAAGTTTTACCTGGTGTTTTCGGAGACGAATATGACAAGTGAACTGAGTCAGTATTTTTATTTCTTTGTATCAATGAAACACTGGGCACAATCACAGTTTCGTCAGTAAATTTTAATTCTTCCTCAATTCCTGTTTGTTTATTTCTTACAAATAATTTTCCTAATGCATTTGATTTTTCCCCTCTGATAATCCAATCATTTAAAAATATTAATCCTCCGATTAAAACCTCTTCTTTAGCTGCTATATAAATTTCCCACTTTTGATTTGATAAATCATCACATCTCTCGATTTTGAAATCCTCTGCATCATCATTAGTATGACAATAAAAATATCCATCCCAAGAATTGACTGAATAAATTACACCCTTTTTTCTTTTTATAATTAATTTTGGCTTTGGATTTTTTTCTGTTACCTCAAAGTAGTATTGTTCAGAAGTATTATGATCTGATGTTGTAATAAAAAAATATTTTTCATCTGAACTCAAACTTATGCCTACAGTAAATGCTTCACTTTTCTCCTCAAAAACAAGCTCATCATCTTTGACTGATGATCCAATTTTGTGTCTAAATATTTTTCTTGGTCTATGAAATTCATCAAGCTTTGAATAAAAAAAATATTGGTCGTCCAAACTAAAAGTAATACTTCCACTTGTTTCTTCTATTTTCTCAGTGACTAATTTTCCTGAGGTAATATTTCTTACGTAAATTGTATAATATTCAGATCCCTTTAAATCTAAAGAATAACCTAAAAGTTTGTCATTATAACTTACCTCTAAATCACCTACACCGAAATATTCAGTTTTTAATTTCTCTTTTTCCTCATCACCATTCCAAAATTCTTCAACTTTATCACTCCCAATTTTCTTTCTTAGTTTTATGGAGTAATTTCCTAGTGCAGTCGTTTTAGTCCAATATTCATATTCTTTGTCTTTAAATTTTAATGATTCATCATCTAACTTTATTCTACCTTTAATTTCATCAAATAAGATTTTCTGATATTTTTTTGTGTCTTTTAAATTATGTTCTGTAAAACTATTTTCTTCTTCAAGATATTTCCTAACATCTGGAAGTAGCTTGGAGCTATCTTTTAAAACCTCAAGAATATTATCCTGATGGATCCAACTATAATTATCTTCCCAAGTGACATCATGACAAGATTTTAGTTCAGGTTTTTTTTCTAATTGTGGTAATTTCATTTATCAGAGGAAATATATGAATATAGCAATTTATACATTAGTTATTTTAACCATTTTTTATTTTTTATTGAAAAAATTTACCACTATTTCCTCAAAAAAAATCTCTAAAGGTATGAGGGTAATTCTCATAATAGGCTTAATTTTACTTGCAGTATTATTTGCTATAGGAGGGAGATATTTATTAACCTTACCCTTAACTTTAGCTAGTTTAGCTTTATTAAAATTAAAAGGCCTTTCAATTTTTCAATTAATTTCATTATTTAGATTAATACAAACATTAAGAAACTCTGGACGTTTTTCTTTTCAAAACATGCAAACTAATAATCAATCTAATTTAACAGTCGATGAAGCCTACAAGATTCTAAATTTGGAAAGAAATAAAAGAGTTACTCAAAAGGAGGTGAAGGATGCTTACACTAAAATTCAAAAAAAAATTCATCCTGATGTATCTCCTGAAACCTCACGATTGTCAGCTATCGTTAATGAAGCTAAAGAAATTGTTTTAAAAGATATTTCTTAATTCAATATTTTAATTAATTTTTCAAAAATTTTTTTTGGATTAATTTTATCTCTTCCTAGAGTGTTATGGGTTACTTCTTCTACTCCATCTGGAATAACAGGGTGCATTTTAGAACTATAAGAGCCATAAATTAAAGGGGTGTCTGCCATTAAAGTAATCGTATTTACTCCAAGTGCAGCTGATAAATGACTGTAACTTGTATCATTACAAATTGCAGCATCACAACTTTTTATAATTGGTAATGTTTCTTTGATACTCATAAAGTCTAACGGAGTACATAGATTTCCTAATTTTGAATTTAAAATTTTATTCAAAATTAATTGTTCATCTTTATCATTACCTGTAGCTAGAAAAAATCTACATTTTTTGATTTTGGTTAAATCTTCCATAAATTCTAAAAATATGTTTGCTGGGATTCGTTTAGTAGGTCCAGATCCACCAATACCTAAAAGAATATTTGTATCTTGTTTTTTTATTTCAAACTTAGATGAAACTTCTGTTAATTTATCATCTTGTATGAAAATTTTTGGATCATTAAATTTGTTAATGTCAATTGTATCCTTAATAAATTTTTTAGCAGTCTCTGTAATATGTTGTTTTTTTTTACTGAAAAGAGGATATTGATAAACTTCATTTATACCTGCCAATTTTGCAATTAATCTAAATCTTAAAGATGAATTGAATATAAAAATTTTATCAAATTTTTCAATTTTTAGATCTTTAATCAAATTCATACTCCCCAATAATCCGTCATGTTTCCCTTTCGAATTTTTTTCTCTTTGTAGGGTGAATATTTTATTTATATAATTTGTGTATTCTAAATATTCTTCTGCTTTAGAACTTTTGCGAACCATTAAATTAACAGGTGTATTAAATTTTTTACTTATTGCTTCTATGAAGGGCAGAAACATAATATTATCTCCAATACCCATTCTATTTTGAATAACTAATATTTTCATTTATAATTTATAAACTTTACTAATCTTTTTTTTTATATAAATTTTTAATATGACAAAAATAAGTGGAATATTTGCAGCCTCAATGTCAGTCTTAAATTCTGATTTGAGCTTAAACATTAAAAAGACTATAGACCATGCTGAAAAATTGATAGATTCTGGTTGTCATGGGGTGGCGATTTTTGGAAGCACTGGACAAGCCCAATTGATCTCAATTTCTGAAAAAATAAAGTTGTTAAATAACCTGTCAGCAAGCGAGTATAAAGATAAGTTTATAATTGGCACAGGCTTAAATTCATTGAATGAAACAATTAACATACTTAAAATTGCAATTTCGCTTAAGTTTAAAAAATTTTTAATCATGCCTCCAGCTTACTACAAGTACGAAGATAAAGACGCAATTAATTTCTACACTAAAATTATCGAGTCAGTTCCTGAAAGTGAAATTATACTTTATAATTTCGAAAAATTATGTGGATATAAATTCAGTGTAGATTCAATCACAGAACTTAAAAAAAGATTTCCAGAACAAATAGTTGGAGTAAAAGACAGTTCTTACAATCTGTTTGAAAAAATTAGATTGGAAAATTTTTCTGTTTTACCTGGCTCAGAGTCAAAATTATTAAGAGGTCTCGAGCTTGGATGCTCTGGTATAATCACAGCAACTTGCAATGTCACAGCACAACTTGCACGAAAGGTTTATGATGATTTTATTTTAGGGAAAGAGCAGATATATGAAAAAAAATTGACTGATGTAAGAAATGAATTTGAGAGATTTAACTTAATTTCTGCCCTTCACACTTTTAAGTCTTTTGAAGATGAAATTTATAAAAATCTTTTACCACCTCTAAAAATTTTAAATAACTCAGATGAAAAAGAACTGATGAAAAATTTAAAAAAACTTAATTTTCAATCAAATTCAAAATTGGCAGCTTAATATGCAACTTGTTAAATTTTTAAATAAAGTTTTTAAACATGGTGGTTTTGTCCTTGTAGATGCTGATTCAAATGAGCATATTATAGGTAAACCAAATAACAAACCAATTAAATTGATAATACTAAATAAGAAACTACATTATAAATTGTTATTTCATCCAGATTTATATTTTGGTGAAGCATATACAGATGGAGATTTAATTATAGAAAATGGGTCGTTAACTGATTTTTTAGATTTGGCTTTGATGAATATTGGCAGAGGAGAATTAAATTTTTTTAGTTATATTTTGAATAGATTGAGGGGATCTTATAGATATTTGACTAACTTTAATTTTATTAAAAAATCAAAAATGAATGTATCTCACCATTATGATATCAAAGATGATTTATATGATTTGTTTCTAGACCCTAAAAGACAATACTCTTGTGCTTATTTTAAAAAAGAGAGTGATAGTCTTGAAACTGCTCAAAATAATAAAATTCAACATATAATAAAAAAACTTAATATAAAATCTAATCAAAAAGTTTTAGATATTGGATGTGGCTGGGGATCATTAGCAATAGATATTGCTAAAACTGCAAGTTGTGAAGTAACAGGTATTACACTCTCAGAAAATCAGCTGAATTATTGTAATCAAAAAGTGAAAGAAATGAATTTAGAAAACCAGGTGAAATTTAAACTGATGGATTACAGAGAGTTGAATGAAAAGTTTGATAGAATTGTGAGTGTTGGAATGTTTGAACATGTTGGTAGAAAATTTTATAAAAAATTTTTTAATCAAATAGAAAATTTATTGAATGATGATGGTATTTCATTAATTCATACGATTGGATCAGTTAATCCTCCAAGAGACCCACATCCTTGGATTACAAAATACATATTCCCAGGGGGTTATACTCCAAGCTTAAGTGAGGTAACAACGCCAATAGAAAATGCTGGCTTAATTGTTACTGATATTGAAGTATTAAGACTTCATTATGCTCATACTTTAAGAAATTGGAAGGAAAACTGTATTAAAAATAAAGATAAAATTATTAATATGTTTGATGAAAAATTTTTTAGAATGTGGGAATTTTATCTTGCAGGATGTGAAATGGCCTTTAAATGGGGGGACCAAGTAGTATATCAATTTCAGCTTGCAAAGAATTATAGATCAACTCCAGTTACAAGAGACTATATTTATCAATAAATAGTTGATAAATTTGCTGTTATTGTAATGAAAAAAAAATATAAAAATACAAAAAACACTAAAAATATAAAAAAGAAAAAAAATAAAATAAGAAGTTTTAAAAAATCAAGGAAAAAAAAATATACATCAATTAAGATAAAAAGAAAAAAAAATAATAAAAAAAAAATAAGAAAAAATAATAGTAAATTTAAAAGACCTGGTCTCAAAAAAATTAAAAGAATCAAAAGTGAAAGTTTTATTTCTAAAATTGTAAAAATACAATTATCAATAAAACCAAAACTGAATTTTAACCTAAATTTTAGTCTCGAAAAATATATACAAAGATTCTTTGATAAAATTTCAGACTCAATTGAAAATTATAAGATTTTAAAAAAAGATGAAAAAAGAAGAATTAAATTAGAACAATTAGAAAAAGAAAGATTAGATAAAATAGAAATTAAGAAACAAAAAGAAAAAGAAATGAATTTAAGAATTAAGTTAAAAGAACAATCTCTAAGAGATGAAATTCGAATTGAAAAACAAAGGAATAAAGATATCAAACTTTTTTTAAGAAAAGAACAAGCCTTGATACGTATTGAACAATCAGAAAAACAAAAACAATTTTTACAACAACTAAAATTAGAAAGACAAATTGAAAAATTCAGAATTAGAGAAATTAAGGAACTTGAGCATTTAGAGAAAATCTCACTAAAAGAAAAAAGGGCAGATTATTCTGGATTGCAGGAAAGAATTGAAAAACTAAAAGAAAAATATCGTATTATAAGGGATCAGAAAATTAGAGAGAGAGTAGAGGCCTTAGGGGTTAACTTACAAGGTGACGAAGATAGAGAAACTTTACTAGAAAAAGAAAAAGAATATACACTCGCAAGACAAAAAATTGAATTTGCGCTCGAAAGTTTCTACAGAAGTGCTAGTAGTTTAGTTTTTCAATTAAATAAAAGGCATGTCACTAGACACATGTCAATCTTTAGATGTATTGATCGGAGATTTGAAACAGGAGAAATTTTTATAAAATGGGATGAATCGATTGATGAAGAATGGTTATTACTAATTTATATTAAAAACAATTCTCCAGAGGAAGGTATTGTGATTGAGGATAAAACAAATCCAGATCAAAATGTTTCCCATGAATTTAAGAATAATGAAATTTTTAAAGCCTCTGATACCATGGTGGACTCATTGACTCAATTAATTTCAAGAAAAAGAGAAAAAAATACTAACTAATTTTTAAAATTAATTGTAAAATTAACTATGTTTTTTGGTTCTCTCTTTCTTTTATCAATGTATTTACTATTTAAATATGTTTTAGCTTGGATTTCTTATGTTAACAAACTTGACTCTAGACTTGGTGATAGTACCTGGAGATGGACTTATGATTATCAAGTAATTGGTGAAAGAGATTATTCTGATTTGGATGATAAAGATTTTGTAAGACTTAGAAGAAAAAAAAATAAACTTGTTACAATTATGTATTTAATCTTTCTTGTGATGTTTATTTCATTTATGTCTTGGTTAAGTAAGCTTTTAATATTACTACTTAATTAGTCTTTATTTGTTTCTTATTTTTTAGGTAGAGAAAGAAAGCTATAATTTCATAGAATAAGGAAAAAATTTGAAAAATAATTGGAAGTTTGAATATTAAGTATAGGAATTTGTATTTAGGGATATTTTTCCAAACTATTAAAAATGCTTTAGCTCCACTGAATATTTTTCCGTCTTTTTTTACGTGTAGTCTTCTTAGGAGTTCGCTGTCATTTCGATTAGTTTCTTTTTGAGCATCTTGGTTGTTTGTAATATCTATCCAATTTATTTGTTCAATCTTTTCTTTTTTGTAAAGATCAATTTCTGCTTTACAAATTTTACATGAATTATTGAAATAAACCTTCATAAGTATTATTTTAATACTTCTTAAACGGATTGATGTATATGCGTAAAATACTCCAGTTGAAAATAATATTAAACAATCTATGTATTGTTCTTCATGACAAATTTCTTTGAAAAATCAGATTTATCAAGAAATCAAGCTGAAGATATAGTATCTGAAACGCTCCAAAAATGTGATGATGGTGAGCTATATCTAGAAAATTCAAAATCAGAATCAATCTTACTAGATGATAATAAAATCAAGAATTCTAGTTATAACTCAGATTTAGGTTTTGGATTTAGAGCAATATCAGATGAGATCGTAGCTTATTCTCATTCAAACGAAATTTCAAAAAATTCATTAAAACAATCGTCAAGAAATTTAAAATCCACGTTAAGGTCTGCTAAAGGAAATTATAATCACTTTATTCCTAAATCTAATAAAAGATATTATGAAAATTTTAATCCTATTGATCAAAAAACACTTAATGAAAAAATAGAAATTTTAAATAAAGTTAACAATTATATTCGCTCCAAAAATAAGAATGTAAAACAAGTTACAGCTAATTTTTTGGGAGAACATAAATCCATAGAAATAATCAGATCTGGTGGAGAAACATTATCTGACGTGAGGCCACTAATACGATTCAATGTATCAGTTATGCTTGAGAATAATGGAAGAAAAGAGACAGGCGTATATGGTATTGGAGGAAGAAAATCATATAACTCTTATTTGAAAGACAATAATTGGAAAAATGTTTGTGATGAAGCTCTAAGAATAGCATCAGTAAATTTAGAGAGCAAACCTGCTCCTGCGGGCGAAATGAAAGTTGTTTTGGGCCCAGGCTGGCCAGCAATTTTAATTCATGAAGCTGTTGGTCATGGTTTAGAAGGAGATTTTAATAGAAAGAAAACTTCAGCATTTCACGATTTAATGGGTCAAAAAGTTGCAAGTGAAGGAGTTACAATTATTGATGATGGAACTATAGATAACAGAAGAGGTAGTCTAACAATTGATGATGAAGGAACACCGACAGAAAAAACTGTTTTGATAGAAAATGGAATTTTAAAAAATTTTATGCAAGATCGTTTAAACGCTCGTTTAATGAAAACTCGTTCAACTGGTAGTGGGAGAAGAGAAAATTATAGACATATTGTATTACCAAGAATGAGAAATACAATGATGTTAAGTGGTAAACAAACCCAAGATGAGATGATCAAAGCAGTTAATAAGGGAATTTTTGCTGTCAGTTTTGGTGGTGGACAAGTTGATATTACATCTGGAAAATTTGTATTTAATTGCACTGAGGCTTATGAGATTATTAATGGCAAAATTGGATCACCAATCAAGGGTGCAACTTTAATTGGCGATGGTCCTTCAATTTTAAAAGAAGTTTCAATGGTTGGAAATGATATGATGTTAGATCCTGGAATTGGAACATGTGGAAAAGCTGGTCAAGGAGTTCCAGTTGGAGTTGCGCAGCCTTCTATATTAATTAATAAAATGACAGTTGGTGGCACAAAACTTTAGATGATTAAAAATCAGGAATTTCTAAAAAAAAAAGCATCATATTGTATAGATTTAGTTAAAAAATTAGGTGCAACTGGATCGAGTGTAATTGTTAATCATTCTGTTTCTGAGACTGTAAATTTTAGAAACCAAAAATTAGATGAATCAAACAGATCAGATGATTTAGGTATAGATATTACGATTTATTTTGGTAAAAAAAAATCATCTATCTCTTCCTCAAATTTGTTAAATGATAATCTAAATACTTTAATTGAGAAGTGTATTGAAACTACAAAAAATACACCTGATGATGAATTTAATTCTCTACCAGATAAAGATTTATTAGCAAAAGAGGTAAAAGATTTAGATCTTTATGATGATACTCACTTAGAAAATGATCAAAAAATAGATTATCTAAAAAAATTAGAGGCCTCAGCTTCTGACGATGAAAAAATTATTAATACAGAATCTAGTTTTACTCAAAACAAATCCAACTTTATTTTAGCTAATAGCGAAGGTTTCTGTAATGGATATAAAACTTCATCATTTACAGCATATAGCGTAGCGGTTGCAAAAAATGAAAAAAGCATGGAAAGAGATTATGAGTACTCTAGCAAATGTTTTCTTAAAGATTTAGACGATGCAGAAGAATTGGGCAAATTAGCTGCGGATCAAACAATTAGAAAATTGAACCCAAAAAAAATAGGTACTGAAAAAATTTCTATTATTTTTGATAAGAGAATAGCAAAGGGAATTTTAAGTAATTTTGCAAGTGCTATTTCTTCATCAGCAATATCAAGGGGAACATCTTTTTTGAAAGACAAAATTAATCAAAAAATATTTTCAGATAAAATCAAGATTATTGATAAACCAGATATACCAAAAGGCCTGGGTTCAAGAAATTTTGATAGTGAGGGAGTAAAGACTGATACCCTTAAATTAGTGGAGCAAGGTATTCTTAAACATTATCTAATTGATACATACAATGGAAAAAAATTGAACCTTAAGTCTAATGGAAGGTGCGGAGGGACAAGTAATCTTTATTTTGAAAATGGAAACATTAATTTTAAAGATTTATTAAATTTAAATCCAAAAAGTCTGTATATAACTGAAACCATAGGTCATGGAAGTAATATTGTAACTGGCGATTATTCGGTAGGTGCAACTGGTTTTTTAATTGAAAATGGAGAATTCAAGTATCCAATAAATGAAATTACAATAGCTGGTAATTTTAAAGACATGTTTCAAAATGTTACTTTAGCAAATGATTTAAACTTCAAATATGCAACAAATTCACCAACTATGATGATAGAGGGAATGGTTGTTGCTGGAAAATGAGCAATTTTTGTATAATTGGCTCTGGTATTTCAGGTTCAACTATTGCTAATCTTTTAAATAAAAAACATTCTGTAATTTTATTTGATAAAGCACGAGGGCCAGGAGGACGTGCATCTTTTAAGAGAATAAAAGGTAAAATTGGTTTCGATCATGGTACACAATATTTTTCTCCAAAAACCAAAGAATTTAAAAGGTTTACTAAAAATTTAATTAAAAAAAAGATTTTAAAGGTCTGGGGAGGTAAACACATTTTCCTTAATTCAAAAAAAAAGGAGGATAAAAAACATTTAAAAATAATAGGCAGAAACGGTAACAATGATATTTGTAAATATTTACTTAAGAAAATTAATTGTAACTACCAAAGTGAATTAAAAAAGATTTATTATAAAGATAAAATGTGGCATTTATTATTTGAAAATGGAAAATTTAGATCTTTTAAAAACTTAATTCTCACATGTCCTTATCCACAATTAAAAAAACTTTCTAGACGATTCATTAAAAATCCATTTTTAAAAAAATCTATAAAAATGGATGCAAATATTACTACTATGATAGCTATAAAAAGAAATAAGAAATCAAATAGTAGTTACCTTTATGAAGACCCAATTCTTGGTTGGGCTGGAAATGAAAACTCAAAAAAAAGATTTAAATCAAAATATGATTTATGGACTCTGCAAAGTACATTTGATTGGGCTAATAAAAGAATTAACAAAAATAAGAATAATAAAAAAAAGAATTCTAAGATTATGATAGATAAATTTTTTAACCTTTCAAATATCAAAAAAACAAAAATTCATTATTCACTTAATCATGGGTGGAAATACTCTTCAAATTCTAAATCATTTAAGATTAAAAGTTATTGGGACTCAAAAAAAAGATTAGGTGTTTGTGCTGACTGGTTTATAGGACCTAGGTTAGAGTCAGGTTGGTTAAGTGCACAGGACTTATTTAAAAAAATTTCTAAATAAATTAATCAAAATTTCTTAATTTATATTCCCAATTACCCATTCTTGAATAAGATACTTTTAATATCATTGAATTTTTTTGATCATACCAAATATTAAAATCTAATCTTTTATTTTTAGGTATACTCATGTCTTTAGATTTTAGTGTGAAATGATCAACATCATAAATTTTTCCATAAAGATTGATTTTTTCTTTACCTATGAAAGTTACTACTTGATCTTTAATGCTTCCAGAAATTGGACTAATTTGAGAACTTGCTTGTAAAATTTTATGATTCCACCAATTTCCAATCACATTATCAGGTGAAGCCTCTCCATTATATGAAGAGCCTTTGATATCGAATTTTTTATTTTTTTGATTAAATGTTAAATTAACAAATTTTCTTTTATCATTTTGTAAAGTTTTTGAAATATAGGAAACCAATTGGTCTTTAATATATTTCTCCTCACCATATCCTTCAACTTTGAAAACTGTTGCTCCTAAAAGTTTAACAACAAATTGAATTTGATTAGTAATAATAGTTTCTTCTCCATTTCTATTGAAAAAATAATGATTATAGCCAATAAGCTCACCATTTCGAAAAATCTCCATCTCAATTTTCTTAAATTTAATGTAATGTCCAATATGAGCGATTGAATTTGTTGGATAAATTAAAAGAAATAAAATGACTATAATTTTTTTCATTTAACAACTAGTTTAATAGACTTTATTAACAATAGAAATAACTTATTAGAATGTTTTTAAAAATTAAGAAAATACCAAGGGTCAATTGGAGTTCTAATAAGCCTTATAATTTTAAACCAAAATTCTCTACATTCTTTTTTTTATGTTTTGGTTTGATGTTATTTGGTCTCGGAGAGGGTTTATTAATTGTTTCTTTTACTGGCGCTTCTCCATGGAGTGTTTTAGCACAAGGTATTTCTTTAAATATTAACTTGAGTATAGGAACAATAACATTTTTGATTAGTGTTGCAGTTTTAATTTTGTGGATACCACTTGGTCAAAAACCAGGGATGGGGACAATACTTAATGCAATCATTATTGCATTGATGATCGATCTTTGTATAAAATTTGTTCCAACCCCATCTAACTATTTATATCAGTTAATTTTAGCGATAGTTTCAGTTATAACAGTTGGTATTGGTGGAGGTATTTATTTAGTATCTAATCTTGGAGCAGGACCAAGAGATGGTTTGATGATTGGTCTACAAAAAAAAACAAACCTACCAGTTGCTGCTGTAAGAGCATTTTTAGAAATCTCAGTTGTAAGTATTGGGTGGTACTTAGGTGGAACTGTGGGAGTAGGAACTTTATTATTTGCTTTTGGAATTGGTCCCTGTGTTGCTTTAGGTTTATATTTAGTTGATAAAATTTTCGACTAGGCTGCAGCGCCTGATTTCTCACTTCTCTTTCTCTTGTGTGGATCGAGAATTGCTTTTCTTAATCTACAAGAGTCTGGAGTGATTTCTAAAGCCTCATCTGTATTTAACATGCTTAATTGCTCTGCGATGGACATTTTTCTTACTGGTGTTAGAACAACATTTTCATCTGTACCTTGTGTTCTCATATTTGTTAATTTTTTACCCTTCATAACATTGATAATCATATCTCCTGGTTTAGGAGATAATCCCACAATCATGCCTGGATAAACAGGATCATTGTGAGTTACAAACATCTCACCTCTTGCCTGTAAATTAAATATTGCAAATGCGACTGCTTTTCCTTGTTCCATTGAAATAAGTGCACCATTTCTTCTACCTTCCATATCACCTTCAAATGGTCCATACTCATGGAAAATTCTGTTAATAACGCCATTACCTTTTGTTAGTGTTAAAAACTGACTAGTGTATCCCATTAAACCTCTTGTTGGTGCATGAAAGATTAATCTCTTTTTATTTTTACCAGTGTCTTTTAACTCTATTAATTTACCTTTTCTTCTATTCATTGAATCTATAATTTTTGATGAATGTTCCTCGTCTAGATCCATAGTTATTTCCTCTATTGGCTCAAGTTTGTTACCATTTTCGTCTTTTTTATAGAGAACTTTTGGAGGACTAACAGTCATTTCAAAACCTTCTCTTCTCATTTGAGTGAGTAAAATTTCTAACATTAATTCACCTCGTCCACTTACAACAAAAGAATCGTTACCTTTATTTTCCGTAAAAGTAATTCCTACATTATTCTGTGCTTCTTGAATCAACCTATCTCTTATCTGAGTACTTGTAAGCTTTTTACCTTCAGTTCCTGCTAGAGGAGATGTGTTTACAGTAATGGTAATGGACATTGTTGGTGGATCGATTGGAGTAGCTTTAATAGGATCATTTACATCAAGATCACAAATTGTGTCTGCAACATTTGCTTTTTCTAAACCAGCAACAACCACTATATCTCCAGCCTCACCAATTTCGATTGGTACTTTTTTTGTGCCTTCATATCTAAAAATTTTAGTAAGTCTTCCTTCATCTACTTTTTCACCTTTTAGATTTATTGCCTTGATGGATTGATTTGCTTTTGCAGTTCCTTGAGCAATTCTTCCAACTAAGCTTCTACCTAAAAAATTGTCTGCATAAAGAAGAGTAGACAACATTGCAAATGGTTTTGTTTTATCAAGTTCAGCTGGTTTTACATGATCAATAATTTGATCTAATAAAGGACTCAAATTCTCTCTAGGACCATCAATTTCTTTATCAGCCCAACCAGATCTTCCACTTGCATATAAAACAGGAAAGTCCAGCTGTTCTTCGTTTGCATCTAAACTTACAAATAAATCAAAAGTTTCATCTAAAACCTCATTAGCTCTTTGATCTGATTTGTCCAATTTGTTTATTACAACAATTGGTTTCAAACCTTGTTTTAGAGCTTTAGATAATACGAATTTTGTTTGAGGCATAACTCCCTCAGCAGAGTCAATTAAAAGTAATGCGCCATCGGCCATGCTTAAAACTCTCTCAACTTCTGCAGCGAAATCACGGTGACCTGGTGTATCAATAATATTTATTCTTGAGTCTTTCCAGTTTATAGACGCAGGTTTTGCTAAAATTGTTATTCCTCTTTCTTTCTCAAGTTCTCCTGAGTCCATTAATCTTTCGTCAACAACTTCATTTTCCCTAAATGAGCCACTTTGTTTCATCAGATTATCAATTAAGGTTGTCTTTCCGTGATCAACGTGTGCGATTATAGTGATGTTTCTAATATCTTTGCTCATAAATCCTGGCTCTTATACCTTAAAAATTTTTTTTGAAAACTTTAAAAAAACCAATAAATATTAGAATTTTGAGCAAAATATGTTGTTATTTCGTTTTTTTTGCCTTTTCCCTTTTTAATCTTCTTTTTTCTTTAAGGGTAAATTTAGGTTTTTTATTAACACTTGAGTCTTTAAATGATTTCCCACTGTATCTTTTTGACATTGTATTATTTTAATATTTCCAAAAAAAAAGGCCATCAAAAGATGGCCTTTAAATTTTTATATTTGAGGTTGGGCTACATTCCCATTCCACCCATTCCTCCCATGCCACCCATGCCGCCCATTCCTCCAGGCATTCCAGCAAGTGCTGCATCTTTTTCTTCAGGTTTATCAGCTATCATAGCTTCAGTTGTTACCAATAATCCTGATATAGATGCTGCGTCTTGCAAAGCCGTTCTTACAACTTTTACAGGATCAATAATACCTTTAGCGAACATATCACAATACTCCTCGTTTTGTGCATCATATCCATGTGTTTTTTTATTCTGTTCTAAAAGTTTGCCAACAACTACCGATCCATCCACACCAGCATTTTTTGTAATTTGTCTAATAGGAGCTTCTAATGCTCTTCTTACTAAATCAACACCAGCTTTTTGGTCTTCACCCTTGGCTTTAACTTTTTCTAGATCTTGAGCAGCATACAGTAATGCACAACCACCACCAGTTACAATACCTTCTTCAACGGCAGCTCTTGTTGCATTTAAAGCATCCTCGACTCTGTCTTTTCTTTCTTTTACTTCAACCTCTGTTGCTCCTCCAACTTTAATAACTGCAACACCACCAGCTAATTTTGCTAATCTCTCTTGAAGTTTTTCTTTGTCGTAGTCTGAAGTTGTCTCATCAATTTGTTGTTTGATTGAGGAACATCTAGCCTCTATATCTGATTTTTTACCAGAGCCATTTACAATAGTGCTGTTATCTTTATCGACTTTAATTTTTTTACAAGAACCAAGATCTTCAAGTTTAACATTTTCAAGTTTAATTCCTAAGTCTTCAGAAATAACTGAACCACCAGTAAGAATTGCAATATCCTCAAGCATAGCTTTTCTTCTGTCGCCAAATCCTGGTGCTTTTACAGCTACAACTTTTAAACCACCTCTTAATTTATTTACTACCAAAGTAGCTAACGCTTCACCCTCAACATCTTCAGAAATAATCATTAATGGCCTTCCCGCTTGAACAACTGCCTCTAAAAGAGGAACCATTGGTTGTAGATTTGTTAATTTTTTTTCGTGTAAAAGAATAAACGGATTTTCTAATTCAGTTGTCATCTTGTCACTATTAGTAATAAAGTATGGAGATAAATATCCTCTATCAAACTGCATACCTTCAACAACATCTAGTTCTGTTTCAATTCCTTTATTTTCCTCAACCGTGATAACACCTTCATTACCAACTTTTTGCATTGCTTTAGAAATCATAGTACCGATTTCTTTATCACCATTTGCAGAAATCGTTCCAACTTGAGCAATTTCATCACTATCTTTCACTTTTTTAGCTGAGGATACAAGATTTTGTTTAACTACATCTACCGCAGCATCAATTCCTCTCTTTACATCCATAGGGTTCATACCTGCAGTAACATATTTCACACCTTCTTTTACAATAGCTTGTGCAAGAATAGTCGCTGTAGTTGTTCCATCACCAGCTTCATCATTTGTTTTGCTAGCAACTTCTTTAACCATTTGAGCACCCATGTTTTCAAATTTATCTTCAAGATCAATTTCTTTAGCAACAGAAACACCATCTTTTGTAATTCTTGGAGCACCATAAGATTTATCCATAACTACATTTCTTCCTTTTGGACCTAGTGTTACTTTAACCGTATCAGCAAGGATATTTACTCCTCTAATCATCGCTGCTCTAGCTTCTGCATCAAATTTTACTATTTTTGCCATTTTATTTTCTCCTTTAAATTAAATTACTTGCTTGAAATTCCCATAATGTCAGACTCTTTCATTATGCTGTATTCCTTGCCATCAATTTTAACTTCTGTTCCTGACCATTTACCAAATAAAACTTTATCTCCAACTTTTACATCCATCGGTATCGTTTTGCCGTCCTCAGTTTTTGCACCACCACCAACTGCAACAACTTTGCCTTCTTGAGGTTTTTCCTGCGCTGTATCTGGTATGATTATTCCACCAGCGGTTTTTTCGCTGCTATCTAAAACTTCTATTAAAACTCTATCGTGTAACGGTCTAAATTTCATAAATTCTCCTTATTATTATGGTCTTCATATAGAGATTGGCCTTACTATTTCAAGATATAGTTAAAAATTAGTTGGTTAAAAAATAAAGGAATTTGTGGTTTTTATGGTTTATAGATTAATTTGATGACTAAAAATTTAGATAAGGAGGGTTTAAGCTCTATTGTGGACAATTATCAACTATTTTACATTGATTTATGGGGAGTAGTCCATAATGGGGTTTCTTTACATCTTGAAGCTATAAAAACTCTTAAAGAAATAAATAAAAAAAGAAAAGATTATATTTTACTCACAAATGCGCCCAGACCCAACCATGCAGTTAAATCTTTTTTAGAAAAACTAGGGATGGAGAAAGAAATGAGAGATCATGTTTTTACCTCAGGCGAGGCAGCTCTAATTTATTTAAAGAAAAATTTGATTAATAAAACTTTTTTCCATGTTGGCCCACCTAGAGATTTTGACTTATTTAAAGACTTTGAAAAAATGAAATTAAATAATATAGAAAAAAGTGAATATATTTTATGCACAGGATTATTTGATGATCATAGTGAGGACTTAAATTATTATAAAGACCTGTTTGAAAAAAATATAAAAAAAAAAATGATTTGTACAAACCCTGATTTAATAGTGGACAGAGGAAACACAAGAGAATTTTGTGCTGGTTCTGTTGCAATGGTTTTTGAAAAAATGGGTGGAGAAGTTGTTTACTTTGGAAAACCTTATCCTGAAGTTTATAATCAATCCACTGACAATAAGAATAAAAAAATTCTTTCCATAGGTGATAATTTAAATACTGATATAAAAGGAGCAAACCTTTTAAATTATGACTCTTTAATAATATCAAATGGAATTCACAAAAATGAGATCAAAGAAAAAGGAATCGAAAAAGTTGCAAAATCTTATGAAGCAATATGTAATTATATTCAGTCAGAATTGAAATGGTAAAATCAAAAAACATATATAAAAATTTTAATATCAATACTAGATATAAAAACTCAATTATATTAATTGGTAACTTTGATGGAGTTCACAAAGGACATCAAAAATTATTCTCATTAGCTAAGAAATATAAAAAAAAATATTCCTCTAAAATTGGTGTGTTGACTTTTGAACCCATGCCAAAAATGTTTTTTAATAAAAATTTAGAAAATTTTAGAATTTCTAGTTTACAGCAAAAAATTGATAATCTCAAAAATCTTAATGTAGATTTTTTAATAATAAAAAAGTTTGATCGAAAATTCTCAAAAATAAAATCTATAACTTTCATTAAAGAAATATTGGGTAAAAAACTAAAACCAAAATTCATTTTTGTAAGTAATAATTTTAGATTTGGGAATAAGAGAGAAGGTAATGTAAGACAATTGATTAAATTTGAGAAAATATGTGGTTATAAGGTAGTTAAACCACAACCATTGTTAATCAATAAGAAAATTGCATCTTCATCGTTGGTTAGAAAACTTATACAAAAGGGAAAATTAGAAAAAGCCAACAAAATTTTAAGTAGAAATTGGTCAATTGATGGAAAAGTTCAAAAGGGAAAACAGCTAGGAAAAAAAATTGGTTTTCCAACTGCGAATATTGATATCAAAAATTATATTTTAGCTTGCCCAGGTGTATATGCGGTAAAAGTGAAAAGATATGGCAAAAACAGTTATAAAAAAGGGATTGCAAATTTGGGTTATCGACCAACATTTAATGGAAAAAAAATATTATTGGAAGTTCATTTATTTAATTTTTCTGGAAATCTTTATAATAAGTATTTAACAGTGGAATTTAAAAGATTTATTAGAAAAGAAAAAAAATTTAAAAATGTCGACCTTCTTAAAAAACAAATTAAAAC
This sequence comes from Candidatus Pelagibacter communis, assembly GCF_001180185.1. GTDB lineage: Bacteria > Pseudomonadota > Alphaproteobacteria > Pelagibacterales > Pelagibacteraceae > Pelagibacter > Pelagibacter ubique_F. The sequence goes on along the minus strand of NZ_CVSS01000043.1, from coordinate 95,456 downwards.
TGACTTATTGATAGCAAAAAAATAAAATGAGCAAATCTCAAATAAATCTTCCTAAAACTGCTTTTTCAATGAAAGCAAATTTGCCAACCCGAGAACCAGAAATTTTAAAGTTTTGGCAAAACATAAATCTTTATGATGAGCTAAGAAAATCAAGAAAAGGAGAAGAAAAATTTGTTCTTCACGATGGCCCACCCTACGCAAATGGTAATATACATATGGGAACAGCTTTAAATAAAATTTTAAAGGATATAATTGTGAGATTTCATCAGATGGATGGTAAAGACTCTGTCTATGTTCCAGGATGGGACTGTCATGGATTACCCATAGAATGGAAAATTGAAGAGCAATATAAAAAAAATAAAAAAAATAAAAATGAAGTTCCAATAGTTGAGTTTAGAAAAGAGTGTAGGGCATTTGCAGAAAAATGGATAGATATTCATAAAGATCAATTCAAGAGGCTAGGAGTTGTAGGAGATTGGGATAATTATTACTCTACTATGAGTTTTGATGCAGAAGCTCAAATAGTAAGAGAATTAGGTAAATTTTTAAAAGAAGGAAGTTTGTATAGAGGTTTTAAACCTGTTTTGTGGTCAACTGTTGAAAAAACAGCTTTAGCAGATGCAGAAGTTGAATACCAAGATCATAAGTCAGATACTATATATGCATCTTTTCAGGTCAAATCATCAAACATTAGAGAATTAAATGATAGTGAAATAGTAATTTGGACGACTACTCCATGGACTATTCCAGCCAATAAAGCCTTAGCTTACAATGAAAGCTTAGATTATCTACTAATTGAAGTGAATGATGATGGAGATTTTAAAAATAAAAAAATTGTTATTGCAGATGCATTATTAGACTCAGTTATAAAAGATACCAAAATTCAAAGTTTTAAAAAATTAAAAAAATTTAAAGGTAAAGATTTAAAAGGAACAATATGTAACCACCCCTTTTTAAAACTTGGTTATGAATATGACATACCTATGCTAGAAGCACGTTTTGTTACAACAGAACAGGGTACCGGAATTGTTCATTGTGCACCAAGTCATGGTCCTGATGATTTTAATCTTTGCTTAAATAACGGCATTAAAGCTATCGAGACCGTAGATGGAGATGGAAAGTATACAAGCAACGTAGCTTTGTTTGAGGGAGTTCATATTTTTAAATCAAATCCAATTGTAATAGACAAACTTAAAGAACAGAAAAAATTATTATCAAGTGGAGAATTAATTCACTCTTATCCTCATTCATGGAGATCAAAAGCACCGTTAGTTCATAGAGCAACACCACAATGGTTTATTTCCATGGATAGCCATAAACTTAGAAATAAAGCTTTAAAAGCTATCAACGAAACGACATTTTATCCTGGCAAAGGAAAAGAGAGATTAAAATCAATGATTGAAACAAGACCTGACTGGTGCGTATCAAGACAAAGAGTTTGGGGAGTTCCACTACCTATTTTTATAAATAAAAAAACTAAAGAAATTTTAGTAGACGATAATGTTTTTGAAAATATCGCAAAAATTTATGAACAAGAGGGTTCAGATTGTTGGTTTTCTGATGACTCTCAAAAGTTTTTAGGCGATAAATATAGAGCAGAGGATTTTGAAAAACTTAGTGATATTGTTGAGGTATGGTTTGATAGTGGATCGACCCATTCTTTTGTACTAGAAAAAAGAAAAGATTTAAAATGGCCAGCCTCTATGTACCTAGAGGGCTCTGACCAACACAGAGGCTGGTTTCACTCTTCTTTACTAGAGTCATGCGGTACAAGAGGCAGGGCTCCTTTTGAAAATATTCTTTCCCATGGTTTTGTTGTAGACGGAAAAGGTTTAAAAATGTCAAAATCACTGGGTAATGTAATTGCGCCAGAGGATATTTTAAAAAAATATGGAGCTGATATACTAAGAATTTGGGTTGCGTCATCCAATTATGCAGAGGATCTAAGAATTGATTATTCAATATTAGATCAACATGCTGAGTCTTATAGAAAAATAAGAAATACATTCAGATATTTACTTGGCAATTTAAATGACACTTTTGAAAATATAGAATTGTCTAAATTAGAAATTCATAAATTACCAGAGCTTGAGCAATTTATGCTTCATAAAATTTATAGGCTTAATTCAAATTTTCTAAAGTATTTTAAGAATTACGATTTTCATAACTTGTATAAAGAATTATTGAATTTTTGTACTGTAGATTTATCAGCTTTTTATTTTGATATTAGAAAAGACACTTTGTATTGTGACCCAAAAGACTCCGAGAAAAGAAAATCTACTTTATTGCTGCTAGATATCATTTTAAATTCTTTAATAAGATGGTTTGCACCAATTTTATCATTTACAACCGAAGAAATTTATCAACTTGTTTCAAAAGATAAAAAAAGTGTTCATTTAGAAAACTTTTTAAGTTTTCCAAAAAAATTTGAGAATATTGCATTGAACGCAAAGTGGGAAAAATTACTTAAAATAAGAGATGCATGCAATTTAAGTATTGAAGAAAAAAGGGCAAGTAAAGTTATTGGCTCAAGTTTAGAGGCAGCATTATTACTTAAATTAAATAAAAAAAATAAAGAGATTATAGAGGGAATAGATTTAGCAGAATTGTGTATTACATCCTCAGTTGAAATTGAAGACAGTGAAAAAGATGAATTTTTGGTTGAAACAACAAAAGCCGAAGGAGAAAAATGTCCTGTTTGCTGGAAGATCAGCAGACTGCCTTGTGAAAGACATCCTGTAAAATAGATGGTTATGCATAAAAAAAATTTACTTTATTTTTCAATGACAATATTAATTTTTTTGATAGATAGAATAAGCAAATACTTTATATTGAAATTATCAACACCAACTGGTGATTTAAATATTTCAATTACATCTTTTTTAAATTTCAATCTAATTTGGAACAGTGGAGTAGCTTTTGGACTCTTGTCATTTGATCAAAATATTTATTACAATATAGTTACAGCTATTATAATTTTAGTTACATCAATCCTTATCTGGATTGCGATTAGGGCCAAAGGTTTAGAAAAAATAAGTTTTTTACTTATAATTGGAGGTTCATTTGGAAATATGTTTGATAGACTATACTATTCAGCAGTAATAGATTTTATAGATATAACTTACAATGATTATCATTGGTTTATATTCAATGTAGCTGATATATTCATTTGTATTGGAGTAATTTTATTGATTATTTTAGAATTTTTTAAAATTAAAGTTAAAGTATGAAAGTTGTATATATATTTTTTATCTGTTTATTTCTTTCAGCTTGTCAATCTGCAAAAGATGCATTCACTTTGCAAAAAAAATCTAGTACAGATGAATTTCTTGTGGAAAAAAAAAGTCCTTTAGTTCTACCTCCAGATTATGGCAAATTACCAGTGCCAGATAATAAAATAAATGAAAAAGATAAAAAAGATGAAACAGAGATAAAAAAAATAGTAATAGGTGATGATACAAAAGTTATTAAAAAATCAGAAAATGACTCAAAACCAACTTCAATAGAAGAATTAATATTAAAGAAAATAAAATAATTAAATGTTATTAAGAGAAGAGATTAAGATAAAAGATTTTCTTTCAGATAAAAAATTACTAAATCAAAAAAAAAAGATTTACCAACTTTTTAAAAAGTTAATCAAAAGTAATAATGAGATTTTGTTTTCAATGAGCAAAGATTACAAAGATTCCTATAAAAAAAATTTAGTAACAAATTGTAAAAATAAAAAGATTATTAACATCATTGGCATGGGTGGTTCTTTATTAGGTGCAAAAGCAATTTATAGTTTTTTAAAACCAAAAAATAAGATTTTTAACTTCTTTGACAGTTATCGTAACAGTAACTTCAAGAAAAATTCAAAAAAGAATGTGAATCTAATTATCTCTAAATCAGGCAATACATTGGAAACAATAACTAATTCAAATATTTTGTTAGATAAAAAAGAAAAAAATATTTTTATTACTGAAAATAAAAAAAGTTATTTAATAGAATTTGCAAAAAAATTAAAAGCTGAGGTAATTCATCATAATAATTTCATAGGAGGACGGTATGCTGTTTTATCTGAGGTTGGAATGTTACCAGCTGAATTAATGGGTTTAAATTCAAAAAATTTCAGAAAATTTAATGACTTAATAAAAAATAAAAAATTTTTAAATTCATTAGTTAATAGTGTCTCTTGTATTCTTGCTTTTAAGAAAAAAAATTTCACTAATTCAATTGTTTTAAATTATGACGATAATTCAAATGATTTTTTTTATTGGTATCAACAATTAGTTGCTGAAAGTTTAGGAAAAAAGAATCAGGGTATTTTGCCAATTATTTCTAAAATGCCAAAAGATAATCATAGTTTAATGCAATACTATTTAGAGGGTGTTAAAAATAATTTTTTTACATTATTTTTTGTTAAAGATAAATCTTCAAAGAAAATAAATAATAATAGAATATTAAAATCACATTCATATCTTAGAAATAAAAGCTTGAATCAAATTTCTTTTAGTCAATTTTGTGCTACGCAAAAAGTTTTTAGACAAAGAAATATTCCTTTTAGAAGCTTTATTATTGAGAAAAGAAATGAAAAAAATCTAGGTCAACTTTTTTCGTTTTTTATTCTAGAGACGATTTTGTTAGGTATGGCGTTAAAAATTAATCCTTTTGATCAGCCAGCTGTAGAGTTGATCAAAAAACAAACAAAAAAAATCTTAATTTCCAAAAATTATTTTTGATATACCGTAATTACGATTTTCAACTATATTTAACTTTTCTGTAATATTAATATTATCTTTCTTATGTCTGTGAATTATCATAATACCATTGTCTTTAAGAATTTTTTTTTCTAAAATTTTTTCAATTATTTGATTTATTTTTTTTTCTTTGTAAGGAGGATCAATAAAAATTATATCAAAATAACATCCTAAATCTCTTTCTGAGAAAAAAAAATCAAAGAAGTCATTTTCATAAATTTTGTAATTCTTGATTTTTTTTAAAGAGTTTAAATTTTTTTCCAAAATTTTAATTGCTAAAGTATGATTTTCAAAAAAAATTACATTTTTGGAACCTCTAGATATACACTCAATTCCAAACGAACCAGTCCCTGAAAATAAATCTAAAACTGATGAATTTTTTACGTCAAGATCAATTTTTTTTGAATGTTTAATTAAATTAAAAATAGATTCTTTTACAATATTTTTTAGAGGTCTTGTATTTTTATCAGTTGGTAGAAAAAGTTTTTTTCCTTTGAAATGTCCGCCTATAATTTTCATTTATTTATAACTTTGTAACCAATATCTTTCCTATAAAAGCCATCTTTCCAATTAACTTTTTTAATAAGGTCAATTGCCATTTTTCTGCTATTTTTAAAGCTATTTGATTTAGCTACAAAATTCAAAACACGTCCACCATTAGAAAATATTTTATTTTTCTCTATTTTTGTTCCTGCATGAAATATAAATTCATCATTTTTAAGAATAATATTATTTAATTTTCTTATTTCTTTATTATTTTTATAAGTGCTAGGATATCCAATTGAACATTGCACAATAGATAGACATTTATCAGAAAACCATTCGATATTTAACTGATCTAAATTTTGATTTATTGTGGACTCCACTATTTTAAAAAAATCAGTTTTTAGTCTTGGCAAAATAGTTTGACACTCAGGATCGCCCATTCTTACATTGTATTCAATCAAGTATGGCTCATTATTATTTATTATTAAACCTGCATACAAGAAACCTTTATAATTTGTATTAAGATCTTTAAGAGCTTTTAAAGTAGGTTTAATTATCTTCTTTAAAATTTTTTGATTTAAAATTTCATTTTCTAAACGTGAAGGTGAATAAGCACCCATCCCACCTGTATTTGGTCCTAAATCACCTTCACCAACTCTCTTGTGATCTTGAGCAGTTCCAAATTTTTTAAAAGTGATACCGTCTGAAATTATAAAAAAACTCATCTCCTCACCAACTAGAAATTCCTCAATTAATATTTCATAAGTTTTTCCAAATTTTCCATTAAATATCTCATGAACTGCATTGATTCCTTGTTTTTTTGTTTCACAAATATAGACACCTTTTCCAGCTGCTAAACCATCAGCTTTGATTACTATGGGTAAATTGCAATTATTTAAGAATTTTTGTGCATTCTTTTTATTCTTAAAAATACCATATTTAGCAGTTGGGATGTTATATTTTTTACATAAATTTTTTGTGAATATCTTTGATCCCTCAAGTTTTGAGGAAAACTTATTAGGGCCAAATACTTTAATCTTATTTTTTTCTAGAAAATCAACAATACCTTCCACCAAAGGTTTTTCAGGACCAACTATAATTATATCAATTTGATTTTTGTTTATAAAATCTTTAAGTAAATCAAAGTTGCTAACATCTAAATTAATATTTTCTGCTATTTTATCTGTTCCAGCATTGCCAGGGAAACAGTATATTTTTTTTACTTTTTTTGATTTTTTAATTGCATAACATAAAGCATGCTCTCTTCCACCACTTCCAATTATACCAACTTTCATATAATAATGTATAAACTAAAAATGTTTAAAAAATTAGCTAAAATAAAATATTTACCAAATAATTTTCAAATTATCGAAGAGGGAGATCATGTAATTTGTGCTATTTCAGGTAAAAAAATTTCCTTAAATGAATTAAATTACTGGAATGTTGAACTACAAGAGCCATATTATTCTTACATAGAAGCATCTGAAAAAAGAGAAAAAGGATAATTTATTTCCATCTATCATGTGACCATATCCATTGGTCAGGATTTTTTTCAATCATTTTCTCAATAACAGTGTTTAAATTCAAAGTTATCTTTTCAATACTTTCATCTTCAGAGAATTCTAAGGGTTTAAAAATTTCAAGTCTAAACTGATGAAGTTTTATCCTTTCAATGTAAATTGGAACCACTTTACAATTAAATTTTTTAACAAACTGAGCAGGTATTGTTGTAGTAAAAGCTTTCTTGTTAAAAAAGTTACAACTTATGCCCTCTGAGACTCTTTGATCAATCATCAACGCAATAGAAGTTCCCTCTTTAAAATGTCTTAAAATCTTTTTAGTTCCTGAAATTCCTTTTTTAATTTGCTTTTCACAAATATAATTTTTTCTTATTTTTTCCATTATAGGGTTTAAAAATTTATTATTTAAAGGCCTATAAATAGCCGCCAAATCAATACCAGATCTTTCTATATGCATTGCCATAAATTCAAAATTATTGAAATGCCCTGAAATAAATATGACGGGTTTCTTATTGTCTTTAATTTGTTCTAAAATATTTTGACCAATTATTTCAATATTTTGATAAAGATTAGTTTCTCTATATTTTTTAATAAACATGTACTCTGCAAAAATCCTTCCATAATTTCCCCACATATTTTCTATTATTATTTCTCTATCCTTATTTGAATTTCCAATATTTGAATTTGTTAAGTTCTGTTGAATTTTCTTATTTGATCTAAAAAATGGACCAATCTTTTTTCCAATAAACTCTCCAAAATTAGTTGAGTATTTATATCCAATAATTTTAAAGATTAAAAAGAAAATTATGATGAATATGAACTCGAAAAAATGCTTTATAACTTTCATAAGTAATTTTTTATAATTTTTTTAAATTCATTTATATTGTCAATTTTCAGATCTACTTCAACGTAGTCACATTTATTTTTTTGCGTTTTGCTCATTCTAAAATAATCTTTTTCTGTAGTAATTATTTTCGTTGAATTATCATATTTCAATTTTTCAAAATCATTATCATTATATTTGTAATGGTCTGGGAAAGAGTATGTCTTTTTTATATTTAAATTGTGTTCTTTTAATAAATCAAAAAAATTTGAAGGATTTCCAATTCCAGCAAAAGCAATTAATTGCCTGTCTTTAAATTTTTCAATATTTTTAATTTTATATTTTGAATAAAAAATATGTAGTTGTTTTTTACCAACATTTTTTAAAATTTTTTTTTCAAGTTCTAAATTTTTTTCACCATTAATTACAATACAATCAGCTCTATGAATGGCATTTAATCTCTCCCTTAAAGGTCCAGATGGAATTACAAATCCATTTCCTATCATTTGTCTTGAGTTAAAACATAAAATTGAAAGATCAGACTTAATTGAAAAATCTTGAAAACCATCATCCATTATTGCAACATCATGATTTTTCAATATTGATGAAAATATACATTCATCTCTTTTATTTCCAACGAAAGTTTCCCCAGTGGCCTTTAACATCTCAATTTCATCTGATAAATACTTGTGATATTTTTTTATAAATGCAGGATTTTTACCCAATGTTTTTGTTATATTGAAAATTTCCCTAGCCAAAGGTGTTTTACCGGTTCCTCCAAGATAAATATTGCCTACGCAAATTATAGGAATTGATGGTTTTTTGAAAGTTTTAAAGTTCTGATAAGTTTTAACAAATTTTGTTAACATGATGAAAATTATTGAAATTGGGAAAAGTAAAATTGACCATAAAGATATTTTTTTACTATCCCAAAATAAAGGTTTATTAAATTGCATTTTTTAAAATAAAATTAATTTCCTCATACGTATTATTCAAAATTTTTTTACCAATCTTATCAATTTTGTATTTGATTTTTTTTGAATTATTACCCTTTTTGGATAGTAATAAATTAAGTTTATTTTCAAATTTTTGTTTTGATGTTACTAAATAAGAAATCTTATTTTTTCCAAGAAATTCATAAATTTCATCAAAATTTGAAATATTTTTGCCATGAAGAATATTACAACCAAATCTTGCAGCTTCTAAAGGATTTTGACCACCATGATTAATAATTGAACCGCCTAAAAAAACATTCTTGCAATTATTATAAAAAGATTTTGTCTTACCATAGGAATTTACCAAATATATGTCTGTTTTTTTGTCAATTGCAGACATCGGCTCATCAATGTGGACATTTAAACCCATACTCATTAACTCTTTTTTAATAGATTTAATTCTGTTTATATGGCGAGGGATTAAGATAGTTAGCAAATTTTTGTGCTTTATCTTTAATTTTTTATGAATCATTCCACAAAATCTCTCCTCGGTAGAATGCGTGCTTGAAGCGCACCAAACTTTTTTTGATAAAAAAAAATTTTTTAAGCTTTTTTTTAAATTTTTAATTTTTCGTTCAGATTCAGAGTATTTCAAATTACCAATATTCCTAATTTTTTTTGCACCTAATTCCTTTAAATAATAAATTGATTTAGAATTTGAAGGAAGACATAAATCAAATTTTTGAAATAATGTGTTTGCAAACTTTGAAAATATCATCCATCTTTTAAATGTTTTTTTTGTGATCCTGCCGTTTAAAAGAATAATTGGAATTTTTTTACCTTTTAAATTAATTAGCATGTTTGGCCATATTTCAGAGTCCACAAATAGGGCTAATGAAGGTTTCCAATAATCTATAAATTTCTTTGATAAAAAATTTACATCAATTGGAAAAAATTGGTGTGTAACTTTTTTAAACTTATAGTTACGAATAACATTTGATGAACTCAATGTGTTTGATGTAATTAATATTTGATTTATTTTCTTATCTTTCTCTAGTTTTTCTATTAGTGGTATAATACTTTGTAATTCTCCAACACTAGCGCCGTGAAACCAAATTAGTTTCCCTTTATTTTTCTTTTCTGAAAAAAAACAGAACTTTTCACTAAATCTTTTTATATGTTCTTTATTGTTTAAAAGTCTAATTATAAGTATAATTGGAGATAGAAGTAATATTAGACATGTTATAAGTCTATAAAATATAAGCATTATTTTTTTATTTGTTTTTCATAAAAATTTTTATATATCTCTGAGGACATTAATAGCTCATCATGCGTACCAGAACTAGAAACTTGGCCGTGATCAATCACATAAATTTTATCTGAATTTAATATTGTAGACAACCTATGTGCAATTACAATTGTAGTTCTTCCTTTTGTTAAAAAATTTATTGCTTTCTGAATTTTACTCTCTGTTTCAGCATCTAATGATGATGTAGCTTCATCAAGAAGAATTATTGGACTTTTTTTGAGTATCGCTCTTGCTATAGAAAGTCTTTGTTTTTCGCCTCCAGAAAGCCTTACGCCATTTTCTCCTATATTTGTATTAAATTTATTTGGTAATTTGTTTATAAATTCAATTGCAAATGAATTTTTTGCTGCATCTTCAATTTCATCATCAGACGCATCTAAATTAGCATAAGCAATATTATTTTTAATAGTGTCGTCAAATAAAGTTGTATCTTGGCTTACTAAAGATATTCCCTTCCTTAATGAAAAAATAGTATTTTCATAAATAGACTGATTATCTATTTCTATATCTCCATTTTTAACATTATATAATCTTGGAATTAGATTCAGTATAGTTGATTTTCCAGCTCCACTGTGTCCTACTAGTGCAGTCATTTTTTTTCCAGGAAAATTCAAATTTATTGATTTTAAAATTTTTTCCTCATCAGAATAATTAAAATCAACGTTTTTAAATATTATTGTACCGTCTTTATATTTTAGATCTTTTGCCCCTTCTTTGTCTTTGACCTCAGAATTTTCATCTATTATTGGCAAGACTTTTCTAGCACCAGATAAACCCTGTTGAATAGTTATGTTTAAAGTTGCTAATGATCTAACTGGTTGATAAGCCAACATCATTGCAGCAAGAAAAGAAAAGAAATTACTCACTTCAATTTCATTATTTGCTACTAATTTTGCTGAAACAAAAATTAATGTAGCTATCATTATCCCAGTTAAAAATTCCATTATTGGCGAGGCTCTTACAAAAACTTCAGCAATTTTTCTATTTTTTTCTTTTAAACTATTAATTAATTCAAAAGCCCTTTTTTTTTCAAAATTTTCCTTTTGAAATATTTTTGTAATTTTATGATTTTTAAATATTTCAAATAAGTAAGTATTTAAAATACCTGCTCTAGTCATTTGCTCTGTCGTAACTTTACCTATTCTTTTTCCAAGTGTTCTTGCCGCAATGCTGGCTAGTGGTATCATTATGATAGCCATTAGTGATAATTTCCAATTTTGATAAAACATTACACTCAATAACCCAATTAAAGTTAAACTGTCTTTAAATAAGTTCAAAATTGCAGTACTGACTAAATTGGTTATTTTGTCTATATCGTTAGTTAGATTTGTAATAAATTTTCCAGAATGTTTATTATCAATTAAACTTGTATCTGCGGAAATTAAAGATCCAAACATATCTAGTTGCATATCTTTTCTCACTTCCTCTGCAACTCTAATCATTATAACTCTAGCTGAGTAAAGAGAGGCACCTTTAATAGCAAATGCCAAAACTATAAAACCTGGAATAGTATAAGTAGATACTTTGTTTTGATTTATAAATAGCTCTTTTATTGCTGGATCCAATAAGTACGCAACTGCTGATGTGCTCCCAGCTAAAAGAAGTGTAAAAAATAATGATAATAAAATTCTATTAACATATTTTTTAGTGTAATCATTGTATAATCTTTTTAATATTGAATAATCATTGTTCATCATATTTTTCCTAATAGTAGACTAAGAAAAACTATAAAACCTAAAAAATTATTAGATTTAAAAATTTTTAAACAATTCTCTGAATTATTTATATCAAGTTTGTGAATTTGAAAATAATACATGTGAATAATTATAAATAAAAGAAAAATATAATATAGAATATTTAAGTTTAATAAAAAACCTACAAGAATTAAACTTATTGTAAAAATTAAAAAACATAATTTTAAAAATAGATAAGGATTTGATTTAAATTTTATTGATGTTGATTTAACTCCTATTACTTCATCATCTTTTATATCCTGAAATCCGTATATTGTGTCATAACCTAATGTCCAAAATATGGCCCCTAGATAGAAAATAATTGGAATTACATTGATTTCATTTGTAATTGAGGTCCATCCAAGTATTAAACCATAGTTAAAAGTTATCCCTAAAAAAAGTTGAGGCCAGTAAGTGTAACGCTTCATTAACGGATAAGTGAATGCTAAAGGCATCGAAACCAAAGCGAGCAAAATTGTTAATCTATTAAATTGAATTAATACTAAAAAGGCTATCAGACAAAGGATTACCGCATATATTAAAGCTAGAGTTATTGAAATTTTTCCAGAGGCGACAGGTCTATCTTTTGTTCTTAAAACATCTTTATCAATTTTTCTATCAACAATATCATTGACTATACATCCGGCAGATCTCATTAAAACTGCACCTGAAAAAAAAAGAATCAGGTAATTTAGATATGCTATCAAATTAGAGATATCAAAAGCTATAGTTATGCCCCAAACACATGGCCAAAATAATAACATATAACCAATTGGTTTTTTGAGTCTTGTTAATTCAATAAAAAGATTAATTTGGTTCATAAATTTTACTTGTAAATAACAAACGCAAGATTGATAATCAAACTGATTCGTATGAATATAGATTACACAGTCACTGCTTTAATGTTTCCCGCAATTCCTTTAATAATGGGAGTGTATAGCAATAGATTTCATTCCTTGAGCGCGTTAATTAGAGAGCTTCATGATGAACACGTCTATGAAAAACATGTTCCACCTGAGTGGAAAAAACAGTTCATAAATTTAAGTGGAAGAATTACTTTGCTAAGATGGTCAATTATGTTTGGCGCATTTGGTTTTTTATTCAATATGCTTACAGTGTTGGGTTTGTATTTAAATGAGGTTTTTATAGCTAGATTAATTTTTGGATCCTGTTGTTTATCAATGATGATCTCAATAATTTTTTTTATTAGAGAAATTCATGTTTCAACAAACGCTTTAAGATTACATATGTCAGACATGGATGTTAGAGTTGATTAAGGAATGATAATAGCAGGCCCTAAAATTTTTCTTTTTTCTAAATCTTGGTGAGCTTTAACAATTTCACTTAAAGGATATTTATTAAAAATTTTTAATTCAAATTTTTTGTTTATGAACATTTCAAATACTTTTTTTGCTGCTTCATCTAGTTCTTCTCTTGTTGAAGTGTAATGAGCAATACTCGGTCTAGTTAAATATAAACCTTTTGGTGCAAGAGATTTAGTAACATTACAAGGATCCAAAGGGCCTGATGCATTTCCAAATGAAACCATCATTCCTCTTGTTTTAAGACAGTCAATAGAACCATCAAATGTTTTTTTACCTACACCGTCATAGACGACGGGAACACCAACTCCATTAGTTATTTCTTGAACTTTTTCTGCAAAATTTTCTTTTGAATAATTAATAACATGGTCGCAACCGTTGGATTGTGCTATTTTAATTTTTTCATCAGATCCTACAGTTCCGATTACTTTACAGCCTAAACTTTTAGCCCATTGACAAAATATTTGCCCAACACCACCAGCAGCTGCATGAAATAATATGGTTTCACCAGATTTTACTGGATATGTTTTATGAAGAAGATAAAAAACTGTGAAACCTTTAGTCATTAAAGTAACTACATTTTCTAGATTAATTTCTTCAGGAACTTTTACTAATTTTTTTGTTGGAAAAATTCTATGTGTTGCATAGGAGCCAATTGGCATTGATGCATAAGCCACTCTATCTCCAACTTGAAAATTCTTTACATCGGGACCAGCTTTTTCTATTATACCTGCACCTTCGATTCCAATATTTGATGGAAGTTCAACAGGATAAAGTCCAGACCTATGATATGTATCAATATAGTTTAAGCCAATAGCTTGATTTTTTATCAAAACCTCACCAGATTTCGGATCCTCAAGTTTAATATCTTTAATTTCCAAAACTTCTGGACCACCAGTTTTGCTAATTACTACAGCTTTCATAATTTATTTTACAAATGTATCATTATGATAATCCTGAACAGCTTGCAAGATTTCAGCTTTAGTATTCATCACAAATGGCCCACCTCTAGCAATTTCTTCATTAATTGGTTTTCCTGAAATCACTAAAAATTTTGTATCTGATTTACCCTTCACTTTTAAATCCTCACCTTTTGAAAGTAATATTAGAGTACTATCTTTCACACTATCATGTTTTTTTTCACCAATTTCAATTTCTCCACTAATTAAATAAATAAATGAATTATGAGTAGTTGGTAATTTAAAATTAAATTCTTTATCTTTATTTAGTTCAACATCAAAATAAACTGGTTCAACATTATGTCCTTTGACAGGACCCTCAGCTTTTTCAAATCTACCAGCTATAACTTTTACATGCTTCTCACTATCTTTGTGAATAGCCATTTTTTTAGCATCAATATAGATATATTCTGGTTTGCTCATTTTTAATTTAGCAGGCATGTTAATCCATAATTGAAAACCATGAAGTTTACCTTCCTTCATTGCCGGCATTTCTGAATGAATAATACCACTTCCTGTTTTCATCCACTGAACATCACCAGCTGTCATTCTACCTTCACCACCAGTGCTATCTTTATGCTCAAAGTCACCTGCTAACATATAAGTTACTGTTTCAATTCCCCTATGAGGATGCGGTGGAAAACCAGCAATATAATCCTCACTGTTTTCAGAACCAAATTCATCTAACATTAAAAAAGGATCAAAATAATTTGGTTCTACACCAATACTTCTTTTTAATTTTACTCCTGCACCATCAGATGCTGGTATAGGATCAATAATTTTATTTACTTCTATAATTTTCATATGTTTCGATATAAGAATTATTTAGATTAAATCAAGCAACTTATGAAGATCTTTAATTTCATATTTTGGTAAATAATCTAAATTGTCAAAAATATTATTATTTCTATTTACCCAAATAGAATTAAAACCATAATTGCCACCACCAGAAACATCCCAGGTATTTGCACTTAAAAAAGCAATTTCATTTTTTTTAATTTTATATTTATTAATCGGTATGTCATAAACTTTTGAATTTGGTTTGTAAATTTTCACTTCTTCAATTGAAAAAATATCGTCAAATAAGTTTTCTAAATTGTTACTTTTTACTAATTCATTCAGCAAGGATGGTGTTCCATTAGAAAGAATAGATAATTTGAATTTTCTTTCCTTTAGTGTTTCTAAAGTTTCACGAACTTCCTTAAAAGGTGAGAGAACTTTATAGAGATTAAGCAATTCATCTCTCATTGAAGGGTCTAATTTAAAAGCTTTTATAGATTTATCTAGGCTATCTTCGGTTATCTGCCAAAAATTTTTATGTCTCCCCATCAAACTTCTAAGCCAGGTGTACTCTAGCTGAGTGGTTCTCCAAAAATTTGCAAATGGCTCCCATTTATCTCCAATTTTATCTTTACATTTTTCAGCAGCAGAATTGACATCAAACAATGTGCCATATGCATCAAAAATTATTGCTTTAATATTTTTCATAAACTAATTTAACATAAATGAGCAATATTAGATTATTTTTTTCAAATTTATTATCAGACAACTTGACTGGTAAATTAGATAAATCTCAATCACATTATTTAACCAATGTAATGAGAGTCAAGGAAAATGAAGTTTTTTCTTTATTTAATAAAGATGGAGAATGGGAGTCCAAAATTTTAGGAATATCTAAAAGTATTGTTGAGTTTAAAACTATAAAACAACTAAGACAAAAAAAAAATATGAAAGAATTATGGCTAGCATTTTCACCAATCAAATCAAACTATCAGAATTTTATAATACAAAAAGCTACAGAACTTGGAATAACTAAATTTTTACCAATTATTTTTGAAAGAACAATTGTTAGAAAAATTAACAAAGAACGTCTAGAAAAAATAGCTATTGAAGCTACCGAACAATCAAATCGTATTAATGTGCCTTTGATTGAGCCTACTCAAAATTTAGATAATTTTTTAAAAAAAAATTCAATGGATCTAATATTTACTGATTTAAATTCAGATAATAAAAAAATTGATAGAACAAAGTTAACAGATAAACCTATTTGTATTATAATAGGCCCTGAAGGTGACTTTTCAGAGACTGAAAGAGAGGAGATTCTCTCTTTTAAAGGTGTTCAGCCTCTAAAAATTAATGAGAATATTTTAAGATCAGAAACAGCTGTGATATCAGCTATTTCGATCATAAATTATGTGATTAATTGATAAATTGTCGCGAAAACTAAAGTGTAATTTTTATAAAAGAGCTTTATATAGCTATTAAATGAAAAAATTTTTTTACATATTTTCAGGAATTTTTTTATCTCAAAATGCAATCGCTAATCAGCCAATTGATTGGCAATTAGGTTTTCAAAAAGCAGCATCTGAGTCTATGAGAGATATTGTTAATTTTCATGATAATTTACTATTACCAATAATAATTGCAATTAGTGTCTTTGTACTATTTTTGATGGTTTATACTTGTATAAGATTTAGAGCTTCAGCAAATCCAGTTCCTTCAAAAAGAACTCATAATGTTACCGTGGAGGTTCTGTGGACTCTTATTCCATGTTTAATTTTGATAGTAATGGCAGTTCCGTCATTTAAAATTTTATATAAACAAGATTTAATACCTAAAGCAGATGTTACTGTTAAAGCAATAGGTTATCAATGGTATTGGGGATATGAGTATCCAGATGAAAACATAATTTTTGAGTCATATATGGTTGAGGATAAAGATTTAAAAGATAATCAACCAAGATTATTAGCTGTAGATAATGAGTTAGTTGTCCCAGTGAATAAAGTTGTAAAAGTTATGATAACTGCAAATGATGTGCTTCATGCCTGGGCTTTACCTTCATTTGGAGTCAAAAGAGATGCTGTGCCTGGAAGAATAAACGAAACTTGGTTTAAAGCTGAAAAAGTAGGAACATATTATGGACAATGCTCAGAACTTTGTGGAATAAAACACGCATTCATGCCAATTGCAGTCAGGGTTGTTTCTGATGAGGAGTATAAGGAGTGGTTATCTGAGGCAAAAGATAAATTTGCAAAAGATGTTGAAAAAGAGGAAAATTTAAAAATAGTGAGTAAATAAAATATGTACACAAAAACAGTATCACACGAAGATCATCATACACCAACTGGCTGGAAAAGATGGGCCTACTCTACTAATCATAAAGATATAGGAACTATGTATCTTATATTCGCGATAATTGCTGGTGTAATCGGCACAGCTTTTTCAGTATTAATGAGAATGGAATTAATGCATCCAGGCGATGGTATTTTAGGTGGAAATTATCATTTGTACAATGTTTTAGTTACAGGCCATGGTTTGATCATGATTTTTTTTATGGTGATGCCTGCTATGATTGGCGGGTTTGGAAACTGGTTCGTTCCAATAATGATCGGTGCACCAGATATGGCTTTTCCAAGAATGAATAATATTTCATTTTGGTTGCTACCTACTTCATTTATTTTATTAATAATGTCAATTTTTATGGACGGCCCTCCAGGACAAACTGGTGTTGGAGGAGGTTGGACAATCTACCCACCTTTATCATCTAAAGCTGGTCAACCTGGACCTGCAATGGATTTTGCTATTCTAAGCTTACATTTGGCAGGAGCCTCATCAATTTTGGGAGCAGTGAATTTTATAACAACAATTTTGAATATGAGAACTCCAGGCATGACATTACATAAGATGCCATTGTTTGCTTGGTCAATCTTAGTCACAGCATTTTTATTGCTTTTGTCTTTACCAGTTCTAGCTGGAGCAATTACAATGCTTTTAACAGATAGAAATTTTGGAACAGCTTTCTTTGAGGCCCAAACAGGTGGTGATCCAGTATTATTTCAGCATCTATTTTGGTTCTTTGGACATCCAGAAGTTTATATATTAATTTTACCTGGCTTTGGAATGATCAGTCATATTGTTTCAACTTTTTCAAGAAAGCCAGTATTTGGGTACTTAGGAATGGCATATGCGATGGTCGCAATAGGAATAGTAGGTTTTGTTGTATGGGCACATCATATGTATACTGTTGGTCTAAGCACCGACACAAAAGCATACTTTTTAGCAGCAACAATGATCATTGCAGTTCCAACTGGAATAAAAATATTTTCCTGGATAGCTACGATGTGGGGAGGATCAATATCATTCAAAACTCCAATGGTTTGGGCTTTAGGATTTATATTTCTCTTTACAGTTGGTGGAGTGACCGGAGTAGTTCTTGCCAATGCTGGAGTAGATACAGCAATGCATGACACATATTATGTAGTTGCTCATTTTCATTACGTATTATCTTTAGGTGCAGTTTTTGCAATATTTGCAGGCTTTTATTATTGGTTTGGAAAAATGACTGGTTATGAGTATTCAGAATGGATGGGACAATTACACTTTTGGTTAACTTTTATTGGAGTAAACCTTGTTTTTTTTCCTCAACATTTTTTGGGACTTGCAGGAATGCCAAGAAGATATGCTGATTATCCAGATGCTTTTGCTGGCTGGAATTATATTTCATCAATAGGCTCTTATATTTCTGTAATTGGATTATTGGTATTTTTTGCAAACCTTGCTTATGCATTTTACAAAAAAAAGGCTGCTGCACAAAATCCGTGGGGAGAGGGTGCCACAACTTTGGAGTGGACTGTGCCATCACCACCAAATTTTCATACTTTTGAGGAATTACCAAAGTTTGAAGATAGTGTTGAAAAATCTACTACATAAATAAGTAGTTCAGGTTTAAAACTTTAAAAAAATGATAAAGTCTAGAACAAAAAACAGAAATTTTAGTCAAGAAGACGCTTTTAACTTATCTGAATTATTTAAATTAATGAAACCAAGGGTTATGTCTTTGGTAATTTTTACATGCGCAGTTGGCTTATTAATGGCACCTAATATCATTCCAACTAAAGAAGCAATAATTGGAATTGTATTAGTTTCAATTGGTGCAGGAGCTGCTGGTGCTTTGAATATGTGGTATGAGTCAGATTTAGACGCACTTATGACAAGAACTTGTTTAAGGCCGATACCTACAGGCAAAGTGAATAAAAATCAGGCGCTTGTATTTGGGATTTTTCTATCTGTTTTTTCTGTTATTGCATTGGATTATTACTCAAACAGAATATCTGCTTGTTTATTATTATTTACAATTCTTTTTTACGTATTTATTTACACAATTTGGTTAAAGAGAAAAACTCCCCAAAATATTGTGATTGGTGGCGCAGCAGGAGCTTTACCTCCAGTCATTGGTTGGACTATAGCAACTGATTCTCTTTCATTTGAACCTTTAACTTTTTTCTTGATTATATTTTTTTGGACTCCCTCTCATTTTTGGGCGCTAAGTTTATACAAATCAAGTGATTATAAAAAAGCAAAAATACCAATGTTACCGCTAACGAATGGTATAGAAAGCACAAAATTGAATATATTTGTTTATTCAATTACGATGCTTCCAGTTATAATTTTACCTTATGTTATTGGTTTTGTAGGATTGATATTTTTAATTCCATCTTTAATTTTGACAATTTATTATAATTACTTATGTTTTGAACTTTATAAATTTAAAAAGAACAAATTTGACGCAAAAAAAGCTAGATCAATCTTTGGATATTCAATTCTCTATCTTTTCTTGATATTTGTTCTTTTTCTAATTGATAAGATTTTATGATTACACCTGACAAAAAAAC
The DNA here is from genome assembly GCF_001180185.1 of Candidatus Pelagibacter communis. GTDB lineage: Bacteria > Pseudomonadota > Alphaproteobacteria > Pelagibacterales > Pelagibacteraceae > Pelagibacter > Pelagibacter ubique_F. Next base: position 75,958 of record NZ_CVSS01000043.1, on the reverse strand, counting down.
TAAAAAAAAAAATGTTTATACCGCTATAGCAATATTAGCATTTATGGTTTTTTTGTTTATTTTTACATTATATAACGTTGGGGTATTTGATAGACAGATATGATTAAAAAAAAAACATTAACCCCAATTCTTTTAGCTGGAATCTTTGTATTAATGTTAGGGTTATCTTTTGCAGCTGTTCCATTGTATGATTTATTCTGTAGAGTAACTGGTTTTGGGGGAACAACTCAAGTTTCTAAAGAAGCACCTAAAATAGTATTAGATAAAGTTGTAAGTGTTAGATTTGATACAAATGTAAATAATCTTGAGTGGGACTTTAAAGCAAAATCTAATGTAATTGATGTAAAAGTTGGTCAAGTTAATAAAATTGAATTTGAAGTTGAAAACTATGGGGATGAGACTGCCTATGGCGTTGCCAGCTTTAATGTTTCACCTGCAAGTCTTGGAAAATATTATAGTAAACTAGGATGTTTTTGCTTTGAAAAGCAGGAGCTTAAGGCTGGCGAGAAAGCTACGTATGTTATGACTTTTTATTTAGATCCTGAGCTGGTTAATGATCCAACTACAAAAAATCTTCACGATGTTACTATGTCGTATACTTTTTTCTCGACAGATTATTATAAACAATCATAATTAATTAAAATGTCTACTGAAAAAAAACACGATTATCATTTAGTTGATCCAAGTCCATGGCCTATCTATACATCATTTGCATGTCTAGTTTTAGCTATAGGAACAATTTTTTACATGCACAATGATATTTCGTGGGGAATGTATTTAGGATTAGCCTTATTAATTTATGGTGCTTACATGTGGTTTAGAGATGTTGTAATTGAAGCTGAACATCAAGGACATCATACTCCAGTTGTTCAAATTCATCATAGATATGGAATGACATTGTTTATTGCATCTGAGGTTATGTTTTTTGTTGCATGGTTTTGGGCTTATTTTGATATTAGTTTATTTCCAAATGAATTTGTTGGAAATGTTTGGCCACCAAAGGATATTGAAACTTTTGACCCCTGGGACATACCTTTAATAAACACTTTGGTTTTACTTTTATCAGGCACCACTGTAACTTGGGCCCATCACTCTTTATTAGAAGATGATAGAAAAGGATTTATTCAAGGTTTAACTTTAACTGTTATTCTTGGAATATTTTTCACTATGCTTCAAGCATACGAATATCATCATGCTACATTTGATTATTCTGGACACATTTATGGAGCAGTATTTTATATGTCAACAGGTTTTCATGGTTTTCACGTAATTGTTGGAACAATATTTCTAGCAGTGTGTCTTTGGAGAGGAAAGCTTGGTCACTTTACTAAAGATCATCATTTTGGATTTGAAGCTGCAGCTTGGTATTGGCATTTTGTTGATGTTGTATGGCTATTCTTGTTTGCAGCAATTTATATCTGGGGAAGTTAATTTTAATCTTTGAAGAATAAATTATTATTTTCAGCTTTTGTTTATTTTATTATTTTAACTCTTTTATCTCTAGGGTTTTGGCAAATTTATAGATTAAATTGGAAATTAGATCTAATTGAGCAAATAGAAAATTCCTTAAAAAATGATCCTGTAGAATTATCCAACATTGAAAAAAAAAATTATCTTAGAATAAAAACAAGTGGAGAGATTGATTTTGATAATCAAATTTACTTGTACAATTTAAATGATGTAGGGAAACCTGGATTTGAAGTAATTAATCCAATAAAAATTGGTGACGAAAATTACTTAATAAATAGGGGATGGATACCTTTTGAAAAAAAAGATCTACCTGAAATAAATTTAGTTGATCAAAATCAAATAGTCGGTACTCTTATGCTGCAAACTAAAGCAAGTTCATTTAAGCCAGAAAATGATATTCAGAATAATTATTGGTTTACTTTGAATAGAGAAGATATTTCAAAATTTACTGGAAGAAATTTTTCTGAGTATCTTATCTATTTAAACGGTGATTATAAAATTCCAAAACCAAGAGTGATTACTGCTAAAATTTCAAATAATCATAAGAAGTATGCAATTACTTGGTTTTCTATGGCGATTTCAATTCTTTTAATATATTTATATTTTAGGAAAAAAAATTATTAAATGAGATACGTAAGTACAAGAGACATATCAAAAACCTTTGAATTTAAAGACGTTTTCATCAAAGGCCTTGCTGATGATGGAGGCTTATTTATTCCAGAAACAGTGGTTAAATATGATGAAAAAGAAATTAGAGATTTAAAAAAACTTAGTTATTCAGAATTAGCTAAAAAAATTGTTTATCCTTTTATAGGTAATTTCATGTCTCAAGCTGAATTGAGTAACATTATTGATAAATCTTACTCTACGTTTAGAAAAGATAATGTTGTAGATTTCATAAAGCTTGGAGACAGGACAGTGTTAGAACTGTTTCATGGTCCAACTTTAGCTTTCAAAGATATTGCTATGCAACTTTTGGGTAACTTTTACGAGTATTACCTAAATAATGAAAATCAGAAGATTAATATTGTTGTTGCTACATCTGGAGACACTGGTGCCGCAGCAATTGATGCAATTAGAGGTAAAAAAAACGTCAATATTTTTGTGCTTCATCCAGATAATCGTGTTTCACCAGTTCAAAGAAAATTAATGACAACAGGTAAAGATGAAAACGTATTTAACATAGCCATAAAAGGAAATTTTGATGATTGTCAAAACTTGGTCAAATCCATGTTTGCAGATAAGAAATTTTCAAGTGACATTAAAATGTCAGGCGTAAACTCTATTAACTGGGCGAGGATTATTGCTCAAAGTGTTTATTACTTTTATAGTTATTTATCAGTTGAAGATGCAAGCGAATCAACAAATTTTTCAGTACCGACAGGAAATTTTGGAGATGTGTATGCAGGATATTTAGCCAAAAAAATGGGCTTGCCGATAGATAAGTTGATTGTTGCAACTAATCAAAATGATATTTTGCATAGAGCAATCTCAAAAGGAAGTTATGAAGCAGAAAAGGTTTCAGAAACTATCTCTCCAAGTATGGACATACAAATAGCTAGTAATTTTGAAAGACTTATATTTGATCTTAATAATGGAGACGATCAACAGACTTCTCTAGATATGAAAAATATTAAAGAGAAGGGACAGTATTTAATAAATGATGATAAATTAAATAAAATTAGTGAAAACTTTTTATCAGCAAGAATGAGTGAGGATGAAACTTTAGAGGTTATTAAAAAGGTGTATGAAAAATATTCTGTAGTTTTAGACCCACACACAGCTATTGGATATGGTGCTTTCGACAAACATAACTTAAAAGGAAATAATATTGTATTAGCAACTGCACATCCTTGTAAATTTCCTGATGCCGTTTCCAAAGCTATAAATTTAAAATCTGATTTACCAAAAGAACTCGAGTTTATTTTGAATGAAAAAGAAGATTATGATATAATTGAAAATAATTTAGAAAAAATTAAAAACTACATTACAGGTAAAACAAAATGAAAATTAAAGAAGGGGAACAACTTCCAAATTCAGAATTTTATTATTTAGACTCAAGTGGAGCAGCAAAAAAAATAACTACAACAGAAGTTTTTAAAAATAATAAAACAATTGTGATTGGTGTACCTGGAGCATTTACAAAAGTTTGTTCCACAAAACATCTGCCAGGGTATGTTAATAATTACGAAGAAGCAAAGAATAAAGGGGTTACAAAAATTATTTGTGTTTCAGTTAATGATCCAAATGTGATGAAAGCATGGGGTGAAAGTCAAAAAGTTGAAGATAAAATATTTATGGCTGCAGACCCATATTGTGAATTTACTAAATCAATTGGAGCAGAAATAGATAGACACGATCGGGGCCAGGGAATGAGGTCAGCAAGATTCACAATGTTAATTGACGACAATGTTGTAAAGAAAATACAAGCAGAAGAAGATACTGCCACTTGTGAAATTTCAGCAGCTCAAAATTTTTTAAAATTAATCTAAATTTGCTGCTTTTTTAGCTAGTAAGTCCACCTCTTCATTTAAAGGGTTTCCATCATGAGCTTTAACCCAATTCCATTGAATATTAAGCGATTTATTTAAATTATATAGATCAATCCATAAATCTTTATTTTTAACATCTTCTTTTTTTGAGGTTTTCCAATCATTAGCTAGCCAAGTATTAATCCACTCAGTTATTCCATTTTTTACATATTGAGAGTCAGTATATATTTTTATTTCAACACCAGGCTTCATATCTTTTAATGCATTAATTGGGGCTAATAACTCCATTCTATTATTTGTTGTATTTTTTTCGTTACCACTAATTTTTTTCATTTCTTTTCCATCATTTATAATTGCAGCCCATCCACCATTACCTGGATTTGTTAAACAAGAACCGTCTGTATAAATTGTAATCATTAATTTAAATAATCTTTAAATGAACTTATATTATTGTGAGAAAGTAATTTTTGATAATATTCATTAGGGTCTTTAATTTTAATCAATGCTGTTTTTGGTGTATTTGAGTAGTCATACAATCTTGTTAATAAATATCTTAATGCTGCACCTCTACACAAAATATTTATAGATTTTTTTTCTTTCATTGAAAGTTTTTTAACTCTTTCATACCCTTTGATTAAATTTTTAATTTTTTTGTTATTTAAATAGAATTTACTCTTTTTATGATCAAAACAAAGAGCATTGATGCATATAGCAATTTCATACATAAAATAATCATTAGCGGCAAAATAAAAATCAATAATTCCAGAAAGTTTATTTTTTTTGAAGAAGATATTATCTATAAATAAGTCACCATGGATAATACCTTTGGGCAATAGTTTAGGCCAATTTTTATTAATATCTTTCAGGTTATTGTTTAAGAATAATTTTAAATTTGAAAACTTTTTTGACTTAAATTTAATACTTTCCAACAAAGGTTTTAAATTCTTAATACTCATCGAATTTTTTCTTTTAAGCTTCATTGTATTTGTGACCATATGCATTTGAGCAATTGTTTTACCAACTGTATAACAATCATTAATATTTAATATTTTTTTATCTTTACCTTCTAAGAATGATACAATACATGCAGTTTTATTTTTTAATTTAATAAGATATTTATTATTTCTAGTTTTCAAAGGCTTAGGACAATTTATTTTTGAATTATTTAAATTATCCATCAATTTCATAAAAAAAGGTATTTCTTTTTGTAAAACTCTTTTTTCAAATATAGTTAAAATGTATTTTTTCTTTTTTGATTTAAGAAGATAGTTTGTGTTTTCTATTCCTTGCTTAATACCTTTAAAACTTATTACTTTATCAATATTAAAATTTTTATTAATAATATTAATTTCTTTTTGATTTATTTTTGTATAGACAGCCATTTTTAGTTTAATTTTTTTGGAACTTTAAATACTACATCTTCTTTAATAATTTCAACTTCATCGATACTTATAGAAAATTTATTTTTTAAATCATTAATAAAATTTTCAACTAATATTTCTGGTGCAGATGCTCCTGAAGATATACCTATAGTATTGCAATTTTCTATTTGATCAAACGGTATTGAGCTTTCTGAGTGAATAAGTTGTGAATTTTCACAGCCAGATTTTTTTGCTACCTCAACTAGCCTAACAGAATTTGAAGAGTTTCTACTTCCAATAACAAAAAACATATCACAATTTTTTGCAATATTTTTTACTGCCATTTGACGGTTAGTAGTTGCATAACAAATATCTTCTTTCATTGGTTCTTTTATATTAGGAAAATTGGTTTTTAAAATTTTGATTATTTCTTTTGTATCTTCAACTGACAAAGTAGTCTGAGTAATATATGCTAATTTTTTGTCTAGTTTATTTTGATAGTTTAAAGCCTCCTCCTCATTTTGGATTAGATCTATAGAACCTTGATTTAATTGACCCATAGTTCCAATTACTTCAGGATGATTTTCATGACCAATTAATATTATATGGTAGCCAGCTTTATTAAGATTTTCTGCTTCTCTATGAACCTTAGAAACAAGTGGACATGTTGCATCCACATAAGTCATTTTATAATTTTTTGCATCTTCAGGTATTTTTTTTGGAACACCATGTGCTGAAAAAATTACTGGTCTTGATTTATCTTTTATCTCATCCAGCTCTTCAACAAATATTGCCCCCTTTTTTTTTAAATCATCTACAACATATTTATTATGTACTATTTCATGACGCACATAAACTGGAGCTCCAAATTTTTGTATAGATTTTTCTACTATTTCAATTGCTCTTTCTACTCCAGCACAAAATCCACGAGGTGCAGATAATAATATTTTTAATTCTTTATTTTTCATTTTTTTCTAAAAAATATTCCAGCAATATATGTGGAAAGGTTAAAGACGCCAAACCTATAAATATTATTTTTAAAATTGCACTATCCAAATTGTATGAATTTTCTAGCAGATATAGCGCAATAAAAGAAAAAATAGCTGTCAAAATTGTTAATGGTAAAGCTTTTTTAACAAACAATCTAAATCCATTAACTAAACTATTTGGATCAAGATCAATAGCTAGTGAAATCGAATGTCTGATTGAATGTAAAAAACAGAAATAAACAGTAAAAGCTATTAGTGGAGATAAATAGTAATTTAAAATTAAAATTGAAAAATAATCTAAAAAAATTACAAATTTTTTGATTTCAAAATTCTTTAGAAAAAGAAAAATACTAGACAGGGTACTGCAGAATATTCCTATTTGAATTACATTATTTGTCTCAATAAAATTTAAACTAGAATAAAATGCCCCATTATCAATTAATAATAATTTAAAAATCGCTATTGTCTCCTGAAAATGAAAATATAATGGAGCAAGTATAATTAATAATCCCTTAAAAAAATAAAGTATTTGAGTGAAATAAGATCTATCATTAGTCAAAAATTGTGTATCCTCTTTTCCGAAGTGATAGGAGGCAATCATTAAAAAAACAATTAAAGTTATTGATGGCAATATTATCCAAGTTAGTATTACTATTGCTGCAATTAGAATATAAGTGATATAGAATATATAAGTTGATTTTATATTAAATAATCTTAGCAGTTTTTTTCCTTTTATATGATCTAAAGACCCATGGGAAACACCTATAATTAAAATTAAAAGTAAACACAAAATTGATGAAATATTTAAATTATTAAACTTAAATAGCAAAATACAAAAAAGGTTTACAACAAAGAAAAAAATAAATGAATGATTAAGATTTATTTTTTTTATTTTATTGATCATCTTAAATTAATTCTTTTAAAAATTTCCACTTTGGCATTTTTAGAATTACTTCTAAATCTTCAAAAAAACTGCTTTTATTTGATAAAAAATTGATAGCTGTTTTTGGTTTTGAATTAAAAACTTTTAAAAATATATTTCCCATTTCGTTGGAATTGTTTTTAAGAACCCTCAACAAGATTTTATCTAAAAAATCATATTTCGAATTAATTTGAAATAGATTTACATTTTTTATATTTTCTATGTTTTCTCTTATATATCTGCTTTGTTCTTGAATATTAAGGAATGTATAGCCCGTACTTAATCTAGTCATTCCTCCTGCTGATCCTATATAAATTTCATTTAATTTATTTACATTTTTTTGTCTAAAAAGTGGGATTGCTCCAGTTTCTTTGAAATTGATTTTACATTTTCTGATATTTAGGTGGTTGCTTAAATAATTATCAATTTGTTCATCATAATCTTTTAGTTTTTCATTATTTAGTTCAGATATCCAAGTAGTTTCAACTAATGCATTCCTTTTAGTAAATGGTAGCGTATAAAAAAAATGAACTTTGTTTCTTTGATCACAAGCAAAGTCCATTAAATTGAATATTTTGTCATCAAAAAAGTCTTTATTTGTTTCTATTTCAACTCCACAAAAGTGTTGCCATAACTCACTCTGTTTATTCTCAAAACTAGGCACACTATTAAATACAACTGAATTTGATTTATCTATTTCATCAATATTTTTATAAAACTGAATATTTTTATTAATTTTAAGTTTTAAAAGTACTTTTTCGTAGAACATACCACTATCAATTGTTTGATATGGTGTAGGTTCGCAATCTATATATTTTGTATTATTGGCTGTATTTATTGTAAAATTATTCCAACTTTTTTTGACACAGTCTTCGAAGTTATGGGAAAAAACCTTCCAAAATGACCAGGTTTTGTCTCTTTTATAATCTTCTCTTGGCTCAATGATTGCTAAAGTTTTATCTTTTAATTTATCATAAACTTCCAGCTCATATGCTAATGAAAGACCTGCACAACCTCCACCTAAAATTATATAATCAAATTCTTTCATTTAAATTTATTTCTTCATTAATTAAATTATGATCATGGTTAATATTATCATCGTTTTTACTTAAAAGTGATAACTTAATTAAATCAAAAATAGATAAAAAAGTTTGAATAATTTTTTCAATATTTGAAACATAAATTTTTCCAGACTTTTTATAATTTTCTATGTTTTTTTTATTTAGAATTTTATATCCTATTTTTCTATAAATCCTTCTTGCAACCAAAATAGAAAATCTGAAACTTAATGGTATTTCTTTTATTGAGCAAAAAGAGTTTTCATAAAACTGTTCGGAAAGCTTGATTGTAGTCTTTATTTCCTCAAAACTTTCATTGATATACAATCTATTATTTTTTTTATCTTCCATAACATCTCTAGAAATATTTGTTAATTGCATAGCAATCCCAAGATCAATAGCTGATTTTAAAGATTGTTCTTTATGAACATTCAATATTTTGGCCATCATTAATCCAACTGTTCCAGCAACTCTATAGGAATATATTAACAACTCTTTTTTTGAATTGAGTTTAACATTTTCTTTTATATCAGAATTAATACCTTCAAATAAATCGTCTACAATTTTAGTGGAGATACTAAATTCATTAATAAGATCCCACATGTTTTTAATAACTGGATCATTATAATTTTTATTAACAAAATTATTTCTAAATTTAATAAAATTATCTTTTTTTACTTCAATCTTGTTCTCATTATCCGCAATATTATCTGCTTCTCTGCAAAAATCATAAAGCACAGAGCATTTTTGATAGGTTTTTTTTGGTAAAAAAAAACCTGCCCAATTGAAAGATTTTGCATAAATAGCTAAATAATTTTTAGTTAACATTAAAATAATTTATCTAAAACTTTTGCTGAAGAGAGAACTCCTGGGACCCCAGCCCCTGGATGTGTACCTGCGCCAACAAAGTACAAACCATCATATATTTCTGATTTATTGTGAAATCTAAAGTATGCAGATTGTGTAAATTTTGGTTGAATCGAAAACCCTGATCCAAATTTTGTATTTAATTCTTTTTCAAAGTAATCAGGTGTTAGATAAAAATCTTCAACTATATTTTTCTTAAGATCTGGCATTAAGTCTTTTTCCATTTTTTCAATTACAAGGTTTTTCATTTTTTCACCCTCAATTTCCCAATTGATTTTTGACTGATTGTTGGGAACAGGTACTAGCACATAAAAGCAATCGTTTCCTTCCGGAGCCATTGTTTTGTCAGTAGCTGTAGGTCTGTGAAGATAATAGCTTATATCACTATTTAATTTTTTCTTGTCAAATATATCATCAAGATGTTCCTTATACTTATTTCCAAATTTTATTGTATGATGTTCAACATTCTCATAAATTTTTTTTGTCCCAAAATAGTAAACAAATAAACCCATAGAATATTCCATTCGATTTTTTTTCCAATTAAACAGCATGGACCCATTGTTGCTTTTGCTCAACATTTTTTCATAAAATGCAGGTGGATCTGCATTACAAACAACATTATCTACACCAATTTCATTTTCATTATTCAATTTTACACCTCTCACTTTATTATTTTTTGTTACAATTTCTGTGACTTCATTGTTTTTTATTATTTCAATACCAACCTCATTCATCAACTTTTCAAAACCTTTAATTATATTTCCTGTTCCACCAACTGAATAATGTATCCCCCACTTTTTTTCTAAATAAAGAATTAAGCCATAAATGGAAGTAGTGGTAAAAGGATTTCCCCCAACTAGTAAAGGATGCATACTGAGCATTCTTCTTAATTTTTCATTTTTTATATAAGATGAAACGAGTGAGTAAACTGATTTATAACTTTTAAGTTTTAATAGGGCAGGTAACTGCTGCATCATTACAAGAGGTTTATTGAATGGCACATCTGCAAGTTCTGAAAAACCTTTATCAAATATCTTTTTTGTGAAATTAACTAATTTTTCATATCCATTTACATCTTCTTTGCTGAGCTTCTCAATTTGGCTTTTCATTTCTATTTCGTCACCTGAGTAATTAAACTTAGTTTTATCCTCAAAAATAAATTGGTACCAAATTTTGAGTGGGGTTAATTCTATATAATTTATAGGATCTCTATTGAATAACTCAAACAATTCATTAATTAAGTAGGGTGCAGTAATTACTGTTGGACCAGCATCATATATAAATCCATTTCTTTTAAAAACTCTAGCTCTACCACCTAGGTCTGGGTGTTTTTCTATCAATTTTACTTTATGTCCTTTCGCCTTAAGTCTTAGTGCTGCTGCGATACCACCAAATCCCGATCCAATGACTATAGAGTTCATTTTAATAATTTATAGTTTTTTTGGAAAATTGTAAGTGTATTATGAGTTAATTTTTTTTAACTCTTCTTTAGTTTCATGTAAATTTTTTTGAAACACAGCGTCCAATTTTGACTTATCTACAGATGTAGTTATGATTTTTTTAACCGAGTCCACAGCAATTTTTATTGACGCATCCTTAATTTCTTTTAAAGCTGCTTCTTTCATCTGACTAATTTTATTTTCAGTTAAATTTTTTTTAATTTCTGATGATTTATGATACTTATCATTTATTTCAATTATCAATCTATCAGCATCTTTTTTGGCGTTCTCAAGGATTTCGTTACTAACAGACTGAGCAGTATCTAATTTTTTTTGTGAGTTATCTAATAGTGTTTTTGCCTCTTTTCTTAATTTTTCACTTTCATCAATTTCATTTTTAATATCAGATATCATTTTATCTAAAATTTCTATAATTTTTTGAGGAATTTTAAAATAAATTAGGACTCCTATAAAAATAATAAATGATACGGCTACCCAAAAAGTTGCATCAATTGCCATAGTATTTATCTCCTTTTTTTTTAGATAGATCGTCAACAATTGCAGATATGCTGCTATTATTTACTTCAGTTCCAATAAGTTTTTGTAATAAATCAGATGAAGTCTCAATCGCTATTTTATTTATTTTATCCAGTGCATTCTTTCTTAATATATCTATCTCTTTTTCAGCCTCAGCGATTTCATTATCGATTTGCTTATCAAGAACTTTTCTTTTTGCACCAATGTCTTTCATTGCTTTTTCTCTTGCCAGATTTAAAATGCTATTAGCCTCAAGCTTGCTATTAGATATAATTTCATCGTATTCTTTTAGTTTTGCATCACTATCTTCTCTTTGTTTCTCAGCAGCCTCAATATTTTCTAATATTTGAGATTTTCTCGACTCTAAGTTGTTACTAATTTTTGGGAGTATTAGTTTAGATAAAATTAAATACATAATACCAAAAGTAAGTGTTAACCAAAAAATTTGAGAAACCCAAAATTCTGGATTTAATTGAGGCATACCTCCACTTTCAGCTGCAAAAGTTTCTTTAATAAAAAAAAAACTTAAAAATATTGACTGAAAATATATTTTTTTAACCATCAATTTAAAACGCAAAAAGAATGATTAATGCAACTACTAATCCGAATAATCCTGTAGCTTCTGCTAGTGCGAAACCTAAAAGCAAGTTAGGAAATTGTTTTTGCGCCGCAGATGGATTTCTCATTGCGCCAGACAAATAATTTCCAAAAATTATTCCGATACCAACACCGGCTCCAGCTAAAGCAATTGCTGCTAAACCTGCTCCGATCATTTTTGCTGCTTCTAATTCCATTATATCCTCCTTTATTGTTAATGGTGTAAATTTAATGCATCATTTAAATAGATGCAGGTTAAGATTGCAAAAACATATGCTTGAAGAAAAGCAACTAAGATCTCCAAACCTGTTAATGCAACCGAAAAGCTCAATGGTAGCCAACCACCGACTACCCCTAGGCTTATTACAAAGCCTCCAAATACTTTCATCATTGTATGACCAGCCATCATATTCGCAAATAATCTTACAGATAAACTTATTGGCCTGCTTAAATAAGAAATAATTTCTATTACTACGATTAGTGGCAATAAGATTGCTGGCACTCCACTTGGAACAAATAATTTTAAATACCCAAATCCATGTTTAATAAACCCAATTATAGTCACCCCTATAAATATAAATGCTGCAAGCATAAATGTTACAATAATGTGACTAGTTACAGTAAAAGTGTAAGGTATCATGCCGAACATATTACAAAATAAAACAAACATGAATAAGGAAAATATAAAAGCAAAATAAGGTTTAGCTTTTGATCCTGCTGTATCACTTATCATTTTGGATACAAAAGAATAGCTAAGTTCTGCTAATAATTGAAGTTTATTTGGTAATATTGAATTTTTTTTTGATCCTAAATTAAAAACTAACAAGATAGATAAAGAACTTAAAATCATAAATAAACTTGCGTTAGTAAATGATATATCGAATGCACCGATTTTAATTTCAGGTCCAATTCTGTATACATCGAATTGGGACATAGGATTTGCTGCCATAGTATTTATTTTTGCATGTTTTTTGCAGATCTAATAACATTGGTTATACCAGCAATCACACCTACAAAAAAAAATATTAATATAAACCAAGGCTTAGTACCAAAGGTATTGTCAAAAATAAACCCAATAATTGTCCCTACTGCGACTGCTGAAACCAGTTCTGTGCTCAATTTGAAAGCAGCTCCTATTTGTGAAGGGTTATTTTTCTTATTATCTAGATTTTTTTTAGAAATCTTATTTTTTGCAATCTCCAAGCGAGTTTTTAGGGGGTCCTTAGGCATCAATTTTAATTAAGCAACCATACTTTCTGCTTTTTGTAAATCAACAGCAACTAGCTGACTAATGCCTTTTTCTGGCATAGTCACTCCATAGAGTCTGTCCATCTTGGACATAGTCAGTGCATGATGAGTGACTATTACGAATTTTGTATTTGTAATTTTTGTTAATTCTTCAAGTAAATTACAAAACCGTGTTACGTTTGCATCATCTAGTGGAGCATCAACTTCATCTAGTACACAAATAGGTGAGGGGTTTGTTAAAAAAACTGCGAAAATTAAGGATAGTGCAGTTAGTGCCTGTTCTCCACCTGATAAAAGAGTTATTGATTGTAAACGTTTCCCTGGTGGACTTACAAACATTTCTAGTCCTGCTTCTAATGGATCATCTGAGTCAACAAGTTCCAATTTTGCATTTCCACCATTAAAAAGTTTTGTGTAAACTTCATTGAATTTTCTATTAACTTTATCAAATGCCTCAATTAATCTTTCTCTACCTTTTTGATTTAGTTCACTAATACTTTCTTTAAGTTTAATTATTGCAGTTACTAAATCTGTTCTATCTTGTTCCATTTTCTTTATTTCAGACTCATATTTATTTGTCTCTTCATCTGCTTTTAAATTTACTGAACCCAATTTTTCTCTCGCTTGCTTTTTTTTATCTAGTAAATCTTCCTGATCAATTGCATCTGGAAGTTCTTCAACCCCGTAAAGATTTGAATTTTCTAAAATATTTTCCTCATTTAAATTTAGTTCTGAATAGATTCTATCTATTAAGTCATTTCTTCTTTTTCTCAGGCCTTCTATTGTTGCACCAGAGCTTGCTTTTCTTTCCCTTATTTGGATCGATTGCTCTTGAATCTCATTAAGCTGAGTTCTCAATGTCTCTATTTTTTGATCAGTTTGATTTATTATTTTTTCATTATCATTCTTTTCATGATTTGAAATTCTTAAATTTTCAGAAATTTGACCTTTTTTTTCTGCTTGGATTTCAGGCTGATTATCTAATTTTTCTAACTGAAAATTAAATTTATTTTTTCTTTCTGAAAGTTCATTAACCATCTTTTCTGAATTTGATAATAAATTTTTCCAACTTTCAATTTCTTTTTCAATTATATTGATTCTTTCATTTCTTTTTACTGACTCTTTTTTGATGTTTTGATTTTTACTATAACTATCGGCATATAGTTCTATATCAGTCTCAAAATTATTTAATACGTTTAATGCCTCCTCATTTTGATTGGAAGAAATCAAATTTTTTATCTTATTTATTTCAACTCTTAATTTATCTTTTGATTGATCTAAATCTTCATTTGATTTTTTTTCTGTTTCATAATATTTTGAGTCGATCTCTATTAGTTCATTTTTTTCCTCTTTTAGTCTTTTTTCATTTGAATTTGCATCAATTATAATTCCATTTTCTCTTGAAATGTCTTCATCAAGAGTTTTAAGTGATTTTTTTATATTTTCTATTTCATTAAGTATCCTTGTATTTTCTTCATCAAGACTCTGAAGTTCTAAATTTAATCTTTGAATTTTTGATAAATTTTCTATATTTTTTTCTCTTAAAGGTGATACTTTTTCTATTTCTAATTTAATTGTTTTTTCAAGTTCAGATATCCTATCATTATATCCGCTCACTTCCTCTTCAGCTTCTGCATTAATTTCATTTTCTACTCTTATTTCTTTATCAATTTCTATTAATTTTAAATAATATAACCCAGCCTCAATTTTTTTTATTTCATCAGATATATTTTTGTATTTTGTAGCTTCCTCTGCCTGCTTTTGAAGATTTGCTAATTGTCTCTCTTGTTGTCTTCTCAATTCGTCAGCTCTTTTCAAATTATTTTCTGCTGCACTTAATCTTAATTCTGCCTCATGTCTTCTAACATGTAAGCCAGAAATTCCTGCCGCTTCCTCTAAAATCGTCCTTCTATCTGTTGGTTTTGCAGTGACTAAAGCTCCAATACGGCCTTGACTTATCATTGAAGGAGAATGTGCGCCAGTTGATAAGTCTGCAAAAAGCATTTGGGCATCTCTTGCTCTTACTTCTTTATCATTGATAAAAAATTTTGAACCTTTGTCTTTTTCAATTTTTCTTCTCACAATTATTTCATCTAATTCTCGATATTGAATAGGACCATCTTGATTTTGATTTCCCATTGATATTGAGACTTCAGCAATATTTTTTGAAGCTTTATTTGAGGTACCAGAGAATATTACATCTTCCATGCCTGAACCTCTCATACTTTTTGCTGATGTTTCACCCATTACCCATCTTAAAGATTCAACTATATTTGATTTACCACAACCATTAGGACCAACAATTCCTGTCAATCCCTCCTCAATGAGAAAATTCGTTTTTTCAGCAAAAGATTTAAATCCATTAAGTTGGATTTTTTTAAACTCCATAAATAAACTTATATCAGTTTTTCAAGGGTTTTTTTTAAATTTTTGTAATTCAGAGTTTTTTCAAACTTTTTCCCATTAATTATTATCGTAGGAGTAGCATTTACTTTGTACTTCTTAACTCCTTCGATTCGATCATTTAAAATAAATTCCTCTAAATTTTTGTCTGAAATACATTTAGTAAAATTTAGATTAAAATCTTGAGTTCTTAAAAATATTTTCAAGTTTTGATTCACTTCATCTATTGTTTTACCTTTAACCCATTTGCTTTGATTCAAGTATAAACTGTTTAAAATCTTTTTATTTCCGTCGTTTTTACATTGGGAAATTTTTGCGGCGTTTAATGCAGCTAAATCTAATGGAAAATGTCTAAATTCTATTTTGGCCAGACCAGTATCCAGGTATTCTTTTTGAAGTTCTGGATAAACGTTAATATGAAAATTTGCACAATGACTACAAGTTAATGATTCATAGGCAATGATAGTAATTTTTGCATTTTGATTGCCTACCACTATTCTTTTAAATTCACTTTTACTATCAGCAATTACCGTAGAGGTTTGAATAAAAAGAATTATTAGAAATACTTTTATATTTTTCATTTTTTTTTAAAAAGTTTTGAAAACTCAATTAATGACTTTCTAATCTTTTCATTTTTTATATCATTAATTTGTTTTTGATACTTATTAATTGTCACATTTTTTTTTTCATCTTTATACGGCTTTATAGTGTTTTGTTCATTATCAAAACTTATAAATTTAAGCTTTTCAACAATCGTATAACCAAAAAAACTATTCATATTATTCATAATTTCTTTTTTAGAATACTCTAAATCGATTTCGTGACCTCTTTTAACCATAATAACTAAAGTATTTACTCCAAAACGATTTGAAGTTTTGAATGATTTTGGATAACAAATTTTAAATAAATTTTTACCTACTATATATTTCCAATTATTTAATGTTTCAGAATAAATATGACCTCTTTTGTTTATAATTTTTTTAATATTTTTTGGCAAAGTATCTTTAAATGATCTTAATCCTTGAAAGGAGCTGTTTCTCTGCTTAGAATATTTTTTAAATTGCATATGAAGGAACAATTATTAACAAAAAAAATTCTTGATTGGTATGATTTAAATAAAAGGTCACTGCCATGGCGTAAAAAAGTTTCTTTTCAAAAAAGACAATATTATACCTTGGTTAGTGAATTTATGTTGCAACAAACTCAGGTTGTAACTGTAGTACCTTATTTTAATAAATTCATAAATAAAATTCCAGACTTTAAATCACTTGCCAGAATAAATGATAGAAGATTAATCAAGATTTGGGAAGGTCTCGGATATTATTCTAGAGCAAAAAATTTGAAAAAAACTGCTCAAATCATTCTTAAAAAATTTAATGGGAAATTACCAAATAATTTTGAAGACTTAGTAAGTCTTCCAGGAATTGGAAATTATACAGCGAGTGCAATTTTAGCTATCGTATTTAATAAGCCATACATTCCTTTAGATGGAAATATTGAAAGAGTTTTAAAAAGATACCTTTATTTAAAAAAAGAAAAAGAAATTGAAAAAATTAACATTATAAAAAAAAAAAAAATTTTTGGAATTTCTCTTAGATCTAGTGATTATGCCCAGGCCTTAATGGAGTTAGGAGCATTAGTGTGTAAACCAATCAACCCAAATTGCAATCAATGTCCCATAAAAATCAATTGTATTTCTCTAAAAAAGAATGATTTTAATTTAGCAAAAAGTATCAAAAAAAATAGAAATAAATTTTTTTTACTAAAAGTTTATAAAAAAAAACAAAGTTATCTTTTGATTAAAAATACAAAGTTTAATTTTTTAAAAAATTTGATTATATTTCCTATGGAAGAGATACCTAGACCTAAAAAATTTAATGAAAATCTTAATTTTAAAATGTCTAACATGAATATGAATATTAAAATTGAATATATAAAAAAAAATAAAAAACTGCCCTCATCTTATTGGATTGATAAAAAAAGATTAAACAACCATATGCTACCTACATTTACAAAAAAAGTTGTAAAATATTTGGAGAGAAACAAATGAAAAAAATAGCTATAATCGGAGCTGGGATTTCTGGGCTATTCATTGCCAATTTATTCAAAAGAAACTCAAATTATCAAATAACAATTTTTGAAAAAAATAATTTAATAGATCTGGATGAGGGTTATGGTGTTCAACTATCAGTAAATAGTATTAAACTTTTAAATGAAATTAAATTTGATGAATTACTGTCTGATGAAAAATTTAATCCAAGCAAAATAAAATTTTATTCAGAAAAATCTTCAAAATTAATTTGTGAATTAGACATATCGAATTTTAATAATGAAAAATGCAAATATACTACTCTAAAAAGATCTACACTCATTAATTTTTTAAAAAAAAATTTAGAGAACACAATTAAAACTGATCACAGTATATCAAGAATAGATCAATTGAACCAATCTATTCAACTTACTTTTGAAAATGATAAAAAATTTGAATGTGATTATTTGATTGTTTCAGATGGAGTTTTTTCAAAAAGTAAAAAAATTATTTTTAACAATAAATCTCAGCCAAAATATAATAAAACTTTAGCAATAAGAGGATTATTGCCAAAATCATTAAAATTATTTGATTACAATAATATTTCTTTATTTCTTGGCTCAAATTTCCATTATGTAATTTATCCGGTCTCTCCAAATGGAGATTTAAACTTTATAGCTATACTGAAATATTCAATGTCAAATCATGAACAAAATAATTACTCATTATTTAGTGAAGACACTTTTATAAAGAAAATTTTAAAAAAACTTTCAGATAAAAATATAAAATTTTTAAATAACTTAGTTAAATTAAAGATATTTCCTGTATTTGTAAGCGAAGATTTTTATAAATCAAAAAATGATAATATTCATTTTATAGGTGATGCTTTTTATGCCTTTCCCCCATCATTTGCTCAAGGTGCATCCCAGTCTATAGAAGGTGCTTATGAATTATTTAAGAATATAGAAAATAATTCTCAAAGAAATTTTTTTAGAAATAGGGTAAATAAAACAAAAATGGTTAATAGAAGATCAATATTCAGTCAATTTGCTTTTCATTTTTCTAGTCCAATAGCTGTATTTTTAAGAGATATTTTTTTGAAAAGATTGGTAAAAAACAAAATTTTTTTAGACTCCTTTTTAGGAAGAATTTATAAAAATTAACTTTTGCTAATTAATCTTTTTCTTAGATGATCAATTGGAACAACAGTACCGTTAAAATTAAAATGCCAATAAGTCCAACCATTGCAGCTCTCTGTACCTAAGATTGTTGCCGCAACTTTATGAATCGAACCTTCTGTTTGAGCATGTTTAATGCTTCCGTCAGCCATTATTCTAGCACTTATTCTCTTTTTATTATCAAATATTGTCGTGCCAGGCTTGATAATTCCTAATTCCACTAATGAACCAAAAGGTATTCTTGGTTTAGACCTATTATTTTCCAAGGTATCTAAATAATCATCTTCAATAGGTTTAGTATTTTTTATTCTTTTTTCAGCTGCTTTGAAATAAACTTTTTCTTTTTCAATACCATAATAATTTCTTCCTAACTTTTTTGCAACTGTAGCTGTAGTTCCTGATCCCAAAAAAGGATCTAAAACTAGATCTTTTTTGTTAGAGGTGGCTAATAAAATTCTGTGAATTAAAGCTTCTGGTTTCTGAGTAGAGTGTATTTTTTTACCATCTTTTTTAAGTCTTTCTAATCCATTGCAAATTGGTAACTCCCAATTAGATCTCATTTGCAAATCATCATTCAAACATTTTAAAGATTGATAATTAAATGTATATTTTGATTTTTCAGATTTTGAAGCCCAGATGAGAGTCTCATGTGCATTGGTAAATCTTGTTCCTCTAAAATTTGGCATTGGGTTTTTTTTGTTCCAAATTACATCATTCAAAATCCAAAAACCTAAATTCTGAATGATTGTCCCAACTCTAAAAATATTGTGATAACTTCCAATTACCCAAATTGCTCCATTTTTTTTTAAAATTCTTTTACACTCAATTAACCATTCATAAGTGAACTCATCATATTTTTTAAAATTTTCAAATTGATCCCATTGGTCATTGACACCATCTACGTTAGTCAGATCTGGTCTTGTTAATTTATTTTTCAATTGAAGATTGTATGGTGGGTCAGCAAAAATTAGGTCAAAAGTTTCACGTGGAATTTTTTTTAATTCCTTGAGGCTGTCTCCATTAATGATTTTATTTTTAAAATCTAATTTCATTTTATAAAAAAATATTAGACTCCAAATGGATTCTTGGGTCAACTTCAGATTGAATTAAATTTACATAATTAGTGTTAGCAATTTAATGAACGACTATATGTTGTGTTTCATTAATTTGGATACTGGTGAGAAAGTTTTTCTGTGATGCTTGCTGACACCTATTTTCTTTATTGCTCTCAAATGCTGTTTTGTTCCATAACCAAAATTTTGGTCCCAATGATAACCAATGTTTTTTTTTGCTAATGAAATTATGAATTTGTCTCTAGAAACTTTTGCAATTATAGAGGCTGCAGAAATAGAGGGAATTTTTTTATCTCCTTTAACAATTGCTTTAAATTTATATTTTTTAAGCTTAGGCACCTTATTTCCATCAATTAGTACAACCGATGGTTTTTTTTTTAATTTTATGATTGCTCTTATCATTGCCAAAAGACTAGCTTGCAAAATATTAATTTTATCAATTTCCTGCCTTGATGCTTTGCCAATAGCCCACGTGGAATTTTTTTTTATATAATTAGATAAAAAATTCCTTTTTTCTCTTCCCATACTTTTAGAATCTTTTAATATTTTTAAATCAATTGATTTATTCAAAATAACTGCTGCTGCAAAAACCGGTCCTATCAAACTTCCTCTGCCAACTTCATCCACACCAGCAATAATTTTACGAAATTTCAATTTTTAGATCTAATATTTTTTTTTTAATTTTTTTCAGATCTTCCCATGAATATCTTTTATTTTCAGGGAATCTAATCAGATAGGATGGGCTAAAAGTAATTATTACAGGATAGGTTTTGTTTTTAAGAATGATTTCTTTCCATTTACCTCTCTCAATTGAAATTTTTTGTTTGGACGCAATCAGTGATTCCATTGCAGTGCTACCAAATAAAATTATAACTTTTGGGTCAATAATTGATATATGCTCTTTTAAAAAAACGGAATATCTCTTAATTTCTTCAGAAGTTGGTTTTCTATCTTCCGGTGGCCTAAAATTTACTGCATAAGTAGAGTAGATATTTGTTTTTGTTAAATTTATAGCTAATAGCATTTTTTCTAACAAAATTCCCGACTCTCCTTGATAAACTTTACCATTTATATCATCCTCTAGTACTGGAGCTTCTCCAACTATCATAATTGGGCTATTTATATTTCCCTCTCCAAAAATAAGTTTTTTAGCTTGATTTTTAAGATTACAATTTTTAATTGAATTTATTGATTTTATAAGATTTTCAATTTGTTGAATTTTATTGGAAGATGCTTCATCTTTCTTTATTTCATTCAATTGAAATCTATTAATCGGTTTTTCACTAAATATGAAATTTGGCTCAATTGAATTTATTAATTCTTTTTTGTATGTCATAACCCTAAGTAAGACTTTTTGCCATTTATGTTTATGTATAAAAAAATAACAATCCTATTATTTTCAATATTACTCTATCAGAGCTCTTCATTTTCTAAAAGCACTAGTTTTGGTGAATTTGATGCAAGAAATTTGTCAAATTATTTTTCTGGTATAGTCGCTTTTGAAAATCGGAACAACTCAGAGGCACTAAATTTTTTTAACAGTTCAAAGATTTTAATTAATAAGCATGACTCTTTCCTAGAACGTTTTACTATGTCATTGGTCTTAGAAGGTAAAGTAAATCAAGCTGTAAATTTTATTAAAATGAATGAAAATCAAATTAATTCAAATTTTTTCGAAGCATATGTTTTATTAGCTTTAGATAGTGTTAAAAAAAAAAATTTGAAAAAAGCTAATAAAATTTTATTAGATGTTCCAGAATTTTTACAAAAGGATCGATTTAGATTTATAATTTTGAGTTCTTTAAAAAAGCATATTAATGTATTTAGTAGTGGTAAAATTATTAGAGATGGTCAAAATTTTGGTAGCTTATCTCTCATTACTGAAACTTTTTTAAGATGTTATTTGGATGATGATCAAACCAGCTCTTTTTTTTCGAGATTGATTAATAATGTAAAGGCAGATTACTCTAGATATACTTATTTTTATTTAACTTATCTGATAGAAAACAAACTAATTGAGGAAGCAAAAGAAACAGTTGATGACTTAGATTATATAAATACTACTTTATTACTTTCTCAGGGAAAAAGCTGGATAGAGAACAATAAATATGAGGAATTTAAGAATGTATTTTCCTGTGGTAATCAAAATGATGTAATAGGAGAGTTTTTATTTTTAATCTCGAATCTTTATTCATCACAAGATAGATTTGACATATCAAATTTTTATTTAAGTTTATCCAACTATATGAATCCAAAATTTGTTTTTAATTTGTCATTAGTTGCAGAAAATTCTTATTTAAACGGAAATTATGAAAAATCTAAAAAAGTTTTAAAAAATTTCGATAAACATCAAGATCTTTATTATTGGTATAGATCAAAAAAAGAAGCACAAATAATTGTGAAAACTAAAAATAGAGATGAAGGTTTAAACTATATAACTTCAAAATTTCTTGAAATTGAAAACCCTAATAACAAATTTTTATTTGATATTGCTAATTTTAACAAAAATTCAAAAAAGTTTGATCAAGCCATAAAATATTACTCAATGATAATTAATTCTTTAGAAAATAAAAGTTCTTTAAAAGCAGATTTATTGTATCGAAGAGGGGGGACTTTCGAAAGAATGAAAGATTACTCAAGTGCAGATAGAGATTTATTGCATTCTTTGGAAATCAATCCTGATGATGCTTATGTCTTAAATTACTTAGCATACTCTTGGCTTGAGAGAGATTATAAGATTAATGAAGCAATTCAAATGCTTGAAAAGGCTTATACTCAAGAAAATGATGATCCTTATATAATAGACTCGATTGGTTGGGCATATTATTTAATTGACGATTTCATTAAAGCAGAAAAATTTTTAAAAAGAGCAGTTGAGTTGATGCCAGATGATCCGATAGTTAATGATCATTATGGAGATATTTTATGGAAATTAAATAGAAAAATTCAAGCAAGGTATTTTTGGTCAATGGTTTTGAAAATGGAGGACGTTGAGCCAAAATTAATAGAACAAATTAAAGAAAAATTAATTTACGGACCCACAAGCTCTTGATGAGTTATTTTAACATAAAATCTCATGCTAAAATTAATATAGCCTTAAATGTTGTTGGAAAAACAAATGCCCTTCATAAAATTGAGAGTTTAGTGAGCTTTTTAGATCTACATGATAAAATAATGATAAGAAAAATCAGATCTAATAAACATAAAATAAAGTTTAAAGGAGAGTTTTCTAACAATATTAGATCAAATAATACAGTCTCAAACTTATTAAAAATTCTTGATAAAAAGAAATTACTTAAAGACAAATATCAGATTGTTGTGATTAAAAATATTCCAACTAAAGCTGGCCTAGGTGGGGGATCAATGAATGCCGCTAACATTTTAAATTTTTTTATTAAAAAAAAATTTGTGAAGTTAAAACAAAAAGAAGTGGTTAAAATTTTAAGATTAATTGGATCCGATACAATACTTGGCATTTACTCAAAAAATTTAGTATTACAATCTAACAATTCTATCAAAACACCAAAAATTCACAAAAAGATTAATCTTTTACTAGTAAAACCAGATTTTGGCTGCTCCACAAAGAATATTTATTCTGAAGTGAAAAGATATTCCAAGATTAGTTTTAATTTAATCTCAAAAAATATGTTTAACATTAAGCACTTAAAGTACATGAAAAACGATCTAGAAATAGTAGCTTTCAAAAAGTACCCAAAATTAAAAAATTTAAAAAGTTTTTTACTGAAATTACCAAATATTGAATTTGCTAGGATGACAGGATCTGGTTCAGTAATAATTGCTTATTTTAATTCAATTAAAATGTGCAAAGATGCCCAAAAAAAAGTTAAAAAACAGTTTAGAAATTATTGGTGTAAAATATCAAAAACTATATAAATTTATTTTTTTTGTGTTATACGAAAGATAATATTGGGGCGTAGCCAAGCGGTAAGGCACGGGTTTTTGGTACCTGCATCCTAGGTTCGAATCCTAGCGCCCCAGCCACATATGATTAATTTTTTAAATAAATTTTTTAAAACATCAAATAACTTAGATTATATTGTTAAAAGAATTAAAGGCATATCCAAAGATACTCCAGTAAAAAATATTTTTTTATGTATAAACAATTTTTCACCAGAGAGTGAATTAAGATATGTTGGTGGCTGCGTTAGAAAAACAATTCGAAAAGAAATAATTGACGATATTGATCTTGCTACAAATTTAAGCCCACAACAAGTTTGTGAAGCTTTAAAAAAATATAATATAAATTATTATAAGACAGGTTTTGAACATGGCACTATTACTGCAGTAATAGATAATCATAATTTTGAAATAACTAGTTTGAGAGAAGATATAAAAACTTATGGGAGACATGCAGAAGTTAAATTTTGCACTGATTGGAAAAAAGATGCCTCTAGAAGAGATTTTACAATTAATGCAATCTACTCAGACATAGAGGGAAATTTATTCGATCCACACAATGGCAAAGAAGATCTAAAAAGAGGAATAGTAAAATTTATAGGTGACCCAGAAAAAAGAATTAAAGAAGATTATTTAAGAATACTTCGTTATCTGAGATTTTTTTTGGTTTATTCAAATTATAAACATGATTCAAAAATTATTAGATTAATTAAAAAAAATATAAGAGGCATTTCAAACTTATCTAAAGAAAGATTATTAAATGAACTTCAAAAATTTCTTAAGTTTGATGTTTTAATAAGTCTTGCAAAAGATAAATTTTCTTCTAGGCTTTTTGAAATCATTTTTCCACAAATCAAAAATATTCGATTTTTTGTAAATCCAAACAATTTTGTAAAAGAAAAAATTAAAGAGGGAGATTTTATTTTTCTATTATCAGTTTTAATTGTCGATGGAACTGATAATGTAGAGTATTTTCTTTATAAGTATAATATTTCTAAGAAAGACCAGAAAAGACTTGGTGTTATAGATAATTTTTATAGAAATAAAATTACCAGCCAGTCTTTTTCAGAGCGAGAATTGAATAAAATTTTGTATTACCATGGAAAACAAAGTGTTTTAGATATATTAAATTACAGAATATTTACTTCAAAAAAAGCTGAAAAAAAATATTTAGATTTAATAGAAAAATTTCGAACAAAAGTTTTGCCAAAAATACCTATTCAGGCAATAACCTTAAAGGAAAAGTACGATATTCCAGAGGGAAAAAAATTGGGAAAAAAATTGAAAATGATAGAAGAAGAGTGGATAGATAACAATTTTCAATTAACAGAAAAACAAATTACTGACTTAATAAATCGTTAAATATATTTAACGTCAATAATTTCAAAATTTTTTGTGCCTGCTGGAGTTTTAATCTCAACAAGATCTTTTTTATTTTTTCCAATAAGACCTTTTCCAATGGGTGACTGGTAATATATAAGTTTTTGTTTTAAATCTGCCTCATCTTTTCCCACAATTTTATAATTAATTTTTTCACCTGAGTCTAAATTTTCAAGATAAACAGTTGAACCAAAAATTACTTTCCCATCATTACTTAATTTCGTTATATCAATTACATTTGCTCTGGCAATAATATCATTTATTTCAGTTATTCTCCCTTCGTTGTGCGACTGCTCTTCTTTGGCAGCATGATATTCTGCATTTTCTTTTAGATCTCCATGTGATCTGGCTTCAGCTATTGCCGCTACTATTTCAGGTCTTTTTTTTTCCTTTAAATAAATTAATTCTTCTTTTAATTTTTCTAATCCATTTACAGTTATTGGTTCTTTATTCATTTTATTTCCATTTAGCTAAAGGTGGAAGAGACATTAGAATACCTTCAACATTTCCACCAGTTTGTAATCCAAATTTAGTCCCTCTGTCATAAAGTAAATTGAACTCTGTGTATCTTCCTCTTTTGATATACTGAAGTTCTTTATCTTTGTTTGTCCATTTCTTATTGATCTTTCTTCGGATTATTTTATTAAATATAATCTGAAAAGTAATCCCTACATCTCTTACAAATTCGAAATCTTTTTCAAAATTATTTTTTTTATAGTCAAAAAAAATACCCCCAATACCCCTAGCTTCTTTTCGATGAGGTAAATAGAAATATTCATCGCACCATTTTTTATATTTTCTATAATATTCTCTATTGTGTTTATCGCACATTTTTTTAAGAATTCTGTGAAAATCTTTTTTTTCATAATCATCTTTTTGAGAAGGAGTCACATCCATTCCACCTCCAAACCAATGTTGTGTGGTAGATATGAATCTAGTATTAAAGTGCATTGCAGGTATCAATGGATTTTTCATGTGCATTACCACAGATATCCCTGATGCCCAAAATGCAGGATCTTTACTTGCCCCTAAAATATTTTTTTGAAATTTTTTGGGAAATTTTCCGTAAACTTTTGAGAAATTTACACCAACCTTTTCAAAAATTTTTCCATTTTCTAATATTCTATATTCTCCTCCACCTTCATTTTTGCGAGAATTTCTTCTCCAAAATGTTGATTTAAATTTGATTTTATTTTTTTCTAAATTACTTATGTCCTGACAAAAGGCATTTTGTAACATCTTAAACCAATTACCAACTAAATCTTTTTTTAATTCTAGGTCCATACTGTTTGTTTTAAACATTCTGCTAAAATAATTGCTACAGATGAGGCTAAGTTTAATGAGCGTTTATTGACTTTCATAGGAATTTTTAATCTGTTTTTTACTAATTCGTGTATCTTTTTTGGTACACCTGCACTTTCTCTTCCAAATAAAATTGTATCATCTTTCTTAAATTTAAATTTTGTGTAAGATATAGAAGCTTTTGTTGTCATCAATATAATTCTTTGATTTCTTTTAGATTTGAAAAAAATATCAGCGCTTTTAAAAAAATTGATATCTTTTTCATCCATATAATCCATTACAATTCTTTTGAACCTCTTGTCAGATAACAAAAATCCACATGGTTCAATAATTTCTAGTTTTGCGCCTAGACATGAACATGTTCTAATTATTGCAGCTGTGTTTTGAGGTATATCTGGTTCAAATAATGCAATTTTAGGGCCTTGATTTGATGAATTATGTGTCATTCTATCAGTAGTAAATTTAGTATTTTATATTATATGAAATCATATATTAAATAGTTAAAATTATTAAATGTCAGAGAAAAAACCTAAAAGAAGAGAATTTTTATTCACAGCAACCTACGCAATTGGTGTAGTTGGAGCAGGGGTAGTAGCTTGGCCATTAATTGATCAAATGAATCCAGATGCCTCAGTAAAAGCATTAGCAAGCACAGAGGTTGATTTGAGTTCGGTTAAACCTGGTAACACAATAACTATTATGTGGAGAGGTAAACCAGTGTTCATAAGAAGAAGAACTCCTGATGAAATAGCTGAGGCAAGAGCTGTTAATGTTAAAGAGCTGATTGACCCAGAGTCAGATGAAGAAAGAGTAAAAAATCCTGAATGGCTTGTAATGATAGGAGTATGTACTCACTTAGGTTGCGTGCCTTTAAATGATAAAGGCGATTACAATGGCTGGTTTTGTCCTTGTCATGGTTCACACTATGATATCTCAGGAAGAATTAGAAAAGGACCGGCTCCAACAAATATGGAAATTCCAAAGTATGAATTTGTAAATGCTAACACTATTAAAATTGGTTAATTAAAATGAGTGATCACGAATATACACCTAAGTCGAAAGCCGGTAAGTGGTTTAATGATAGATTGCCTCTTCTAACATTAGCTAACCATTTAACAGATTATCCAACACCAAAAAATTTGAATTATTGGTGGACGTTTGGTGGAATTCTCACTTTCTGTCTAATTACTCAAATTATTACGGGTTTGACTTTGGCAATGCACTACATTGCTCATGCAGATATGGCCTTTGATAGTGTAGAGCATATTATGAGAGATGTAAATTACGGTTGGTTAATAAGATATATTCATGCAAATGGTGCCTCTATGTTTTTCTTAGCTGTATATATTCATATTTTTAGATCTTTGTTCTATGGTTCTTATAAAGCTCCAAGAGAAATTATTTGGATTATAGGAATAGTAATTTATTTGTTAATGATGGCTGCAGCCTTCATGGGATATGTGTTGCCTTGGGGTCAGATGAGTTTTTGGGGAGCAACGGTTATAACAAATTTGTTTAGCGCAATACCTTTAGTTGGAGAAGGGATTGTGACTTGGTTATGGGGCGGATACTCAGTAGATAATCCTACTTTAACAAGATTTTTTACTTTGCATTATTTGATTCCTTTTTTAATTTTAGGTCTTGTTGTGTTACATATCTGGGCATTACATGTCCCTGGAAATAACAATCCTATAGGAATTGATGTTAAAAAACCTTCAAAAGATACAGTACCTTTTCATCCATATATTGTGATTAAAGATGGTTTTGCATTATTAATGTTCATGATTGTTTTTGCTTTTTTTGTTTTTTATACACCAAATATTTTAGGTCATGCTGATAACTATATAGAGGCTAACCCTTTAGTTACACCAGCTCATATAGTTCCCGAGTGGTATTTGTTACCATTTTATGCAATCTTAAGATCTGTTCCTGATAAATTATTGGGAGTTATTGCAATGTTATCTGCAATATTTATCTTGGCAGCTTTACCTTGGCTGGATACTTCTAAAATTAGATCAGCAGTTTTTAGACCACTTTATAAACAGTTTTATTGGATATTAGTTGCTGATGTACTTGTTCTTGGATATATGGGAGCAATGCCAGCAGAGGGCTTATATCTATTAATTGCCAGAGTTGCTACGGCATATTATTTTCTACATTTTTTAGTGATCTTGCCAGTACTTGGGTTTAAAGAAAAAACCTTGCCAATACCCCTGAGTATTACTGAGCCTGTTCTGGGAGGAACACCTAATCTGGCAGCTGCTAAAAATAAAGAAAGTTTTAAAGCTTAAAGTGAAAAATTTATTAAGGATTTTATTAGTTTTCATATTTACTCTTAACACTAATAATCTTAGCTCGGCAGAAAAAATTGAATATTTAGAAACTGATTGGAGTTTTAAAGGTTTATTTGGAAAATTTGATAGAAGCGCATTACAAAGAGGATATCAAGTTTACACTGAAGTTTGCTCCTCTTGTCATTCAATGAAATATTTAAGTTATAGAAATTTAGCAGAAAAAGGTGGCCCAGAGTTTTCAGAGGAAGAAGCTAAAGCTATTGCTGCTTCTTTTGAGGTAAAAGATGGTCCTAACGCGGATGGTGATATGTTTTTTAGACCTGGAAAATTATCTGATAAATTTATTATGCCATACGAAAATGTTGAGGCTGCTAAAGCTGCCAATGGTGGGGCATACCCACCCGATATGTCGGTTTTGATTAAAGCAAGAAGTGGAGGTGCAGATTATATATATTCACTTTTACTTGGTTATGAAGATCCTCCAATAGGAGTAAACTTAGATGATGGTGTTTATTATAATAAGTACATGTATGGAAATCAGATTAAAATGTCTAGTCCGTTAACTGATGGAATAGTAGAATATTCGGACGGAACTGAGGCTTCTATTCAACAAATGTCTAAAGATGTAACAACTTTTCTAATGTGGGCAGCTGAACCTCATTTAGAGGCTCGTCATCAAATGGGTTTTAAAGCCATAGTGTATTTGATTATTTTAACAACTCTAGTTTATTTTAGTATGAAAAAAATATGGTCACGTATTGAAACGGAAGTTTAAAACATCACCGTCATTCACTATATAATCTTTACCTTCAAGTCTCATTTTACCATTAGTTTTTGAATTTACCCAACCATTGTTAGAGATAAAATCTTCATACGAAACTGTTTCAGCTCTAATAAAACCTTTTTCAAAATCACTATGAATTTCACCTGCAGCCTTTGGAGCTGTCGAATTTTTTTCAATAGTCCAACCTCTCGTTTCTTCAGGCCCAGAGGTGAAAAAAGTTTCTAATTCTAATATTTTGTAACCTTTTTGAATCAATAAATCTAATCCAACATTTTTTAGTCCAATCATTTCCATATAATTTTTTTTTTCATCATTTTCTAATTGGTTAATTTGATTTTCAATATCAGCAGAAACAATTAATGTATTTTCTTTCCCGTATTTTGTCATAAATTTCTTAGTATATTCATTTCCATTTTGAATACTTTTTTCATCTACATTACAAACAAAAATTTTTGGTTTGATGGATAACAAACCACTTTGATTAATTAGCTTTTTATCAAATTGCTTTTTAAGCAAAGACAAATCACCTTCATTATCAATTGAATTTTGAACAATTTTCAAAATCTTTAACTGTTTATCCTCAATATTTTTCTTATTATTTTTTTCTAGCCTTTTTTGTATGGAGTCTAAATCTGCCAACTTCATTTCAGTTTCGATAATTTCTAAATCTCTTATTGGATCAACTGTTGGGTTTACATTTTGAATATCTTTAGAGTCAAAACATCTTATTAAATGTATTATAGCATCTACTTCTCTGATATGTGATAGGAACTTATTTCCTAAACCTTCACCTTTAGAAGCTCCTTTAACCAATCCTGCAATATCTACAAATGAAATTGTTGCATTAATAATTTTTTTAGAATTAGATACTTTTGCAAGATTGTTTAGCCTTTCATCAGGCACTGATACTATTCCAATATTGGGATCAATCGTACAAAATGGGAAATTAGCAGCTTGAGCTTTATCTGAATTTGTTAATGCATTAAACAAAGTTGATTTACCTACATTTGGTAAACCAACTATTCCACATCTTAAATTCATTACTTATTATTAACAGTGCTAGAAAATAAATCTAATTTTTTCTTGATTAAATCCCCAATGGAGTCTGTGATATTTTCTGTAATCTTATTTATATTAATTTGCTCATCTTCATCAAAGTTTTGTAAAACATAATCTGCTGTTGAAATTTGATTTTTCGGCTTTCCAATTCCAACTCTTACTCGTGAATATTCTTTACCAATAAATTTATCAATAGATGCAATTCCGTTATGACCTGCGCTAGATCCTCCAAACTTTGCTTTAATTTTTCCAAACTCAATATCAAGATCGTCATGAAATACGACTACATCTTCAGCATCAAATTTGAAATATTCTAATAATTCTCTGATACAGACCCCTGAATTGTTCATGAAAGTTAAAGGTTTAATTGCATAAATTTTTTCACCTTCAATATTGCCTGTAGTAAGTAAGCCTTTAAATTTTGGTTTTTGCTTTGATAAACTAAATTTTTTATTAATTGCATCTATAATTTTAAAACCAACATTATGTCGATTATTTTCACTATCTGGTGTGGGGTTGCCAAGACCTACAAATAACAGCATAAATTTTATTGGAATTTTAATTTCAATTTAATTGATTACTTTTTTTCTTCTGCAGGTTTTTTATCTTCACCTTCTTTTTTATCACCTTTAGCTCCTTCAGCCGCTGGTTTATCTCCGTCTACCGCCGCTGTAGCTTCCGTTCCTTCAGTAGCGCCCTCTTCTCCTTCAGCGCCTTCAGCTTCTGCTGGTTTTTCAGGTTCTTTCATGACTGTTGGAGCCGCTAATGTTGCAATTACAAAATCCCTACCTTGAATAGTTGGAACTACTTCGTTATCTAATTTAACGGATGAAATTTTAAAACTCTCGCCAATGTCTATTCCGTCTAAATCTAATGTTAATTTTTCAGGTATTTTTTCACTTGGGCATTTTAGTTCAACTTTTCTTCTTACAATGTTAAGCACGCCACCTCTTTTTAGACCAGGTGATTTTTCGTGATTTACAAATTCTACAGGGACTTCTATTCTTATCTTTACTCCAGGGACAATTCTTAAAAAATCTACATGAATTGGCTCATCAGTCAAAACATCATATATTACTTCTCTTGGAAGTACATTTTGGCTTTTGCCATTTACTGAAAGTGTGATTATGTTTGATAAAAAATTTTCTTTTTCAATAGCGGTTTTTAATACTTTTTTTGATATGGAAATTTTTTCATTTTCTTCTTTACCACCATAAATAATAGCTGGAACATTTCCGCTACTTCTTATAGCACTAAGCTGACCCTTAGTTTTGTTGTCTCTTATAATTGCGTCTAATGAAATCATAAAAACACAGGTTTTTAACCCATGTTGATAAATAATCAAGGTAATTATTTAAATAAATCTGAAACTGAAGTTGAATTAGATATTCTTTTTATAGCTTCTCCCATAAGGCCTGATATTGGTAAAACTTCAACATTCTTTGTACTTTTAACTTTTTCACCATTATCAATTGTATCTGTGATTACTAAATTTTTTATAACAGAATTCTTAATTTTTTTGACTGCATCTCCACTAAGAACACCATGGGTAATATAAACATAAACTTCTTTTGCGCCTCTATCTTTTAGCGCTTTTGCCGCATTAGTTATAGTTCCACCAGAGTCAATTATGTCATCAACTATTATACATGTTTTGTCTTTTACATTACCAATAACATTCATTACTTGCGACTGGCCAGGTTTAGGTCTTCTTTTATCAACAATTGCCAAACCTACATTTAATAATTTTCCTAACGCTCGTGCTCTCTCTGTTCCTCCAACGTCAGGTGCAATACAAATTATATTTTTACTTTTTATTTTTTTCTTTATGTGTCTTGCAAATATTGGTGTTGCAAAAAGATTATCAACTGGAATATCAAAAAATCCTTGAATTTGACCTGCGTGTAAATCGACTGTTACTACTCTATCTGCCCCAGCTTTTGTAATCAAATTTGAAACTAGTTTAGCTGAAATTGATGTTCTTGGAACAACTTTTCTATCTTGTCTTGCATAACCAAAATAAGGAATTACCGCAGTAATATTTTTTGCCGACGATCTTTTAAGAGCATCTATACACAATAGTAATTCCATTAAATTGTCATTTGCGGGAGATGAAACGGACTGAATTATAAAAATACTATTTCCTCTAATATTTTCATTTATCTCTATATAAATTTCTCCATCAGAAAATTTCTTTATACTTGAATTGACAAGTTTTGACTTTAAATACTTTGCAATATTTTTGCTGAGAGGTCGATTGCTATTTCCTGTTAATAGTTTCATTAAAAATTTAATTAATCATAATTATTGATATATTTCTACCATAATCATTATGTTTATCCTTTAAAGAATATCTTGCACTAAAAAAATTATTTTTTTTATTAAAAGTATCAACATTTATTTGATCAATATTTTTTACTTTATTTAATTTAACTTGTTTTTTTACGTAATTTGGTAAATCAAAATAAATCTGGCTTTTTTTAGTTTTAAAGAATTTTTTATTATTTCTATCTTTTTTAATAAATTTAGTTTTAAATTGTTCTCTTACTTCATAACTTTTTCTTTGAATACAAGGACCAATAGCAACTGTCATGCTTTTAGGGTTGCAATTTTTTTTTAACATATATTTAATAACCTTTTTTACTATATCTTTATATGCCCCACGCCAGCCAGCATGTATTACAGCAATTATTTTTCTTACATTGTCATAAATTAAGATAGGCACACAATCAGCAGTTAAAACTGCAATTGGCAATTTTCTTTTTTCACTAATTATTGCATCAGCTTCAATACTTCTATTTCTTATATTAGAATTTTTACTTAAATACACAAATTTATTACTATGTATTTGTTTAACTAAAAAAATTTGTCTAGAATTTGTTCTTAATTTAGATTTTACAATATTTAGATTTTTTCTTATATTAATTTTTTTATCTTTAGAGCCAATCCCGCAATTTAAACTTTTATATATACCTTTCGAAATGCCACCATTTTTATTAAAGAAACCATGTTTTATCTCAGAAAACTTAGACAATTTTTTAGATCTAATCAATTTTGAAATCCTATATCAGATTTATTTTCAGAATTTTTGATTAACATAACTTTGAATATTTCTCCCATCTCATTTTTATCTGTTAATTTTTTGAGTCTATAAAAAATATTTGCTTTTTCTTTAAAAGATTTGTTTTTACTGATAATTTCTGCTCTATGATAAATACCTAAATTAGCTAAAAAATTTCTCTGAGAGGTGTAACAGGTATTTATATTAAAGTTTTTTTTTGAAATTTTATCAATTAAGTAAAAATTGATATGGTAGGTAATATCTGATTTTCCAAGATTTTCCAAAATCTTTGAAAATTTGTGTTTGTAAATCGCTTTGAGGGTATTTTTCATTTTTTTTTCAAAATATCCATAATCAATGATTAAAAGTCCACCTTTATTCCTCTTTATTATTTTGAGAATATCATCTAGATATTTTAAGGCTATAGGTGAAAATTCAATGAAATTTTGACCCTGTGAAATATTGAAATTTAACTTTTTATCTAAAGTTTTAATAAAAACTTTTTTTTGTGTGAAACTGATTTTATTTTTTGAAGATATTTTTACAAATTTTTCATACCAAGTATTATTTTTTTTTAGATATTGTTTTACTGGAATAGCATCAAAAAACTCATTTGCAATAAATATACTTGGAAGTTTATTTATTTTATTGAAACTTTTTACCCATTTAACATCTTCATTGTTGATATTTTTTTTTTGCTTTTTTGATAATTTTGGACTTTTTTCATAAATTAAGATGTTACATGCTTTTAAAAAAGTTGGAAATTTCTTAAAGCTTTCAATCATAACTTTAATCATTTCTCCATTACCTGCTCCTAATTCTACTAGATTAAATCTTTTAGGAGAGCCCATACTTTTCCAAAAACTAATAGTCCAAATTGCTAACATTTCTGAGAAGAGTCTTGAGACATTTGGTGCAGTAATAAAATCACCTGTTTTGCCAAATGGATTTTTGGTCATATAATATCCATTTTTTTTATCGTAAAGACAATAATTTATAAATTTATCTAGTGGTATATTATGTTTTTTTTTGAGTATCATTCATGAAATAGTAAAGAAAAAGACCTGCAATAAAGAATACAATACTTATTACTTGTCCCATAGTTAAGTTTAAAATTAAGTATCCTAATTGATCATCAGGCACACGAAAAAATTCTATAATAAATCTAAAAAATGAATATGAAATTAGGAATAAAGAAGATATTTTTCCTGGAATTCTATTTTTTTCTTTATTCCAAAAAAACAGTAAAAGTATAAATAATATTACTCCTTCAAATAATGCCTCATAAATTTGAGAGGGGTGTCTATACAGGTCGTCTATCTGCATGAAATTCACACCCCAAGGTAATGAAGTTTCATGACCGTATAACTCTGAATTTATGAAATTTGCAATTCTACCAAAAAAAATTCCAATTGGAGATACTAATGCGATACTATCTAAATATTCAAAAATATTATCATTATTTTTTTTTGAGAAATAAAAACTTGTAATAATAATTCCTACAACTGCTCCATGGAAAGACATTCCGCCTTTCCATATTTTTAATATTTCAAAAATATTCTCTAAGTAATAATCTAAGTTGTAAAATAACACATATCCTAATCTGCCTCCTATTATTAGACCGACTATTACATATGTTATATAATCATCAAATTTTGTTTTGATATTTTGTGATACAAAATATTTTTTCGCTAAATACCAACCTATTATTATCCCAAATATATAAGCAAATGAATACCAATGTATCTCAAATGAGAAAATTTGAATTGCTACTGGGTCAAAATTATTAATGAACATTACAAATTATATTTGTAAGATATAAATATATTAAGTAATAGAGAAAATATATGAAAAATTCAAAATTTGTTTTTGATAAGATTGCTAAATTATTTGAACAAGGCATAATTTCGTCAAGAGATTTAACTAATGAATTTATAACAATCTTAAAGTCAAAAAGGGATGAAATAGTCTTCAAAATGAAGCTTACTAGCAAAGATGAGTTTGATGTTTTATCTAAAAGAGTAGAAAATTTAGAAAAAAAAATTGAAAAAATAAAAATTCAAAAAAAAAAGAAAACTAAACAGGTAAAAAAATCTTAACACCAAGTCCATTAAGTTTAGATTTTTCTAATTTAATATTTCCTCCATGGGATCGAATAATGTCCGAAGCTATTGAAAGACCAAGTCCCACACTTGATTTTTTCTCGGTTCTTCCTTTGTCAATTTTATAAAAAGGTTTAAAAACGTTATCATATTCTTTTTCTGGAATACCCGGTCCATCATCCTCTATTTTAATAAATATACTGTTGTTTTTTTTCGATAGATCAATATCTACTTTTTTTCCATATTTTAGAGCATTATCGATTAAATTATTGATACATCTTTTAATCAAATTTTTTCTACCATTGAGGTAAATTCTCTCAGTTAAATTTTTTGAGATATTTTCGTTATTATATTTTTTTACAATTTCTTTTAATAAATGGCTTAAATCAAACAATTCATCTTTTTCAAGGTAAGATGAACTTGTAAACTGGAGATATTCATTTAACATTTTTTCCATTTCATTTATATCTTCAGTTAATTTATTTGAGATGTCTTTATCTTTTATAAACGCAGTTTGTAATTTCATCCTGGTCAAAGGAGTTCTTAAATCATGACTAATTCCTGACAACATCTCTGATCTTTGGTTCAAATGTCTTAATATTCTTTTTCTCATTCTATCAAATTCAAAACCTGCTTGTCTTATTTCAGAGGCGCCGGATGGCTTAAATTCCTCAATCTCTTCTCCCTTGCCAAATTTTTCAGCAGCTTTTGCCAAAGCAGTTATTGGGCGAGTTTGATTTTTTAAAAAAATTAAGGATATGATCACCATAATGAATGCAGGCACTGTAATCCATAAGCCAAATATTCTAGCAGAAGAGCTTGTTACTCTATCTTTTGGCACCAAAAACTTGAAATATCCATTTTGATATTTAATTCTTAAGTCTATTAATTCTTTATAGTTAGTTGTATTGAACCAATATTCACTAATTCCAAATCTTGATTTTAATTCTCTTCTAAGTGTACGATCGATAGGACTAAACCACCTTTCATCAAATTTAAAATCAAATTTTTCATTTTGGATGAATTCAATATTTAAATCTTGATATACAGAAAAAAGATTAGTTATTTCATTTTTGTCGTAATCATCATTATTGTATACTTCAATAAAAGTTTTGACTTCACTTATTAGTGCTCTTGTCATACCTTTGTTTGTTTTTATCCAAAGACTATCAAAAAAAACTATTGTAATGATTAATTGAATTACAATTACAGGAGTTGCTACAATTAGTAATGCTCTATAGAATAAACTTTTTGGTAATAAATTTTTAATAAATTTATTCAATCCATAAAACATAACCAGCTCCTCTTATTGTTTGAAGAAATTTTGGATTTTTTGGGTCTAATTCAATTTTTTTTCTTAATCTTGTAATTATAACATCAATAGACCTCTCTTTATCTAAATGAATCAATTTACCTATTTCCATTCTTTCAAAAATTTTTCCAGGATTATTAATCATTTTTTCTAATATAATTTTTTCTGTATTATTAATTTTAAATTCTGAATCATTTTTGAATATAATTTGTTTATTAAGATCTATCTTTATATTTTCAAATTTGATAACCCGTTTTAAATTATTTTTTTTAGTTTTATTTAAAATATTTTTAATTCTCAAAAGTAATTCTTTAGGCTCAAAAGGTTTTGGTAAATAGTCGTCTGCACCTATTTCAAGTCCTTTAACTCTTTCACTAGCTTGACCTCTAGCAGTCAATAGTATTATTGGCGTATCAAAATCACCCTTGTTTTCCTTTATAAAGTCAAGACCACTTTTACCAGGCATCATGATATCTAAAATTATAAGGTCAAATTTAATTAACTGAATTTTTTCAAATGCATTTTCAGCATTATCAGCTGTTGTAATTAAATATTTGTTTTCATTTAAATATTTTTTTACTAATGATCTTATACCATCATCATCATCTACCACTAATATGTGCGCTAAAAAATTATCCATTTATAATCTTTTTTAAAACTTTTTCAAAATTTAAAACCTCTTCAGATTTTGAATTTAATAAGGCATTATGTATTCTTCTTTTTTGCGTTTGAAAAATTTCACTGAATATTTTTTTTCCTTTTTCATTTAAAAATACATGTTTAACTCTGGTGTCTATAGTATCTTTCTTGAACTCAATAATTTGAATTTTAATCAAATCATTTAACACTCTATTAAGACTTTGTTTAGTTACTTTTAGTTTTTTGAGTAATTCAGAAATTGAAATACCTTCGTACATTGACAGTAAATGTATCACTTTATTGTGCGCCAAACCTATGGAATATTTATCAAGAATTTTTTTTGAGTCTGAAAATACCTCTCTATATCCAACAAATAATTTTTCTATCAGTTCTTTTAACTGTTCATCTTTTAAATATAGGAGTTCTTTCATCTGACGGTAAGTTATATTGACATATTATAGATACAAAGATATTTTTCAGTAAGAATTTTTATATTTCATAACATGATACCCTACGATAAAAGATCAGGCAAAATATGGTACAATGGTGACTTAGTAGATTGGTCAAATGTTAAAGTGCACGTTTTAAGCCATGGATTACATTATGCTAGCTGTGTTTTTGAGGGAGAGAGAGTCTATGATGGGTTGATTTTTAAGTTAGAGGAACATACTTCAAGGTTGTTTCATTCAGCTCGAAGAATGGGTTTTGAAATTCCATACAGCGAAGATGAAATTAACTCAGCTTGTAAAAAAATTATTTCTACTCAGAAAGTTGATAATGGATACGTAAGGCCTGTTGCTTGGAGGGGAAGTGAAATGATGGCTATCTCAGCACAGCATACAAAAATTCATGTTGCAATAGCCACATGGGAGTGGGGCTCATACTTTGATCCTAAGCTTAAGATTGAGGGAATTAAACTAAATATTTCAAGTTGGAGAAGACCTGCACCAAATACTATACCGTGGGATACAAAAGCCTCTGGACTTTACATGATTTGTACACTTTCAAAGCATGAAGCTGAGAAGCAAGGATACACAGACTCTCTTATGTTAGATCACGAGGGGAATGTTGCTGAAGCTACAGGTGCAAATATTTTTTTTAAAGATAAAAATAATGAATTACACACTCCTATTCCAGACTCTTTTCTTGATGGAATAACCAGAAGAACAGTCATTGAAATTGCAAAATCAAAAAAGATTAAAGTTCACGAAAGAAAAATTAGTCCTGATGAATTAAAAGATTTTGTTGGATGTTTTTTGACTGGCACAGCGGCAGAAGTTACACCAGTGTCATGTATTGCTGAAAACCAATTTAAAGTATGTAAAATGATAATTGACCTGAATGAAAGTTATCAATTATTAGTAAAAAATAAAAAAGCTGCCTAATCCTTATTGTCCTCAGAAATTGCATGGTCTATTCCTCTACGCATATATTCGTATCCTGTAAAAAGAGTTAAACCAGCAGATAACCACAACAGAACAATCCCTATTGTTTGAGCATTATAATCCTGAAAATTAATAATTTTATTTCCAGTGTCTCCAGAAAGTAAGAGTGCAATAGAAATCATTTGTAAAAAAGTTTTAAGTTTTGCTAAGTTTGAAACTGGGAGTTTTATTTTTCCTTTAGCTAAAAATTCTCTGAGTCCAGAAATTAATATTTCCCTTGTTAGAATAATTATTGCAGCAATTACCTCATAATTTCTAATAGTGCCATCCATTACTAAAAGAATTAGTGCAGTTGCAATAATTATCTTATCGGCAATTGGATCCAACAATTCACCAAGCTTAGATTCTTCTCCAAGAAGTCTTGCCAACATTCCGTCTAAAAAATCTGTGAATGATGCTATTATAAACAGTATTAAAGCAGTTAAATCTCCGTAAAAACCTGGCAAATAAAATGCTAAAACAAAAAATGGAACTATTAAAATTCTTCCGATAGTGAGTATATTTGGTATTTTTTTTAGCATATTTTTTTATTCGTGAAAAAAATTATATATCTTTTTTGCAACTTTTTCCTCTACACCCTCTACAGATTTTATCTCATCTAAGCTTGCAGACTCGACAGCTCTTGCTGAGCCAAAATGATTTAACAATGCTCTTTTTCTTATAGAGCCTATCCCTTCAATTTGATCAAGTAATGATTTGCTAATTCCTTTTTTTCTTTTAGCTCTATGAGCACTTATGGCAAATCTGTGGGATTCATCTCTTATTCTTTGAAGAAAAAAGAGAGTAGGGTCATTTTTTGCAAATTTAAATTCTTTACCATTATGGAAAAAGGCTTCATTACCACTATTTCTTTTTTTTCCTTTAGCTATAGCAACTATTGGCAAATCATGAAGCCCTAGTTCATTTAGAGTTTCTCTTGCAACGGAGTATTGGCCTTTTCCACCATCAATCATAACTAGATCGGGAAAAGTTAAGTAGTTGTCTTTCTCTTGTATGGCTCTTTTAAATCTTCGATTTAATACTTCACGCATCATACCATAGTCATCTTGTTCATTCTTTTGAATCTTAATATTAAATTTTCTATATCTTTTTTTAATAAATCCTTCATCTCCGTAAGCGATTAATGCACCAACGCTATTAGTTCCTTGGATATGACTATTATCATAAACTTCTATCAGATTAATATTTGTCTCTAGATTAAATTTATTTGCTACAGCATCAAATAATTCTCTATTATTCTGGCTTTCGTAAAGTTTTCTAGTGAGGCTATCTTTAGCATTTTTAATTGCCTGATTAATTACTTTCAACTTTGATCCTTTCTTTGCAATGGATATATCGATTTGTTTTTCCTCTTTTTGAGATAAAGTTTTTTCAATTAAAATTCTTTCTTTGATTTCTTCAGATATTATAATTGATGATGGAACACTTTTATTTTCATAAAATTGAGAAATAAAGGAATTTAATATATCACTTAATTTTTCATCAGGATCATGCTTTGGAAAAAAAGCTTGATTACCCCAATTTTGTTTTGATCGATAAAAGAAAACCTGAATGCAAGCTTTACCGGACTCTTTATAACCTGCTATTACATCAGCTTCAATTAAGTTTGCTTCATTAATTCTTTGTGATGATTGAATAATATTTAAAGATTTTATTCTATCTCTTAAAATTACAGCTTTTTCAAAATCTAATTTATCGCTTGCCTTTTCCATTTGATCTGAGAGACTTTTTTGAATTTTTCTTGATTTGCCAGATACAAATTCAATCGCATCATCTACTGTTTTTTTGTATTCATTTTTTTCTATATACCCAACACATGGACCAGAACATCTTTTGATTTGATATAAAATACAAGGGCGCTCTCTATTTTTAAAAACTGTATCGTCACAAACTCTTAAATGAAAAATTTTTTGTATCATTTTTATAGTCCAATTTGCAGATCCAGCAGATGCAAATGGACCAAAGTAAAACCCTTCTTTTGTTTTTTTCCCTCTATGTCTTTTTATTTGTGGCCATTTATCTTTATTGCCAATAAAAATAAATGGAAAAGATTTATCATCCCTCAAAAGAATATTAAATTTTGGTTTATATTTTTTGATTAAATTCGCCTCAAGAAGTAGAGCTTCACTTTCATTTGATGTAGTTGTTATCTCAAGTTTTCTTGTTTGAGATAACATTCTTTCAGTTCTTATAATATGATTTTTTTCTGCTACATAACTTTTAAGTCTATTAGGTAAATTTTTTGCTTTACCCACATAAAGAATATCCCCTTTATCATTAAACATTCTGTATACACCAGGAAGTTTAGGAATTAGGTGTAGTTCCTTTTTTATTACCTCTTTACCAATTTCAGAACTTATCATGACTTCTTTTTTTGGTAATTTGTATACCAACCGATGAGCATTCTTTTAGAATTTCCATTTTTTCAATTTTGAGCATTATTTTACCTATTCTCTTATCTTTAAAAAGTTCATCAAAGACTGCTTCAGCTAAAGTTTCTAAAAAATTATAGTGCTTCTTTTTAATAAGTTTTTTTATTAATTTTACAATAGTTGCATAATTTACAATGGACTTAAGATCTTTATCGTTTGAGGGCTTTTTATCTTGATAATCAATTTCCAAACTAAATTTTACTTTTTGTGCTCTTTCTTTCTCAAAATCATAATATCCAAGCTTTAAATCTAGAATAAGTTCATTAATGAGAATTTTTTTCTCGTAATTAAATAAGCTTTTGTTCTTATCTATTTTAACAACTTTAAGATTATTTTTTTTCATTCTTTGCCTTTAATTATATCTGGTGTTTGCCAATTCAAGCTTTGACCACTATCTATTGCTAAAACCTGACCAGTAATAGAGCTGTTTTTTATAAAAAAGTCAACCGCATTACAAATCTCATCAACATCAACTTGTTGTTTGAGTGGTGTAGCTAAATATTGATTTTTGAAATGTTTTTCAGATTGCCTTTTATTTTTGATTGTTGGTCCAGGCGCTATCCCGTTAACTCTTATGTCAGGTGATAGGCTCATCGCACTCGTTTTAGTTAAAGTATAAAGGCCAGTTTTACTTAATGTGTATGAAAAAAAATACGGAGTAAGCTTAAATACTCTTTGATCAATTATATTAATAATATTGTTATTTTTGCCTCTAACATTTTTTGAAAACTCTTTTGATAAAAAAGCAGGAGCTTTAAGATTTATAGAAATATGTTTTTCCCAGCTCTTAAATTTAAAATTTTCTAATTTATCATTTTCAAATATAGAGGCATTGTTAATAAGACAATCAAAAAATTTTAGTTTTGATTTTGCAAATTTAATAATTTTTATTATATCTTTTTCCTTACTAAGATCTCCCTTTACTAAATGAATTTTTGAACCATTATTTTGAAGCCTCTTTTTTAAATTTTCAGCTTTTACTTTTGATTTATTATAATGAATAATAATTTGTTTATTTGCTCCTGATAATTTTTCAGCTATTGCAGCACCTATTCTAGTTGCTCCTCCAGTAATTATTATCCTCTGTGCTTCCATTTTTTATCTCTTTTTTTAGTAACCTTAGTTCCTGGCATGCCCATTGTCGATCTTCCTTTTGGATAAAGTTTATTTTTCACATCATATTGTCTTATTTTTGGGTTTAATGTGATTTCTAATTCAGTGCTTTCTAATTTTCTAATCTCATCTCTTATTTTGGCTGCTTCTTCAAATTCCAAGTTAGAAGCCGCTTCTTTCATTTTTTTATTGAGAGCTTTTAAGTGTTTCTTAAGATTTCCTCCAACATTAGATCCTTCACTAATTTTTACATAATCTTTTTCGTAAACACTTTCTAAAATATCATTAATTTCTTTTTTAACTGTCTTAGCATCAATTTTGTTTTTTTTGTTATATGCTAATTGAATTTTTCTTCTTCTTTCAGTTTCTTGAATTGCTTTTTTAATACTCTTCGTTTCTTTATCAGCATAAA
Organism: Candidatus Pelagibacter communis; assembly: GCF_001180185.1. Taxonomy (GTDB): domain Bacteria; phylum Pseudomonadota; class Alphaproteobacteria; order Pelagibacterales; family Pelagibacteraceae; genus Pelagibacter; species Pelagibacter ubique_F. Next base: position 33,042 of record NZ_CVSS01000043.1, on the reverse strand, counting down.
GAATTACCTTTCCATCCACATTTCTTGCAGCCCTTCCTATAGTTTGAATTAATGAAGTCTCAGATCTTAAAAAGCCTTCTTTGTCAGCATCAAGAATTCCAACTAAGGCACATTCAGGTATGTCTAATCCCTCCCTCAATAAATTAATTCCGACCAAAACATCAAAGACACCCATTCTTAAATCTCTCATGATTTCTATTCTTTCAAGTGTATCTATATCTGAATGGAGGTATCTTACTTTTACCCCATTTTCATGAAGGTATTCTGTTAAGTCTTCTGCCATTTTTTTTGTTAAAGTTGTAACTAAAACTCTATGATTATTTTCAATTACTTTTTTACATTCATGCATTAAATCATCTACTTGGTTTTTGGCGGGTTTAATTTCAACAGGTGGATCAATTAACCCTGTAGGTCTAATAACTTGATCTATAAATTTACCTTTAGTTTGCTCTAATTCCCAAGGACCAGGAGTTGCAGAAACAAATACTGTTTGAGTTCTCATTAGATCCCATTCTTCAAATTTTAACGGTCTGTTATCCATACAAGATGGAAGCCTAAAACCATATTCAGCTAAAGTACTTTTTCTAGACCTATCTCCTTTGTACATACCATTTAGTTGAGGAACAGTGACATGACATTCATCAACAAAAATTAAAGTATTATCTGGAAAGTATTCAAATAGAGTAGGTGGAGGTTCTCCTGGCTTTCTTCCAGATAAAAATCTTGAATAATTTTCGATACCAGCACATGAACCAGTAGCTTCTATCATCTCAAGATCAAATTTAGTTCGTTCCTCTAATCTTTGAGCTTCAAGCAACTTGTTTTCCGCCCTGTGTTTTTTAAGCGTTATCTCTAATTCTTTTCTAATGTTGATTATGGCTTGTTCAATAGTTGGTTTTGGAGTTATGTAGTGACTATTTGCATAAACTTTAACTAAACTTAGCTCTCTTACTTGATCACCTGTAAGTGGATCAAATTCTTCAATTTTTTCAAGTTTATCTCCAAACAAACTTAGTCTCCAAGCTCTGTCCTCTAAATGAGAAGGAAATATCTCTAAATATTCTCCGCGAGCTCTAAAAGTACCTCTGTAAAAATTTTGATCATTACGTTTATATTGTAAAGCAACTAGGGATTTTATTATTTGCTCTCTATTGTAATCATAATTTTTTTGAAGAGTTAAAGTCATTTTACTATAAGCTTCAACTGATCCTAATCCGTAAATACAAGATACGCTGGCAACAATTAATACATCATCTCTTTCTAGCAGAGATCTCGTTGCGGAGTGCCTCATTCTATCTATCTGCTCGTTAATAGATGCTTCTTTTTCAATATATGTATCTGATCTTGGGACGTAGGCTTCAGGTGTGTAATAATCATAATAAGATACAAAGTATTCAACTGCGTTATCTGGAAAAAATGTTTTCATCTCACCGTATAGCTGTGCAGCAAGAGTTTTGTTTGGAGCTAAAATTAATGCTGGTCTATTGGTCGCTTCAATTACCTTCGCCATTGTGAAAGTTTTTCCTGAACCAGTTACCCCTAGTAATACTTGATTAAATTCCTCTTTATTTGCTCCTTTAACTAATTTTTTTATAGCCTCTGGCTGATCACCTGCAGGCTTAAAATCTGATTTAATTTTAAATTTTTTACCACCCTCAAGTTTTCCACTGATTTTAGGATTTTTGCTCTGAATATCTGTAATTAAATCTTGATAAGTATTTTCCATATATTAAAGAACGTAGTAGAATTAATTTATATTTCAATGAGCATAATATCTGACAGTTTAAAGAGAATTAAACCATCACCTACTATTGCTGTTACGCAAAAGGCAAGAGAACTAAGGGCAGCAGGAAAAGATGTAATTGGTTTAGGTGCAGGAGAGCCAGATTTTGATACTCCAGAAAATATAAAAAACGCAGCAATAAAAGCAATTAAAAGGGGAGACACAAAATATACTGCTGTTGATGGAACACCTGAACTTAAAAAAGCAATTATTAAGAAATTTAAAAGAGAGAATAAATTAAATTATTCAATTGATCAAATAACAGTTGGCTCAGGTGGAAAACAAGTTCTTTACAATACATTTATGGCAACCTTAAACAGAGGAGATGAAGTAATAATACCCGCGCCTTTTTGGGTATCATATCCAGACATGGTTTTATTAGCAGGGGGAAAGCCAAAAATAATTAAATGTACTGAAAAAGAAGGTTTTAAATTAACTGCGAAAAAATTAAAAAATGCAATAACAAAAAAGACGAAATGGATAATTCTTAATTCTCCTTCAAATCCAACTGGAGCAGGTTATTCAAAAAAAGAAATTCAAGATTTAGCAAAAGTTTTAATTAGATATAAGAGAATTTTAATTTTAAGTGATGATATTTATGAACACGTAAGATATGATAATTTTAAATTTTTTACTATTGCTCAAATTTCAAAATTAAAAGATAGGACACTTACAATGAATGGGGTAAGCAAATCATATGCCATGACTGGCTGGAGAATTGGTTATGCTGCTGGTCCTAAAGATATAATTAAAGCAATAGGAAAAATTCAATCACAATCTACATCAAATCCGTCTTCAATAAGTCAAGCTGCTGCAGTTGAGGCATTAAATGGAAAACAAGGATTTATTAAAACTAGAGCTAAGGCATTCAGAGAAAGACGAAATTTTGTTGTCAAAAGCTTGAATAATATTAAGGGGATTAATTGTTTAACTCCTAATGGAGCATTTTATGTGTTTCCTAGTTGTAAAGGCTTATTAAACAAAAAAACAAGATTAAAAAATGATACTAGTTTTGTTCAAAAATTGCTTGAAAAAGAAAATGTCGCTGTTGTTCAAGGTTCTGCTTTTGGCTTAGGTGGATATTTCAGAATATCTTATGCCACATCAATGAAAAATTTAAAAAAAGCCATGTCAAGAATTAAATCTTTTTGTGAAAGTTTAAATCAATGAGATAAGAATTTTTCAGCTTCTAAGGCTGCCATGCAACCCATCCCAGCAGCAGTAACTGCTTGTCTAAATGTTTTATCTTTAACATCTCCTGCAGCATATACACCAGGAATATTAGTTTCTGTTGAGTCAGGTTTTGTAATTAAATAACCCTCTTTATCCATATTTAATTGGTCTTTAAATAGTTGTGTAGCAGGATCATGACCAATAGCAATAAACAATCCATCAAGTTTTATCTCATCAATTTTATTTGTTTTGACATTCTTTACTTTAATGCCTTTAACATTTTTGGGTTCCTTATCTCCAATAACATCCTCAACAATTGAGTCCCAAATAATCTGAATTTTTTTATTTTCCATCAATTTTTTCTGTAGCAACTTTTCTGCTCTCAAGCTATCTCTTCTGTGAATTAATTTTACCTTTGATGCAAATTTTGTAAGAAACATAGCTTCCTCTACCGCTGCGTTACCTCCACCAACAACAGCAACTTCTTTATCTTTAAAGAAAAAACCATCACATGTAGCACAAGCTGAAACTCCAAAACCTCTAAACTCTTGTTCTGATTTTAAATTTAACCATCTAGCCTGAGCACCTGTCGAAATTATAATGCTGTCTGCAGTATATTTTTGACCACTATCACCAATAGCTTCAAATGGTTGAGATTTTAAATTTACTGAAGAAATATGGTCTTCAATCATTTCAGTTCCTACAGCTTTTGCCTGTTCTTTCATTTGATCCATTAACCAAGGTCCTTGAATAACGTCTGCAAATCCTGGAAAATTTTCAACGTCAGTTGTTGTAGTTAATTGTCCACCAGGCTCAGATCCATAAACTAGAATAGGATTTAACATAGCTCTTGCTGCATATACAGCTGCCGTGTATCCGGCTGGACCGGATCCAATTATTAACACTTTTGTGTGTTTAGTTGGATTTTCACTCATATCAAAGCTATATAGTAATTAATGACTAAATTAAAAGGCATATTATTAACTCAAGGAATGCATGGTATGATTAGTCAGGTTGAGGGATTGGCAAAAGCTTTAGATTTAGATTTTACACACCATACGGTTGAACTAAATAATTTTTGGGAATTGATTCCTCCAAAGCTGACACCGATTTCACAAAATGTTTATAAAAAGCTCAGTGTAAATGAGTTTGATTATATTATCTCTTGTGGTCGTAAAAGTGTTATTCCATCGATACATTTAAAAAATACATCAAATAAAAAAGTATTTAATATTCATATTCAAGATCCAAAAGTAGATTTAAATCATTTTGATTTTATTATTGCACCAGAGCACGATGCTTTGAAAGGTAAAAATGTAATAAGTACTAAAGGTGCCATACATTATCTTACGAAAGAAGAAATTAATAAGCATGCTGATTATTTGAAAAATAGATTAGACTCAAATAGAGATTATTTTTTACTAATACTAGGCGGGCCTACAAAAAATTATAAATACTCAGAACAAAATATTCAGATTATTCTTAATTTGTTTAATGACTTAGTTAATAAAAATAATCTTCAGGGAATTGTTATTCCTTCAATGAGAACTCCAAAAAATATAATTGAATTATCTAAAATTAAACTAGAGCAAAATAGTCTTGTAATAGAGACTATAGATAAAAAAGCTTACCTGTCAGCCTTATCTTTAGCAAAATACATATGTATAACATGCGACTCAACTTCAATGATATCTGAAGCAGCTTTAACTGGAAAACCAATTTACTTTGCAGATATTCCAACAAACAAAAATGATCAAAGAATTAGAAAATTCAGAGAATTATTTAGTGAATTAAACATTATAAAAAAATTAGACAATAGTTTGGAAAATTGGAGCTATCAAAAACTTGATGAAACTAATAGAGTAGCAAGTATTATTAAACAAAAAATAAATTCATAATGTCATTTTTAAATTCAATAAAAAATCAATCAAAAAAACATGAATTTCCATTTAATCATTGGGAATACAATAATGCATTAACAGATGCAGCTATAGAAGAAATTATTAAAGCTGATATTCCAGATGTAAGTAAACATAATATTGACTATGATGGTACTAGAGCAATTGATGGGGGAGCGGCTGAATTTAGAGAGGGAATAGCTTCAGGCGGTGAAGCGATAAAATTTAGATGCTTCGTTAACAAAGAAAATAAAAATAAATTTCCAAATTTAGTTAGATTTATTAATGAACTTCAATCTAAAGAGGTACATCAAACTATTTCAAAGATGATTAATAAAGATTTGTCAAATTCTTACGTGAGGTTAGAAATAATTTGTGATAGAGAAGGTTTTTGGTTAAAGCCTCATTGTGATATTAAAGAAAAGCTAATGTCGGGTTTGATTTTTGTAAATAATGAAAATGAGTCAGAAGAATTAGGGACAGATTTTTATAACGAAAAATTAGAAAAAGTAAAAACTGTTCCTTATAAGCATAACTATGGATATCTTTTTACTAGTGGACCTAATACATGGCATGGAATGGAAAAGAAAAAAATAGTCAAAGAAAGAAGATGTTTACAAGTAAATTATGTAACTTTTGAAACAGATTGGAAAGTAATAATCTAAACATCCTGAAGAGATACAACTTCTATTTTTTTAGTTTTCAGTGATTTTATTGCTTCCAAGCATGCAATTGCTGTTGACATATTGGTACAGTAAGGAACTTTATTTTTAAGAGTTCCTCTTCTAAGGGCGATGGCATCATTTAATCTGTGCTCAGAATTTCCTCCACCTGTATTAATTACTAGAGCAATTTTTTTAGAATCCAAAACATCTACTATGTGAGGAGATCCACTGCTTACTTTGTTGATAATTCTACATTTCATTTTATGTTTTCTAATGTACTCAGCGGTTCCTTTTGTTGCACATAACGTAAAATCTAATTTTATAAGTTCTTTTGCTAAACCTATTCCCTCATCTTTATGTGAGTCTTTCAAAGATATGAAAGCAAGTCCTTGTTTTGGTAAAGAGTTAGAGGAAGCTATTTGACTTTTAGCAAACGCCATCCCAAAGTTTCTATCAAATCCCATTACTTCACCTGTTGACTTCATTTCAGGTCCTAAAAGTAAATCACTGTCAGGGAACTTATTAAATGGAAATACTGCTTCCTTAACTGCATACATGCCTTTAGAATTATCTTTCAAGTTAAATTTAGATAATTTTTCACCTGCCATTACTCTTGATGCAATTTGTGCAAGAGGTAAACCTTTTGCTTTTGAGACAAATGGTACTGTCCTACTTGCTCTAGGGTTAACTTCGATCACATAAATCTCATCTTTTTTGATTGCAAATTGAACATTCATAAAACCTTTAACTTTTAAAGCTAAAGCTAATTTTCTAGTTTGATCTTCAATTTCTTTAATTAAGTATGGTTTGATAGATATTGGAGGTAAGCTACAAGCCGAGTCACCAGAATGAATACCAGCCTCTTCAATGTGCTGCATAATACCTGCCACATGTACTTTGTTTCCATCTGATATTGCATCAACATCAACTTCCATCGCATGATTTATAAATTTATCAATTAGAATTGGATTTTTTTCAGCTGCTTTAAACGCTTCCTCTACAAAATTTTTAAGCTGACTTTTTTCATGAACAATTTCCATTGCTCTTCCACCTAATACATATGAAGGCCTTACCATTAAAGGTAAACCAATTTTGTCAGCAATTCGAATAGCTTGTTTAAAAGTTTTTGCAATTCCACTCTCAGCCTGTTTTAGCTTTAACTTATTGAGTAAGTTTCTAAATCTGTCTCTATCTTCAGCTAAATCAATCGATGTGTATTGAGTTCCTAAGATTGGAAGTTCATTCTCATGTAAAAATTTTGCAAGTTTAATTGGGGTTTGGCCACCAAATTGAGCAATAATCCCAACTAAGGTTCCTTTTTCTTTTTCTCTTTTAATTAAATTAAAAACATATTCTTCTTTGAGCGGCTCAAAATATAATCGATCACTTGTATCATAATCTGTTGAAACTGTTTCAGGGTTACAATTAACCATGATTGTTTCAAATCCAGCCTTTTTTAATGAAAAACTCGCCTGACAACAGCAATAGTCAAATTCTATTCCTTGTCCAATTCTATTAGGACCACCACCTAGAATAATAATTTTTTTCTTAGTTGATGGATCTGCTTCACATTCAGAATTAATTGAGAAATTTCGCTGGTATGTTGAATACATATAAGGTGTGAACGATTTAAATTCAGCCGCACAAGTGTCAACTTTTTTAAATACTGGTAAAATTTTAAGGGCAGTTCTTTTTTGTCTTATTATTTCTTCAGATGTATTTGTTAATTCTGCTAATTTTTTGTCAGAAAAGCCTATTGATTTTATTTTATTAAATTCATTAAAATTCTTGGGTAACCCTTTGCTTTTAATCTTAATTTCATTCTCAACTATTTCTTTAATTTGTTCTAGAAACCATGGATCAATTTTTGTTAGAGTAAATATTCTTTTTAAATTGATTTTTTTTCTAATAGCTTCTGCAACTAGTAAGAGTTTATTGGGAATATTTTCTTTTAACTTTTTTTCAATATGTTTTTTATCAAAATTAAAAATTCTATCTAATCCTGAAAAACCAGTTTCAAGAGATATCAATGCTTTTTGTAGGGATTCTTTAAAATTTCTTCCTATGGCCATTGCCTCACCAACTGATTTCATTGATGTACCTAGAGTTACTGGAGAAGTTGAAAATTTTTCAAAAGTAAATCTTGGAATTTTTGTAACCACATAATCAATACTTGGTTCAAATGAAGCAGGCGTTACTTTCGTGATTTCATTTTTTAATTCATCTAAAGAGTAACCAACCGCAAGTTTTGCGGCAACCTTTGCAATTGGAAATCCAGTTGCTTTGGATGCAAGTGCTGATGATCTTGATACTCTAGGGTTCATCTCAATAATAACCATTCGGCCATTTTTAGGATTGATTGCAAATTGAACATTTGATCCACCTGTCTCTACTCCAATTTTTCTTAAACACGAAATAGAAGCATTTCTCATAACTTGGTATTCTTTATCAGTCAATGTAAGTGCTGGAGCAACAGTTACTGAGTCACCAGTGTGTATTCCCATTGGATCGACATTTTCAATTGAGCAGATGATGATGCAATTATCTTTTTTATCCCTTACAACTTCCATCTCAAATTCTTTCCAACCCTCTAAACACTCCTCAACCAATACCTGGCTAACTGGAGACTCGTGAAGCCCATTTTTAATTATTTTAAGATAATCTTTTTTATTTTTAGCTATACCACCACCAAGACCTCCAAGTGTAAACGCTGGTCTTATAATTGCAGGAAGACCAATTTTTTTTAAAACTTTAGATGCTTGTTTAATATTATTTACAATTTCAGATTTAGGTAAATCCAAACCAATATCAATCATATTTTTTCTAAATTTTTTCCTATCCTCTGCATTAGAAATTGCCTTAGAGTTAGCCCCTATAAGTTCAATTTTGTATTTTTTCAAAATTCCTTTTTTCTCAGCTTCGATTGCAAGATTAAGTGCAGTCTGGCCACCCATAGTCGGTAGGATTGCATCTGGTTTTTCTTTTTGAAGAATTTTTTCTAAGACTTCTAACGTTATTGGCTCAATATAAGTTTTATCTGCAATATCTGGATCGGTCATAATAGTTGCGGGATTCGAGTTAATTAAAATTACTTTATAACCTTCATCTTTTAATGCCTTGCAAGCTTGTGTACCTGAATAATCAAACTCACATGCTTGACCAATGATAATAGGTCCAGCTCCTACGACTAATATCTTTTTAATATCTCTTCTTTTTGGCATTTTTTTTTATGTTGTTGATAAACTCTTTAAATAAGTAAACACTATCCTGCGGACCAGGATTTGACTCTGGATGATATTGCACTGAAAATATTGGTTTGTTTTTAAGTCTTATTCCTTCAATGGTATTATCAAAAAGGGATTTATGAGTTACTTCAATTTTTTTTGGTAAAGTTTCTTCAACAACTACAAAACCATGATTTTGACTGGTGATTTCAACTTTATCATGTACTAAATTTTTGACAGGGTGATTTGCACCTCTATGTCCTAACTTCATTTTTTTTGTTTTTCCACCTAAGGCTAATGCTAAAATTTGGTGACCTAAACAAATCCCAAATATAGGTAAATTTTTTTTAATTAATTTACTAAGTATTTCTATCGCATATTTTCCTGTTGCCGCAGGATCACCTGGACCATTTGATAAAAATATTCCATGTGGTTTAAGATCTAATATTTTTTCTGCAGAAGTTTTACAAGAAACAACCGTTACTTTACATTTGAAATCTGAAAAATATCTTAAAATATTTTTTTTAATTCCATAATCAATTGCAACAACATGAAAAGAATTTTTTGTATTTCTTTTAAAACCTGTTTCTTTCCTCCAAGTTTTAAAGCCTTTCCAAACATAGTTTTTTGAAGTTGTTACTGTTTTTGCAAGATCAAGATTTTTTAATCCACCCCACTTAATTGTTGAGTTTGTTAATTTACTAATATTGAATTTTCCATTTTTTGAGTATGAAATTGTCCCCTTTGGCGCTCCTTTATCTCTAATTAAATTTGTTAAACATCTAGTATCTAACCCTGTTATTCCAACAATTTTATTTTTTTTGAGCCAAGAATCTAAATGCAAAAATGCTCTATAATTTGAAGGAGAGGTTATTTCAGAATTAAAGATCACACCTCTTGTCCAGATTTTGTCAGACTCAATATCCTCTTTGTTTGTTCCAACATTTCCAATATGTGGAAATGTAAAGTTAATAATCTGACCAGCATAAGAAGGATCAGAAATAATTTCTTGGTATCCTGTTAGAGAGGTGTTAAAGCAAATCTCACCGGTTGCTTCTCCTTGGTATCCAATTCCAATACCTTTAAAAATTCTCTTATTTTCGAGAACTAGAACACCTGTATGATTTAGAGATTTGTTTGAGTTTATTTTTTTTGCTTTTTTGATCAATTACAACTCATAAGTTAAAGGTTAATACAATAATTGATTTATTATCGCAACAGAGATGTATTATAAAATTGTAAAAAAACAATTTTTCTTTTGAAGATTTTTTTCTTTGAAGTAGATTAAAAATATATGCCATTAAAAGAGACAATCGAAACTGAATATAAAAACGCCCTAAAAGCCAAAGATAAAACAAAAATATCAACTTATAGGTTAATTTTGTCATCAATAAAGGATCTGGATATTACAAATAGGTCTGGCCCAAACAAAAAAGAAACAGATGACGAGGATATAAAAAAACTTTTGAAAAAAATGGTTAAACAGAGAGCCGAATCGATTGATATTTACAAAAAAAACAATAGGACAGATCTCTTAGAAATAGAGCAAAATGAATATAATATTATAATTGAATTTTTACCAAAACAGCTTGGTGACGAGGAAACTAAAAAAATTTGTGAAGAACTCATTTCTAAACTCGGTGTAAATTCTGTTAAAGACATGGGAAAAGTAATGGGTGAATTAAAAAAACTGCATTCAGACGAAATTGATTTTGCAAAAGCAGGCCCTCTTATTAAAGAATTATTAAATAGTTGATGAAATATCCTAAAGAATATCTTGATGAAATTAAAACAAGGTTAAAAGTTTCAGTTGTTGTATCAAAGTTTGTTGTATTAAAAAAAAGAGGAAAAGAATTTGTTGGCTTATCTCCTTTTAAAAATGAAAAAACACCATCGTTTACAGTAAACGATGAAAAAGAATTTTATCATTGCTTTGCAACATCAGAGCATGGAAACATTTTTGATTTTGTAATGAAAATTCAAAATCTTAGATTTGGTGAGGCGGTAAAACATTTAGCTCAATTAGCTGGCATGCAACCTTATATGTTTTCAAAACAAGATGAGGAAAGAGAAAAAAAGTGGAAAGAGTACCAATCGATATTTAGTCAATATGTAGATTTTTACCATAACGAATTATTAAAAAATGAGAATTATTCCGTTGCAAGAGATTATTTAAAAAATAGATCTTTAACTAAAGCAGAAGTTAAAAAATTTAAAATTGGATACATACAAAAAAATCCAAATTTCTATGAAAAATTAAAAGATAATTATAGTCAACAAACTTTAGTTGAAACTGGCTTATTTTATTTGGATGAAAAAAAGAACACATGTGTTGAAAGATTTAGAGGTAGATTAATTTTTCCAATTAATAACATTTCAGGTCAACCGATAGGATTAGGTGGAAGAATAATTGAAAATCTAGACTATTTAGCCAAATATATAAATTCACCCGAAACAAATTTTTTTAAAAAAGGATCCAATTTATATAATTTAGATTTAGCTCGAAAACTTTCTAATAAAATAGATCATATTTATTTAGTCGAGGGTTATATGGATGTAGTTGGTTTAAGCAAAAATGGAGTCAATAATGCAGTTGCAAATCTTGGAACCTCTTTGACAGATAAACAAATTTTTACTCTAAATCAATTTTTTGATGATATCATTATCTGCTTTGATGGTGATGAAAGTGGTTATAAAGCTGCGTTAAGAGCTGCAGAAAATTCTATCAGAGAGTTAAAACCTGAAAAACAAATTTCATTTTTATTTTTGCCAGATAAAGAAGATCCAGATAGCTATGTAAATAAAAATGGTAAAACAAATTTTATTGATTTTACAAAAAAAAGTAAGTTATCTATTCATCAATTTATTTTTAATCATTACAAAAAACAAACAGAAAACAATCCTTCCTCATTAGCGATTTTTGAAAAAAAATTAAGAACTATTGCCAATACAATTAAAGATGATTTTATAAAAAAATATGTGCTAGAATATTTCTTAGAAAAAATTGCAGAATTAACACCTCATTTAAACCAGAATAATAAAAAGTTTTTTGTTAAAAGGACAAAATCATTAGATAGAACCAAGAAGTTTTTTAATGAAAGTCAATCATTGACAGGTGTAGAATTAAAAGAATTTTCTTTGTTATATTTAGTCTTAAATAATTTAGATTTATTGCAATCAAATATTCAATTGATAGAAAATGTAAAATTTTTTACAGATGTTAATAAAAAGATATTTGAGTTGATAATTAACAAATTAAGATCCAATGAAAAAGTTGAAATTGTAGATTTAAAAATAGACAATCATCTTTTAGAGAAAATAAATAAATTTGCTCCAATAAAATATATTCTTAAAAATCAATCTGGTGATAATCAAAAAACCATTGAATTACTGGAAGATATATCAAGAGATTTATTGAATTATGATCTTGAGTTTAGAATTCAAGAGTTAGAATCGAAATTTTCAATTGATATGAGTGAGAACACATTTAACGAGCTAAAAGAGTTAAAAAAAAAGCAAAATCTCAATTAATCTGACTAATTTAATTATGGATTTTTATATATTTGACATTATATAAGACTTTTCAAAAATTAAATTGCTGTGGAAAGAATTATAACTAAATCATTTGCTAGACTAATGGGTCGAGGAACTCATCGGGGTTTTATTACTTACGAGGAATTAAGCAAATCATTAGGAAAAAGAAATTTATCAAATGAAAATTTATCACAGGCTTTTATTCATATTTTGAATGAAAACGTAATTCTTGTAGAAAAAAAATCTGATTACAAAGTTTTAAGAAAAAAAGAATCATCTTCTAAAGAGGAAGGTAAGACTATAGATAAAAGTGATGATCCGATAAGAATGTATCTAAGAGAAATGGGAGGGGTTGAGCTTCTATCTAGAGAAGGTGAGATAGCAATTGCTAAGAGAATAGAAGCAGGAAAAGATGTAATGTTAATTGCTTTATCGCAAAGTCCGATTACTGCTCAACAATTTTTTGATTGGAATGAAAAATTACAAAAAGATGAAATTTTAGTAAGAGAAATTATCGATATCGATACTAATTATATGGAAGATGAAAGCACAGGTCCAAGTGCTAAACAAAAAAATGCAGGTGAAACAGAAAAAGAAGATAGCTCATCTGAAGAAGATGATGACTTTAATCCTACGCTCGCGGCTATGGAAACAGAAATTAAGCCAAAGGTTCTTAAAACCGTTTATAATTTAACAAAAGAATATAATAAGCTCATCAAATATCAAAAAGAAAAATTAGATTGTGTGTTAAATTCAAAAACTTTTTCTTCAACAAAAGAAAAGAGTTATGAAAGATTAGTTAATCAGATTTTAGAAAATATAAAATCTTTGCAATTATCTCCATCAGTTTTAGAGGAGCTTGTTCAAAAACATTACACTGAGAATAAAAAAATTATTTCTTTAGAGGGAAACCTCTTAAGACTTGCTATGGATCATAAAATTTCTAGAAATGAATTTATCAAGTTTTATATTGGAAACGAAATTAATCCTCACTTAAAAAAATTTCTTGATACAAATGTGACTTGGAAGCAGTTTTTCTCAAAAAATAAAGATGAATTTAAAAATATAAGAGAGAGATTAATTGAAATAAGTCTCAAGCTTGGAATGTCTGTAACTGATTTTAAAAAATTAGTTAGTAGAGTTCAAAAAGGAGAAAAAGAGTCAAGAATTGCAAAAAAAGAAATGGTCGAAGCTAATCTAAGATTAGTTATTTCAATTGCTAAAAAATATACTAACAGAGGTCTACAGTTTTTAGATTTAATTCAAGAAGGAAATATAGGTTTGATGAAAGCTGTTGATAAATTTGAATACAGAAGAGGTTATAAATTCTCTACATACGCAACCTGGTGGATTAGACAAGCAATAACTAGATCAATTGCTGATCAAGCTAGAACAATTAGAATACCTGTTCACATGATTGAAACAATAAATAAAATTGTGAGAACTCAAAGATTAATTCTCAGTGAATATGGTAGAGAGGCTACACCAGAGGAATTAGCAAAAAAACTGAGAATGCCATTAGACAAAGTTAGAAAAGTATTAAAAATTTCAAAAGAACCAGTTTCACTTGAAAAACCAGTTGGGGATGAGGAAGACAGTAGTCTTGGAGATTTTATTGAGGACACAAAAGCTCTAGCTCCATTAGAACAGGCAATTAAGTCAAATCTTGGAGAAGCTACTACAAAAATATTATCTACTTTAACTCCAAGAGAAGAAAGAGTTTTAAGAATGAGATTCGGAGTTGGAATGAATACAGATCATACATTGGAAGAAGTTGGATTACAATTTTCTGTAACCAGGGAAAGAATTAGACAAATTGAAGCTAAAGCTCTAAGGAAATTAAAGCACCCTAGCAGATCAAAACAATTAAAAAGTTTTCTAGAGAGTTAATTAAAGGGCCGTTAGCTCAATAGTAGAGTACTGCATTGACATTGCAGGGGTAGTTGGAGCGTAACCAACACGGCCCACCAACCATATTATTCTGTAATATTTTTAGAAAAAAACAGTTTGATGCAAGATTTTTAAAGATATAAATAAATTTTTAATGAAAGAGCACAAAATTTATTTTTATCTAATAATTCTAATTAGTTATTTAATTTTTATTACAGGTTTTTTTATAGAGGAAAATATTACATCTGGAGCAATAGACTGGCCACATGTTCAAAGGATGATTGGAAGTTTTTCCGAAGATTTTAATACATATTTTCGCGAATACGAAAACAGACATTCACCATTATTATATATCTTACTTTCTTTTTTAAAAAAAATTGATTTAAATTTGGATGCTATTAGGTTTGTTCATTTACACATAAGTTTTTTAACACTAATTGTTATATATAAATGTTTAAAAATTAAATTTAATAATTCAATTAATAAAATTTATATTTTAATTTTAAGTATTTTCATTGTTTTATTTTCACCAAATCTGAGAACTGTAGCATATTGGCCATTACCATATAATCTTGGATTATTTTTATTGACCTTATCTTTTTATTTTTGTCTAAAGTTTTTTGATGATCAAAATAATCAAATTCAAAAAAATTATTACTTAAGTTTAAATATTTTTTTTGTTGCAATGGCTTCTTATATAAGCCCAAATTTCAGTTTATTTAGTCTATATTTTGCTTATTTATTTTTAAGAAATCAATTTGATAAAAAGACTATTATGATATTATTGCTTGGCAATTTAATATTGTCTTTACCAGCATTATATTATTTCTTTATTTATAATCCTTTTTTTATTTTCAATACATCTGTTCATCCAGAATCAAGTGCTTTGAGATTAAATTATCTTAATAAATTTGTAATAATTTGTTCTATTATTTTTTTCCATTTATTGCCGTTTATATTAAAATTTGATAAAGATAAAATAAAACAAACCATACAAAAAAAACCCTTAATATTATTCAGTTTTATAGTATTTTTTATCTTCAGTTTGTTTTATTTTAATTTTAAACCCGAATATGGCGGGGGAGGAGTTTTTTTAAAATTATCTTATTTAGTTTTAGGCAATCAAAACTTATTTGTATTTATCTGTATATTTATTTTTTCTTTTATATATTTATTAACTGCCAGTAATTTAAATAATTTATTTCTTTTAATCATTTTTATTTTGATGAATCCCCAGTTATCAATTTATCATAGATATTATGATCCATTGGTCTTAATTGTTTTTTTACTTTTTTTTGAAAATAATATTTTTAAAAGTAATCTTATAGATAAAAAAATGATATATACTTTATCTTTATTTATAATATCTTTTAATTTATTGTATTTATTAAAGAATTATATCTAATTATCAGAATGATCTTTATTCTTTCTTTAGATTATAAAATGTTGTAATACGAGAGTTTTATTGGGCCTGTAGCTCAGTTGGTTAGAGCAGTACACTCATAATGTATTGGTCCCAGGTTCGAGTCCTGGCGGGCCCACCAAATTTTTAATTTGAACACTTAATTTGAAAATTCTTCTAAGGTTTTAAATAATACTTCTATATTTCCATTATTTGAATTTAGCACAGAGGCAAACTCCTCTTTTTGCGTTCTTGCTAAACTAAGACCCTCGATTATCAAGTCTCTAATCAAAGGATTTTTTTTATCTTTAGTGTATATTCTCCAGTCAATTTTAATTTCTGGTCTTTCGTTTGTAGCTTTTAAAGTGCTTTTTACGATTGTATAATTTTCATTTATAACTTCTTTGTCGTTAACATCTATCTCTGGATTTGTATATTCAGCTAATCTACTAGAAAAGCTTTTTAAAAAATATTTTTCAAATAATTTAGAATATTTATCTTTTTCTTCTTTGGTAAGACTTTTTCTCACAGATCCCAAGGTGTAAAAACCTATACCTCTTATATCTACAGTATCTTTGGCAATTAGTTGAAGTTGCATAATTTTTTCTTCTTTTGTAATATTTTCTGATAAGAGTTTTGAAGCTCTATTGACAGTAGATTGAACAAAAATATCTGGTTCAGTTGAAAGTACATTTGTAAAAGAGATTAAGTAAATAAATAAGGTTATTACTAATCTTTTAATCATTTATTATAGATTATTAACTAGTTTTCTATTTCTTCCCAATCGCTATCGTTTTGAGTATCAACAATTTTGTCAGTATTTAATATTTTTTGTTGTCTATCCTGTAAGTATAAACTTTTAACAGATGCATAAAAATCTATAGAATTTTTTTCTACATTATTAATTGAGTCATAGTTTTTTGCTCTAAAATCTACCCCTGCAGTTGCTTTTGATGAATAGTAATCAAAATCACTAAAATGTTTTGTATCGTTTTGCACTGTAACATTGTACCAAGCGTCTCCCCCCAAAAAATTTAATGTAGAGCCAGCCGCATCTCTTGCCGTTGTCGGACCAAGAACTGGCAGCACTAAGTAACAACCTGGTCCAAGGCCGTGCACGGCTAAAGTTTGCCCGTAATCCTCTTTTTCATATTTTGGCAATCCGATATAATTAGCAACATCTATAAAACCTAAAATTCCGAATGTTGTATTAATTATAAATCTTATTGTATTATCTCCAGCTTTTGAAAACTCTCCTTGTAGTAAGTTATTAGGAATTGTTACAACATTTGATAGGTTATTTAATGAATTGCTTACTCCAGTTTTTACTGGTGAAGGTAAGGTTCTATAAACACTTGCAACTGGTTTAAAAATGATTTTATCTAGTCCTTGGTTAAGGGCAAAAGAAGCTCTATTAAAACCCTCCCAGCACTCTTTAATTTCAGAAGGGTCATTTTTCTTCAATAGCAATTCACCATCCGATGCTGCATTAACATTTCCAACTAACGTTAAGGTTGTAATTATAAATATAGCAATTTTTTTTATCATTAATGTTCTTATAGTATAATTTACTTTTATGTAAATTAACATTTAAACCTAAATATATCTAAAATGTGGCTAAAAATAACAAATAATTACTCCCCAAACTTCACTTTACCAAAGAGAAGAAAAAGTAAAATTAAATTTATAATTCTTCATTATACAGGAATGAAAAATGAAAGTTCAGCAATTAAAAGATTGTGTAGTCAAAAAACAAATGTAAGTGCTCATTATTTTGTTAAAAAAAATGGTGATATAATTAATTTAGTTCCAGATTCATATGAAGCATGGCATGCTGGAAAATCAAAATGGAAAAATACAATATCATTAAATAAAAGTTCTATAGGCATTGAAATACATAACGAGGGCCATGAACATAAATATAAAAATTTTACTCCAAAACAATTAAAATCCCTTAAAAAATTACTTAGAAAATTGATTGAAAAATATAAGATTAATTTAAATAATATCTTAGGTCACTCCGATATTGCACCAGAAAGAAAAAAGGATCCAGGTGAAAAATTTCCTTGGGAAGAACTTGCTAAGTCAAACCTTGTTAAATGGCATAAAATTAATCATCACACTCTTAAAAATTTACGATTAAAAAAATTAGATAAAAAACAAGAAATAATATTTATAAAAAACTTAAATATTTATGGTTATAAAAAAATTGAAAAATTAAACTATGATAAAAGTAAAAAATTGATTGTTAAAGCTTTTCAAAGACATTTTAGACAGAGTCTGATTAACGGAAAGTCTGATTATGAATGTTTTATGATTATCAAAAACCTTTTAAAACCTTACTAATTTTTTCTTGAAAAAAAATTAGTAAACTATAAATTGAATCTGCCAGATAAATGACTTATCGCTTTATTAATTTAAAGAGGAAAGTCCGGGCTCCGCAAGGATACAGTGCCAGGTAATACCTGGCGGGGGAAACCCTAGGGATAGTGCCACAGAAAATATACCGCCATAACATGGCAAGGGTGAAAAGGTGTGGTAAGAGCGCACCGGTTCTATTGGTAACAATGAACGCTGGAAAACCCCACTAGGAGCAAGGCTAAGTAGAGATGACATTGTCTAAAAGCTAAAAGCCATCCTTGGCTCGTCATCAGGGTTAGCTGCTTGAGCTTAAGAGTGATCTTAAGTCTAGACAAATGATAAGTTTAAATGACAGAACCCGGCTTATAGTTTATCTGGCAAAATTAATCTTAAAATTTTAATGCAAATGTTCTCGTTTTGATTCAAATAATGTGAAATACACATTATTTGAGAATATATAGTAAGTATTGACTCTAAGCATAAAAACCCATAATATCCCATATATTCCCATAAAAAGGAATAAAGGAAATTATGGTTTATGTTTTTATCAACTTACGAGAACAAACTAGACAAAAAAGGAAGGGTTTCAGTGCCTGCTAGTTTTAGATCATATTTATCTAATCTAGGATATAATGGAGTAGTTTGTTATCCTTCTTTTAATAATCAATCAATAGAGGCATGGCCACAAGATAGAATAGAAAAAATATCAAATACAATAGACTCATTAAATCCTTTTGAAGAAAAAAGAGATTTTTTTGCAACATCTATTTTATCTGAAAGCTCAAATTTACAATTTGATAGCGAAGGAAGAATTTCACTTACTACAAAATTATTAAAACATGCAAAAATTAAAAATAGCATGGTCTTTGTTGGCCAAGGAAAAACATTCCAAATTTGGGAACCAGCAATATTTGAAAAATTTAAGGTAAATGCAAGAAAAAAAGCAAATATAAATCGAGCTAGCCTTAAATGGGAGCATCAACTTAACAAATAAGAGGGGATATAAAAATGACGATTAACTTTAAAGCACCAGAAATAAAAGAATTACAACCAAGACTTTTAGTAATGGGTATCGGTGGAGCAGGAGGTAACGCAATTAATGAAATGATTGATAATGGAATGCAAGGAGTTGAATTTATTGCAGTAAATACTGATGCTCAAGATTTAAAACATAGTAAAGCAAAATCAAAAATTCAAATTGGTTTAAATTTAACTAAAGGATTAGGAGCTGGCGCAAAATTAGATATTGGACAAGCTGCTGCAGATGAGTCTTTAAATGATATCGTGAATATTTTACAAGGTGCTAATATGGTTTTTATTGCTGCTGGAATGGGAGGTGGTACAGGAACTGGCGCCGCACATGTTATTGCAAGAGCTGCAAAGGAATTAAATATATTAACTGTTGGAGTTGTAACGCTGCCATTTTTATATGAAGGCCCTTCTAGAATGCGAAGAGCTCAGCAAGGTCTAGAAGAATTGAGAAGACATGTTGATACAATCATAGTTATACCAAACCAAAATTTATTTAAAATAGCTAACGAACAAACAACATTTGAGGAGTCTTTTAATCTTTCAAATAATGTTTTAATGCATGGTGTTCAAAGTATTACCGATTTAATGGTAAGACCTGGATTAATAAATCTAGATTTTGCTGATGTAGAGTCTGTTATGGCTTCTATGGGTAAAGCGATGATGGGTACTGGTGAAGCTGAGGGAGAGGATAGAGCAATGAAAGCTGCTGAAATGGCTATAAGCAATCCATTGATTGATGATTATACTTTAAAGGGAGCAAAAGGTTTATTGGTAAATATTACTGGTGGCAAAGATCTTAAACTTTTTGAAGTCGACGAGGCTGTTAATAAAGTCAGAGCTGAAGTAGATCCAGAGGCAGAATTAATTATTGGTGCGATAACTGACCCAGAGCTTGATGGAAAAATGAGAGTTTCAATTGTTGCTACTTCTCTAGATGGTCAGCAACCTGAAACAAAGTCAGTTATAAATATGGTCCATAGAATACAAAATAGAAATCCAGGTTATTCTGATTTTCCTACAAGCACTAACACATCTTCATTTAATTTTTCTAATGGAAACTCTAATCCTGTTTCACATGGTGCTAATGCGCTAAAATTGGAAAATGAAGTTGTTTCTCAAGATATAACTCAACAAAACATTCATGATGATATAAATCAAGTGAACAATCAATATCATGAGGAATTGTTAAAAAATCAAGAAGCAGAAAATATTGTTGAGAATACATCAAAGGATGAGGAAATTTCTTTTGCTAAAGAAGCAACACAAGATGAAGAAATCTCATTTAGTGAAAAACATGCAAAAAATGATTTAAGTGAATTTGGAGTAGATAATGATGCACCAGATTTATTTAATAGTGATAGTGCAGCATCTAATTCGGACGATTTATTATCTCCAGATGATGATGATCAAGAAGACGATTTAGAAATACCCGCATTTTTAAGAAGACAAAAAAATTAATGGTCTTCGAAAAAATAAATGGAAGCCACCATAGTATCGAATAATGTAAAACATTATCCTGTACTGCTAAAAGAAATTATTAGCGTTATTTCCCCTCAACATGGTGGCACATTTATTGATTGTACTTTTGGCCAAGGTGGTTACACAAAAGAAATTTTAAAATTTAATAACACCAAAGTAATTGGATTAGATAGAGATGATAAAAGCGATCATATTGGAAAGTTAATCGAGAATAGGTTTTCAAATCGTTTCTTTTTTAGGAACTTAAGATTTAGTAAATTAAATAATCTTAAATTAAAAAAAGAAAAAATAAAAGGAATCGTATTTGATTTGGGTTACTCTTTAACACAAATTAAAGATCCTAAAAAAGGATTATCTTTTAACTCATCTGGTAAACTTAATATGATGATGGGCCAAAATAATTTTTCCGCTCATGATGTTATTAATAATTTAGATGCTAAAGAATTAGAGAAAATATTCAAATATTTTGGTGAAGAAAAAGACGCAAAAATGATATCAAAAAATATTATTAAAGAGAGAAAGTTAAAAAAAATAGATACCCAAGAGCTTGTTAAAATCATAAAAAAATCAAAAAGAAAGAAAAATTTTAAAACACATATTGCAACCAAAACATTCCAAGCACTAAGGATATTTGTAAATAATGAAATCAGTGAATTAATAAATGGACTAATTAATTCAGCAAAGATTTTAAAAAAAGATGGTGTTTTAGCTGTTGTAACCTTTCATTCTTTAGAAGATAGAATTGTAAAATATTTTTTTAAAAATTTGTCTCAAAATAAAAGTATATCTAGATATGAGCCAAAAATTGAACAAAAAAAACTTTTATTTAAGATGCCTACAAAAAAACCAATTATACCCTCAGACCAGGAATTAAAAAATAACCCACCCTCTAGATCTGCTAAGTTAAGATATCTTATCAAATGTGATGACACATTTGAAATCAACACAGATATAAATGATAAATTTTCTTTTTTATTAGATATTGAAAAAATAGGTTCAAAACTATGAAAAAGTTAACAGTTTTTTTCATTTTATTTATATTAATTGTTAGTACTTCTTTAATTAAAAAATCTACAAAAGATTTAGATGATAAAATTTATTCTATAAATGAAAATATTATTTTTTTAGAAAATAGATTAGGTGATAATAAATTGGATTTTAATTATTTAAGTTCGTCAGAAAAATTATTAGAATATCAAAACTTATATTTTCAAAATTCTTTAACTAAAAAAACTCTTAATGAATTTAAAACGCTAGAGTTAGTGAATAATAAAATTGTTATAAAAGATTTAACAATATCAGATCAGATCGATGAATAATAAAGATAGATTTATACTTTATAATAAAGACGATGAATTTGATTATAAAAAAAATAAATCTAAAATAGATATAAGATTTAATCGCATCTCATTTATATTTTTTGTTTTTTTTGTTATCTCAATAATTTATAGTATTCATTTAGTACATTTGGGAACCAGAAAATCTGATGACTCGAAAAAAGATCAAAAGAATTATTTAAATAATCTTAAACGAGCAGATATTATTGATAGAAATGGAGATTTTTTAGCTAAAACCGTAAGCTCTATAGATATAGGTATAAATCCAACTGAAATAATTGATCAAAAGAAATTACTTTTAAATTTAGGCTATATTTTTCCCAATAAAAATTATGAATTAATTAAATCTAAAATAAACAAAAATAAATTTTTCTGGTTTGAGAAAAAAATTTCTGAAGATAATTACGAAAAAATAATGATGCTTGGAGATAAATCAATTAAGCCAGAGGAAAAACTTACGAGAATTTATCCTCAAAAAAATTTGTTTAGTCACATTATAGGTCAAATAGATGACGATAATAATGGAATTTCTGGATTAGAAAAATCATTAGATGAAAGATTAAAAAAAAATAAAAATGAAATTAGTCTCACTGTAGATAAGGATATTCAATTTCTTATTAGAGAGGAATTGATTAAATTTAATAATATTTTCAGAACAAAAGGTAGCGCAGCTATACTTATGGATGTAAAAAACGGTGAGATTTTATCTTTACTATCTCTTCCTGATTTTGATCCTAATGCAAGAGAAAGAATTGAGAATGTAAATTTTATAAATAGAGCAACTAAAGGAGTATATGAGCTGGGTTCTGTTTTTAAAACTTTTACACTAGCAGCTGGGATTCATGAGGGATTAATTGAACCTGACACTAAATTTATAAATTTAGAGAAAAGTATTAAATGTGGAAAAAATATAATCACTGAGTATGATAAAAATATTCCATCAAATTTAACAGCTGAGGAAATTTTAATTAGATCAGGAAATATAGGCTCAGTTAGGATTGGTCAGTCAGTAGGTATAGAAAAATTTAAAGAATTTTTAGAGGATCTTGATCTAATAAATACTATCCAATTTGATATACAAGAGATGGGAGTACCTTTATCTTTTAATTGGGGAAAATGTAAATTGGCCACTGCATCTTACGGGCATGGTATTACAACAACAATTCTTCAATTAGCTAACGCTTACTCAATTATCGCTAATGGAGGATATAAAATTAACCCTACTTTGGTTAAAAAAGATAACTTAAATTTAAATAATGAAAGAATACTTAAAAATGATGTATCAAAAAAAATTAATTCGATTTTAAGAAAAATTGTTACTACAAAAGAGGGAACAGCCTCCTTAGCAAACATAGAAGGGTACGAGGTTGGTGGTAAAACAGGAACAGCTCAAAAAAGTGCTCTTGGAGGTTATTCAAATTACAAAATCAATACTTTTGCCTCAGTTTTTCCAATTTCAGATCCAAAATACACACTAGTTGTAATGTTAGATGAGCCAAAGACAAATAGTGAATATATTTATCATTATAGAGATGGAACAGGAATAAAATATCAAGGAACTCCATTTAACACAGCGGGCTGGACAACAGTAGAGGTTGTTGGACAAATTATTGAGAAAATTGGGCCTATTTTAGCCACAAAATATAATGAAATTTATTAATTATGTATCTTAGAAATTTCATAAAAAATTTAGATAAGAAATTTTATAATACATATTTTTCTGATATTTCATTTAATAGTAAGTTAGTAAAAAAAAATAATATTTTTTTTGCGATAAAAGGATTTAAATCTGACGGAAATGAATATATTTCAGATGCAATTAAAAAGGGAGCTAAAATAATTATTTCTGAGAAAAATATTTATTCTAATGATAAAAATATTATTTATTTAAAAGATAAAAATCCAAGGAAGTTACTAGCTGAAATTTCATATAAATTAATTAAAGAAAAACCAAAAAATTTAATAGCAGTAACAGGAACAAATGGAAAATCATCGGTAGCAGATTTTTACTATCAAATTTTAAATTTAAATAAAAAAAAAGTTGCTTCAATAGGAACTATTGGAGTTCAAAATAAAAATAAAAAAGAAGTATTAGAAAATACAACTTTAGACCCGATCAAACTAAAAAAAACGATTAATATTTTATGTAAACAAAAAGTTAATAATATTATCTTAGAAGCATCTAGTCATGGTCTAAAACAAAATAGATTAGATGGTTTGCTTTTTGATATTGGAATTTTTACAAATTTGAGTCATGATCACATGGATTATCACAAAAATTTTAGTGATTATTTAGATGCAAAATTATATCTTTTTAAAAATTTGATTAAGAGGAAAGGAATTATAATTACCGATCCAACTATTCCACAATTTCGCAAAATTAGAAATATTGCAAAAAATAAAAACATTAAGTGTTTTACAACTTATGGTTCAAATTCTGATTTAGAACTAATTTCACATAAATATGAAAACGATTGGCAGATTCTTAAGATAAGAGAAAAAAATAAAAAAAAAATTTTTAAAATTAAGTTAAACCTAATAGGAAAAGTTCAGATTAAGAACATTCTTATGGCTTCTCTTGCGGCAATCAAGAGTGGTCTTGATATTAATCTAGTTGTAAAATCAATTGAAAAATTAAGACCTGTTGAGGGAAGATTGGAGGAAATAGGTAGATTAAAAAACAATAGCAAAGTAATTTTAGATTATGCTCATACTCCTGATGCTTTAAGAATCATTTTAGAAAATATTAAAGAACAATTTCCAGCAAGAAAAATTAGATTACTTTTTGGTTGTGGTGGAGAAAGAGATAAAGCTAAAAGATCAAAAATGGGCAAAATAGCATCACAATTTGCTGACATTATTTACCTTACTGACGATAATCCTAGAAATGAAAATCCAAAAAAAATAAGAAATGAAATAAAGAGAGGTCTTAAAGGCAAGAATATTAAAGAAATACCTAGCAGAAAAATGGCAATTAAATTTTGTATAAATGATTTGAATTCAGGTGAAATAGCAATAATTGCGGGAAAAGGACATGAAAAAACACAAGAGTATAAAGAAAAAAAATTTTTTTTTTCAGATCGTGAAGAAATATTTAAATCAATAAATCAAAAAAACAAAAATTTATTTAAAGATAAAAGACTAAATATTCTTCAGGAACATTCTAAATTGTTAAAAAAACATTTACGAATAAATAAAATTTCTATTAATTCAAAAGAATTAAAAAAAAATGATGTTTTTTTTGCTATAAAAGGAAAAAATCATGATGGTCATCAGTTTTTAGATGAAGTGATAAAAAAAAAAGCATCATTAATAATCTCTAACAAAATTAATAAAAAATTTCCTAATGAAAAACAAATAAAAGTAAAAAATACTCTAAATTTTCTAATTAAATGTGCCACTAAATATAGAGAAAATCTCAAAACAAATATAATTGGAGTAACAGGAAGTTGTGGCAAGACAACTTTAAAAGAATTATTAGGAAATAGTTTGAAAAAAATTACAAATACATATTTTTCTCCAAAATCATTTAATAATAAATTTGGAGTTCCTTTAAGTTTATTAAATCTCAAGCAAGATAAAATTTTTGGCATATTTGAAGTTGGAATGGATAAAAAAGGAGAAATCAAATTTTTATCAAAAATCCTAAAGCCTAATTTCGGTGTAATCACAAATATAAGTTATGCTCATGTCAAAAATTTTAAGAATATAAAGGATATTGCAAGAGCTAAATCTGAAATTATTGATAATATAAGTTTTGGTGGAGGGATAGTATTAAATAAAGATGATAAGTTTTATAAATTTTTGAGACAAAAGGCCTTGAAAAGAAATTTAAAAATTTACTCTTTTAGCACAAAAGAAAAAAATAGCTTTGCATATTTGATAGATATTGTTAAAATTAAAGATAAATTTAAGATTATTTTTAAAATTGGATCACAGAAGAAAATTTTTCTTTCACACATTAATTCTAAAAGTCATATTCAAAATTTATTAGCATCAATAATAATTATCAGTTTATTTTTTGATTTAAATGATATTTCCAAGAATATTTTTTTAGATTTTAAACCTCCTGAGGGCAGGGGAGATATTTCAAAATTAAAATTTAAGAAAAAATTGATAAATTTTGTTGATGAAAGTTATAATTCAAATCCATTATCTCTTAGAACAGCTTTAATAAATTTTGCAAATATTAAAACTGAAAAAAACTTAAAACATGTATTATTAGGTGACATGCTGGAATTAGGAAAAGACTCATCAAAACACCATCTTTCAATGACAAATTTACTAAACAAACTTAAAATTGATAAAGTTCATATTTTGGGAAAAGAGATAAAAAAAACATATCAAGGATTGAGGCTAAACAAAAAAGGATTAGTTTTGAGAGATATTGTACAAATTAATGATTTGATTAATAAAAAATTAAGTAATAAGGATTATCTTATGATCAAAGGATCTAACTCTACTGGTCTATATAAACAGTCCCAAAAATTAAAATCAAATAGGTTAAATGCTTTATAATTTTTTATTAGAGTTTGTAGAAATTTTTGGTTTTCTTAATGTTTTTAGGTATTTAACATTTCGTACAGGTCTGGCAGTATTCAGTTCATTAATAATTGTATTAATTATTGGTGGGCCATTTATAAAAATGGTTTCAAAAAAAAATATCATAAATCCAATACGAGATGATGGCCCCGGTGATCATATAATTAAAAAAATTGGAACACCCACCATGGGTGGATTAGTGATTTTAATTGGGATTATACTATCTGTTCTAATGTGGTCAGATTTAAGTAATATATATATTTTATTCTCATTATATATATTAATCTCCTTTGGATTACTTGGTGTTTTGGATGATTATAAAAAAATTAAAAATAATAATTCATCAGGTGTTTCGTTTAGATTTAAATTAATCACTCAGATAATTCTATCAGTAATTGGAATAAGTTTTTTAACTTATTATTTAGATTATCAAGAACTGACAAATCTTTATTTTCCATTTTTCAAAGATTTATTTATCAATCTCAGTTGGTTTTTTATTCCATTTTCAGTTTTTGTGATTGTAGGAGCTTCAAATGCGGTCAATCTAACGGATGGTTTGGACGGACTTGCAACGGTTCCTGTTATTTTAGTTGCAGCTTGTTTTGCTTTTATAAGCTACGTAGCTGGAAATATTATTTTCTCAGAATACTTACAGATTATCTATATTGAAGGATCTGGTGAAATAGCTACTTTTTGTGGGGCTATTATAGGTTCATGCTTGGGGTTTTTATGGTTTAATGCACCACCAGCAAAAATTTTCATGGGTGATACGGGATCTTTATCTTTAGGTGGGTCTTTAGGAGCAATTGGTATAATTACAAAACATGAAATTGTTTTAGCAATCACAGGAGGTCTTTTTGTTTTAGAGGCCTTTTCAGTAATAGTCCAAGTAGTTTCTTATAAATTAACAGGAAAAAGAGTTTTTAGAATGGCGCCTATACATCACCATTTTGAAAAAAAAGGTTGGCCCGAGTCAACAGTTGTAATTCGATTTTGGATTATTTCAATTATTTTAGCATTGATTGGATTAGCTACCCTTAAATTAAGATAATGAATGAAAATTCAAAATTTTTTTTAAATAAAAAAATTCTTATCTATGGATTAGGTAAAAGTGGTAACTCATCATTTAAATTTTTAAAAAAAAAAAACAAAGTATTCTTATTTGATGATAATAGAGGATTTACCTTTAAAAGAATATATAAAAGAAACTTAATTTCATTAAATCAAATAAAAAAAATTAAATTCGATTCAATAATATTAAGTCCTGGTATAGATATTAATAATTGTAAATTAAAGGAATTTTTAAAAAAAAATATTAAAATTGTTTTTACAGATTTAGATGTTTTTTATTCTTTTAATAAAAATTTAAGTATCACAATTACAGGCACAAATGGAAAGTCCACAACATGCCAATTACTCTATCAAGTGCTCAAAAAGCAAAAACTCGATGTAAGACTAGGGGGGAATATTGGTTATCCAATTTTATCTATTAAAAATTTAAGCAAAAAAACGATACTTGTAATTGAGGCTTCTTCTTATCAATTAGAATATAGCAAATTATTTAGATCAAAATATTCTGTTATTTTAAATATTTCTCCAGATCATCTAGAAAGACATAAAACAATGAAGAGATATATAATATCAAAATTTAAATTAATAAAAAATCAAGATTTAAATTCTTTTGCTTTTGTAAATAAAGGTGACAAAAATATTCAAAATTATATCAAAAAAAATAAATTCAAATCAAAAATAATTAAAGTTGATACAAAATTAAAGAAATCTTTTTTAAATAATCTTAAAAACGAATATTTTTTAACATTATCTAATCAAGAAAATTTATCATTTATAATTGAGATTGCAAAAAAATTACGTGTTCATAAAAAAGATTTAATTTCCGCAGTAAGAACATTTAAAGGATTAGATTATCGTCAACAAATTGTTCATAAAAATAAAGATTTTACAATTATCAATGACTCAAAATCTACGAGTTATTCATCATCAATTGAAATGTTAAAAAAAAATGAAAATATTTATTGGATTCTTGGTGGTATACCTAAAAAAGGAGATAGACTAGACTTATCAAAAAAATACTTCCATAGGATAAAAGCATTTATGTTTGGAAGTAACAAAAAAAAATTTTTTTTCGACTTAAAAAATAAGATACGTATAAAAAGATTTTCAAATTTAGAAAAAGCATTCTATCAAGTTCTTCAAGATATTAAAAATGATAGTACCAAAAAAAAATTGATATTATTTAGTCCAGCTGCAGCTTCTTTTGATAGTTATAAAAATTTTGAAGACAGAGGTAAACATTTTAACAAATTAATAAAAAAATATCTATGGTAAACAATTTTTTAAATTTTTTAACTTATTATCGTTGGTGGAAAAATTTAGATAAATTTATTCTTACTCTGATTGTCCTTTTATTTTTAATTGGATTATTTTTTTCATTAGTATCAACATCATTAATTGCCTCAGACAAATTAGACACTAATAGTTATTTCTTTTTTTTTAAACACCTTATTTTTGTGATTTTTGGATTATTCATTATTTTTATTTTTTCTTATATTGATCAAAAGACTTTATATAATCTCTCAATTTTAATTTTTTTGATATCTTTTGTTTTGTTGCTTTTAGTTCCTTTTATAGGTGTGGAAGTCAAAGGTTCTAAAAGATGGCTGGATTTGTTTTTCTTACCAAGATTACAACCAGTTGAATTGGTCAAACCATTTTTTATTATTATATTAGCTTTAATAATTTCAAATGATAAGTTATCAAATTTTACATTAAAGTTTATTTTTTCTTTTCTGGTAACATCTAGTATTGGGATGCTATTAATTTTACAACCAGATCTTGGACAAACTTTATTAATAGGATTTAGTTGGATAACTTTGATTTTTATCTCTGGAATTAATTTAATTTTTCTTTTTATAATTACCGTGGCAGGTTTAGTCTTATTAACATATATTGCATTGTATGTTCCAAAATTTGAATATATCAAGAACAGATTATTATCTTTCTTTAACTCAGAGGGAGGCACACACAACTTTCAATCAGATAAAGCTTTAGACTCAATTACTAGCGGTGGTTTTTTTGGAAAAGGAGTTGGAGAGGGAATACTTAAGAATAGAGTTCCAGAAGCTCATACAGATTATATTATTTCAGTAATCTCAGAAGAATTTGGGGTCTTAGCAATTTTATTAATATTAATATTGTTTCTAACATTCATTTTTTCGATCTTTAAAAAAGTAGATAATGAGCAAGATAGCACTGCAAAATTAATCTTAGTGGGCTCAGCAAGTTTGATATTATTACAGGCAATCATTCATATTGGAGTAAATATTAGATTATTTCCTACAACTGGCATGACTTTGCCTTTTTTAAGTTATGGGGGATCGTCAATAATAAGTGTATCTATATTATCTGGCATCATCTTAAATTTGACAAAAAGAAAAGTTTGAATTCCAAAGTGAAAAAAATTTTAATCACTACAGGTGGGACAGGAGGACATGTAATTCCTGCAAAAATTATTGCAGAACATTTGGGAGATATTTTTGATATATATTTTTCTACTGATCTGAGAGGATTAAAATATCTATCATCAAATAAAAAAAGGACAATAATTTTTGATACTCCAAAATTTAATTTAGACTTATTCTTTCCATTTAAATTGTTAAAAATTATTTTTTTAATAGTTAAGGGTGTAGTTCTTTTAAAAAAAGAAAAGTTTGAAAAAGTAATATCCATAGGCGGGTATATGTCGTTTCCCATCGTTATCTCAGCTAAAATTTTAGGCTTAAAAATTTTCCTAATAGAGCCAAATTTAGTTTTAGGAAGAGCAAATAGATTTTTTAAATTTCTCAAAAAAGATTCTTTGTTATTCTAATGAATTATCTAATTTTCCTCAAAAAGAATTAAAAAAGATTGAGGTGATACATCCATTAGTTTCCAAAGTATTTTACGATTATAAAAAAAATAACAACTCTGATCAAAAATTTTGTTTCTTGATATCGGGTGGAAGTCAAGGAGCTCAAATTTTTGATGAATTAATCAAAGATGTAATGATCGATATTTCTAAGAATTTTCCAATAAAAGTAATTCAACAAACAAGTGAGAAAAATATTCAATATTTACAAAATTTTTATAATCAAAAAAATGTAGAAAATAAAATTTTTTGTTTTGAAGAAAATTTTGTAAATTTAATTGATTCGGCTAATTTATGTATTTCTAGAGCTGGGGCAACTTCATTGGCAGAAATCTCTTTTTTAAATAAACCATTTATCGCTATTCCTTTACCAACCGCTAAGGATAATCATCAAATGAAAAATGCTTTGTACTATGAAGAAATGGGATATTGCTGGGTATTAGATCAAAAAAATCTAAATAAAGAAAAATTGTTAAATATTTTAATAAGTATATTAAAAGGAAAGTCTAATTTGAATTTAAAAAAATCAAAGTTCAAGAAACTAAATTTTAATAATTCATGGAAAGATGCGAATCAAAAATTAAAAACGATCATAAATGAAAATTAAACTAGCAAAAAAAGAAATAATTCATTTCATAGGTATTGGTGGAATAGGAATGAGCGGTCTTTCGTTGATAATGAAAGGCCAAGGTTTTAGTGTTCAAGGAAGTGATTTAATAAAAAATAAGAACATAGACAGACTTAAAAAAGAAAAAATAAGAATTTTTTTTGGTCATTCAAAAAAAAATTTAAAAGATGCAACAATTGTAGTTATCTCATCTGCTATAAAAAATAATAATCCAGAATTAATAGAAGCAAAAAGAAAAAAAATTCCAATAATTAAAAGAGGTAAAATGTTAGCTAGTATCGTGTCGTTGATGAAGAATATAGTTGTTGTTGGATCTCATGGCAAAACAACTACTACTTCTTTAATTACTTCAATTTTTCAAGAGACGCGAATTGATCCTACAATAATAAATGGAGGAGTTATCAACTCAATTAAAAGCACTGCAAAATTAGGAAACAGTGATTGGTCAATATTGGAAGCTGATGAGTCGGACGGCAGTTTTGTTCATATATCACCAACATATTCTATTATAACTAATATTGACAGAGAACACATGGATTTTTATAAATCTATGAAAGACCTAAAGAGGTATTTTATCGAGTTTGTAAATAAAGTCCCTTCATTTGGAAAATCATTTATTTGTATTGATGATCCAATCAATAACGAGATAATTAAATCAATAAAGAATAAAAATTTTTATACATATGGTCAAAAAACACATTCAAATTTTCAAATAAGAAATATTAAGCAGTATAAATCTTACTCAAATTTTGATCTTCTTGTTAAATTACCTAACAAACAAAATTTTTACATAAAGAATATACAAATACCCTTACTTGGAGTTCATAACATAAGAAATACTGTTGGAGCAGTTGGTGTTGCATTAACAGTGGGCATTCCTGTCCAAAAAATAAAAAAGGGATTAAAAAACTTTAAAGGAGTACAAAGGAGATTTAATAAGATTTTCTCTTATAACAATGTCGATTTTTACGATGATTACGCACATCACCCTACCGAGATTAAAGTAGTGTTACAAGGTGTAGAAAAAGTTTTTAACGATTACGAAAAAATATGCATTTTTCAACCACATAGAATCTCAAGATTAAAAGATCTCAAAAGGGATTTTACTTTTGCTTTTCAAAATGCGGACACAGTCATTTTATGCCCAGTCTATTCAGCTGGTGAGAAAATTAAATTAGGATTTAATTATAATGATTTTGCTAAAGAAATTATAAAAAATTCAAGAGTAAAATTATTTATGGTAGAAAATAATTTTCAATTAGCAAAATATCTGAAACAAAATACTTATGGTAAAAAAATTGTTGTAGGAATGGGAGCAGGTTCAATCTCTAACTGGATAAAAGAATTACCGTATTTAATGAGATGAAAATAGAACAATTAAAAGATTTATTAAAAAAATTTGACGCAAATATTATTTATGATGCAGATTTAAAAAAAAAAAATTGGTTTAATATAGGAGGAAAAACTAAGGTCTTTTTTAAAGCAAATGAATTAAAAGATTTAGTTGAATTTCTTAAGACTCTTAATAATAGAGAGAAAATTCAAATAATTGGAGCAGGGTCTAATTTACTAATCTCAGATGAAACCTATGATGGTGTAATAATTAAACTTGGAAAAAATTTTAATAGATTATCTATTTTAAATTCAAATATGATTATATCGGGCGCTGCTGTATTAGATAAGAAATTATCAGATTACGCAGCGAACAATGGCTTAAGTGGTTTAGAATTTTTATCATGCATACCTGGAACTATAGGAGGTGCAATAAAAATGAATGCAGGTTGTTTTAATAAAGAAATTAAAGATATTCTATTATCAATACAAGCACTTGATAAAACTGGAAATATTTTAACTATTCCAGTAGAAAAAATTAACTTTGAATATAGGAAGAATAATTTGCCTGAAGATTTAATTTTTTTAAGCGCATCATTTAGAGGGCTACCAAAAGACAAAGATGAAATAAAAAAAACAATTATAAAATTAAAAAATCAAAAAGATAAAAATCAACCTACAAATATAAAAACTAGCGGAAGCACTTTTAAAAACCCAATTAATAAAACTTCAAAAAAGGTGTGGGAATTAATTCGAGAGTCAGTTCCAGCAGATATAAGTTTTGGTGTGCTTGTGAAATCTTAATATAATATCCATTATTTTTTAATTCTTTCGCAA
>NZ_CVSS01000042.1 GCF_001180185.1 Candidatus Pelagibacter communis | reverse complement strand
TTCATTTCCATTTCCCAAGGTTTGTGGATAAATTTTTGTGGAACTTTGCTTAGTTCTGGAATCCATTTTTTTACATATTTTCCTTCTTTGTCAAATTTTTCACCCTGTAGAATAGGATTAAAAATTCTAAAATAAGGAGCTGCATCTGCTCCACAACCCGCAACCCATTGCCACTGGGCCACATTATTGGCTTTATTAAAATCAAGTAAACAATTTCTAAAATGTTTTTCACCTTCGATCCAATTAATTCTTAGATGTTTGACTAGAAAAGAACCAACAACCATTCTTATTCTGTTATGCATCCAACCAGTTTCATATAATTCTCTCATACCAGCATCCACAATCGGATAACCAGTCATTCCTGATTTCCATGCTTTCAAAAATTTTTCGTTTTTTACCCAAGGAAATTTATCAAATTCTTTTCTGTAATTTCCTTTTAAGAACTCAGGAAAATAATTAATCAAACTGTGAGAAAACTCACGCCAACCTAGTTCATTAATATATTTTCTGTAACCAATGCCTTTAGATTTAATTTCGTTACATTTTTTCCAAATTGTGCTCACATGTATTTGTCCATGTTTTATATATGGAGATAGTTTGGATGTACCTTCTACAGAAGGATAATCTCTTGCTGTGCCATATTCTTTAATTTTATATAATTAAACAATTTTTTCCTTTTTCAAATAACTATGTTAACCTGAGTTGT
>NZ_CVSS01000041.1 GCF_001180185.1 Candidatus Pelagibacter communis | reverse complement strand
ACCTTCAATTTATCTTTTATCTTTATAATGAAAAAAAAAATTGTAATACTTGGCTCAACAGGCAATCATGAGCTATATGTGATGAAATCATAAATAAACAATTATTTCCAATTACTGTTTTAGATCCTCCACCAATTGTCCCAGGATTTATTGTTACATATTCTCTTATCTTATTATTATCTCCAATAACTAAACTTGTATCTTCACCATTATATTTTAAGTCTTGAGGATCATTAATTGAAACAAATGGAAAAATCTTATTTCCTTTTCCAATTTTAATATTTCCAATAATGCTTACATGTGATTGAATTTCTGTATTCTCTCCAACTTCTACATTAGGACCAATGACTGAATAAGGTCCAATTTTTACACTCGAATGCAATTTTGCATTTTTATCTATTACGGCTGTTTTATCTATCATTTATTTTCTCTAATAAAATTTTTTAAATCCTTTGCTGGATAACCCATTACTTTTGAATTATCAGGAATATTCTTTATAACTCCACTACCACCACCTATTTGCACATTATTACCAATTTTAAGATGACCTGAAATACCAGCCTGACCTCCAATCATAACATTATTACCTAAAGTAGAACTTCCAGCAAAGCCCACTTGTCCAGCGATAATACAATTCTCACCAATTTTAACATTGTGGGCTATATGTATTTGATTATCTAAATATGTATTTTTTCCTATGATTGTATTTGAGAGAGAACCTCTATCTATTGTAGATCCACAACCTATTTCTACGTTATCCTCAATAATTACAATGCCTATTTGCGGATACCTAAAATTAGATTCTTTATTCGGAAAAAAACCAAACCCCTTCTTTCCGATCACACAACCGTCTAATATGTGAACATTATTTTTAATCAATGAATTTCTTATAATTACATTTGATCCTATAGAACAATCATCGCCGATGTTAACATTTTTTTCTATAATAGAATTATGACCAATTAAACAATTCTCACCAATTTTTACATTCTTGCCAATAAGAACATTTTTTCCAGATTTAATTTTATCCTTAAATTCTGTTTCATTAATTGGTTTAACAGTGTTATCATAATCATCAGTTATAGATTCTGGGTAAAAAATTTTTGTTATTTGAGCAGTATGTAATAAAACTTTGTCTGAAATAATAGGCTTACAGTTATTTGGTAAAAATGATTGAAAATTTTTAGATGTTAAACAATAAGATGCTTTAGTTTTTTTTGCTAAGTCAGTATATCTTTTTGAATGTAAAAAAGTTATTTCATTTTTTTGAGAAGAGCTAAGATCTTTTATATCATTTATCTTAACATCAGTAATATTATCATCTTTCAAATAAATAGTTTCTAGCAAATAATTCAAACTATGAGGTCCAGTATTTTTAAAAAAAGGATTTTTCACACCTTGTTAATATCAAAATATTTCAATTTTAATTATCAACAATTATTTCTAATTATTTTTATCTACTATTGTAGCTGACCATTGTGCATCCGCCATACGCTTTCCCTCAACAAATGCCTCACCTTTATATTTCCAAACTCTACCATGGGATCTTATAGCTTCAATTTTCAATTCTAATTTACAATCTGGAATAACTGGATTTCTAAATCTAGCTTTTTCAATATTCATTAAAAAAACTAATTTGTTATCATATTCTTTCTTGTCGATACCATGAGCAGTCAGAGCAGCAGCTGCTTGGCCAAATGCTTCTACAATTAATACACCTGGCATAACAGGATTTCCAGGAAAATGTCCATTAACATAAAATGCATCTTTTTTAACATTCATAATAGCTGTAGCAGAATGTAATTTTTTTATATCTATCAATTCATCAATCAACAACATTGGTTCTCTATGGGGAAGCAAATTAGCTATTTCTTTTTTACTTAGTTTCATTAATTTTTTTTTAAAGATTTAATCTCTTTATCAACAAACGTACCAGGTCTTTTGAGCACTGTAGAAATTTTAGACTTTTCATACTTTATT